>JAWODS010000199.1:0-12370 GCA_046483205.1 Armatimonadota bacterium | reverse complement strand
CACGTGTTATTTGAGGGCCCACAACACTTCGAAGGCCGCATCCGACCACAGGCGAAGCTCCGGTTCCAATTGCCACGCGGCTCGTATTCAGTGCGACTGTGGGCGGCGGGAGTTGCACCCCGTACCGGTCGCGCAGTATTCAAGCAACACACCCATTACACCAGCCGGTGGTATGTCGTCACAAGTCCCGGAGGCTACGAGGATCCTCTTCGAATGGGAGATATTGGTCCATAGCAAACATGAGTGAATTTAGCGTAAAAAAAGCACTTGAGACAGCCACAGATATTGCTGAAGAAGCCGGAAGCCGCGCCCTTTCGCAGTTCGGCAATGTCGGAGTGTCATACAAGTCAGACGGCAGCATGGTGACGGAGACCGACCGGGCCGTCGAAGAGATGATACGCCGGAGACTGGCACAGAGCTATCCCGACCACGCCGTGCTGGGCGAAGAGGAGGGCTTTGAAGGCCTCCGGGACGCCTCCAGCGTCTGGATTGTTGATCCCATCGACGGAACCAACAACTTCTTTTTTGGCCTCCCGCTATGGGGCGTATCGCTGGGACTTGTGAGGGACAACCGGCCGGTGCTGGGTGTTGTGTACATGCCGTGCCTCGACTGGATGTTTACCGCGGCCGATGGCCTCGGCGCCTTTTGCAACGGCCGCCCGATGCGGGTCCGTGACGGGCAGGAAATAGAGCCCAATGAGCTCCTCACTTTGTCTTCGCCCCCGCTGGGAAACTGGAGCCTCGATATTTCGATGAAGCGGAGGATCTACGGCTGTGCGAGCTTCGCGATGGTGACGGTCGCGGCGGGGATCTCCAGGGCCCTTATCCATACCAGCTATTACATCTGGGATGCGGCGGCCGCGCTGTGCATGATGGCAGAGGCGGGCGTGGTGGTCACCGACCCCGAGGGCACCTCGCTTCAGGACATCGGCAAATGGGATCTGACGGGACAGGGCCCCCGGATGATCGCCGCCGGCCCGCAAACACACGAGATGATTATGGATAAAATCACCTTCCACGTATAGGAGATATCCATGGCCCCGCGAATCGTCGTGATGGGAAACATCAACCAGGATTTTGTCATGTCCGCCGAGCGGATGCCCCGTCCGGGTGAGACGGTGCTTGGAAGTGATCTACGGCTGGTCGCCGGAGGGAAGGCCGCAAACCAGGCGGTCACTGCAGCGCGCCTGGGGGCCGATGTGACCATCATCGGGCGAGTTGGCGATGATGTATTCGGCCCACAGCTTCGCGAGAATCTTGTCGCCGGCGGGAAGGCTGCAAACCAGGCGGTCACTGCAGCGCGTCTGGGGGCCGATGTGACCATCATCGGGCGAGTTGGCGATGATGTATTCGGGCCACAGCTCCGCGAAAATCTCGTGCGTGAGGGGGTCAACACCGATCACCTTGTGACAGATGAGGAGGCTGCCAGTGGCGCGGCCTTCATCGCCCTGTCCCCGGAGGGTGAGAATGCTATTGTTTCAGTCCCCGGCGCGAACTTCAAGATCAGCGACGATCAGATCCACGCCGCCCGGGAGGCCATCGGCGCCGCCGATTTCGCTCTGGTGCAGTTCGCCATACCGCTGCATGCGGTAGAGACGCTGATAGACATTGCGGTACAGGTGGGCACGCCCGTACAGGTGGATCCCACGCCGGTACGCGAGCGACTGCCGCGCGATTTCGCACAGGCCCATGTGACAGTCCCGAATGAGACCGAGGCGGAGCTCATCATCGGAGAGCCGGTGGATGATCTGCAGGCGGCCGCAAGGGCCACAGGGAGCCTGCGTGAAATGGGGATCGCCGTCGCCGTTGTGAAGCTGGGAGCAAACGGGTGCGTGGTGCGCACCGGTGACGGCGTCTGGCATGTCCCGGGCTTCCCCGTCGAGCCCACCGACACCACCGGCTGTGGAGATGCCTTCGCAGCGGGATTCGCGGTTGGCCTTGCAGAGGACCGGTCGCCAACTGATGCGGCGCTGTTCGCCAATGCCTGTGGCGCCTTGGCCGCCACGGTGTTCGGAGCTCAGCCGAGTCTCCCGGACCGCCGCGCCGTCGAAAGTTTCCTGGCCGAACGCGGCAGCTCCGTCGAGCCACAGAAGCTGCAATGAAGTTTCCGAGGACCGTCGTTATGCCACAAACACGGTCACAACGTCCACGAACAGACATATCCCGGTCGGCTACTGCGGCTTCTGGAAATGCTGGTAGTCCTTGCACGTTGTCCACTCCCCGCCCCACGACCATCCATGCTCCCTGAAGGCCCGCACGACCGGGCCGTCAGGAGTAATCGAATATGGGTTGCTTCCCGGTTGCCATTCACCCGGCACGTACGGCGGCTCATCGGGATGAACGAGCTTCCGGCCATTTTTGATCATCGGGTTCTCGGCACGATTGATGTCTATGGCTCTGCCCAATGCATGGTATGACAGCCCGCGCCCTCCGGTGACCGTGCGATAGTCGTAGCCGATAACCTCGTGAATGGGGAACCGGTCGGGGTGGAGATAGATGTCTCTGAAGATGTCCCTGACCTCATCGGCGACATCGGCGGCGACGACAACACTGCGCTCAAAAGCAGTTTTCCTGCCGCTGTGGAGGTCCCATGCCAGGAAATGAACAACGCTCATACCTGCAACAGAGGGGTGGGACTGGACCGAGAAATATGGCGCTTCACCCTTCAAAAGCACATTCCGTGGCGGCGAGGCGGAGGTGTTGTGGACGATGGGAGACGGGGAGTTGAATGATGTCGCAGGATGGCGCGCGCCCTCTATTTTGCTATTCTGTTGGTCGTGAGTGACTGATGCGGCCTGTGCAAGAACGGGTGATGCGCCGAGATGAAGGCTGACGCACCGCCACCGTCCGTCGCTGATATGCAGCCGGAGAATTGGGGAAGATGAGCCTGTAAATTGCAGGCCGCTCGACGGTGGAACCAACCCGCGAATGATGGGGGCGTCGTGATAAATCTGTATGTCCGGCACAGACGCGTCGCGACAGACGACCACATCTGCGCCTGCGTCAATGGCCTCTCTTGCCATCGACACCGGCAGCGGTTGAGTATCGTGTGCGCTGAAAAACACAATCACACAGTCCGCCTGTGCCGCAGCCCCGAAAATATCTCGCCGGATATCCTCCGGCAGGGATGCACCGGCTGAAGACTGCGGTGGCCCCTGAAGATATGGGAGGCGGTATGTGTGATCGGCGTATGTGTGTGAGATAACAGCCACAATCTGCCGCCCAACCGAAAATGACGTTGAAACTGTGCTCAGACACGCATATCGATCGCACGGCAGCAGGCAGAGAATGCTCTCATGCGATGCATCGCCTCCGGCCAGAGCAAATGTGTCCAGCCGATTCGTCCCGGGCAATCCGGCGGCGAAGAGCAATCGATCCCCCGGATCGGAAAGCAGCAGGGACTGATCGGACATCAAAAAAGCCCGCTCAGCAGGGGCATGGGTGGGCGCATCAATAGCGGTTTCATGGGCCCTGCCGAAGCATGGCAAAATGTCTCCGGCGGACCCGTCGCGCGCGGCAAAAAGCAGCACAGCGAGGCCACATACAGCAATCAAAACGGCTGCGAATTTCGACAGACCTCCGCGCATCATGCCGGTGAAGTCCTGCTTTCAGTTCGCCCTGCCGTGGACGGTTTTATACCCTTACGAACTCCCTATTCGCTTTCTGAACGTGCAATCCTCGTGCCGGGGAACAGGGGTGTCTCTGACGTAACTCGGGCATTACAGGGTGCCTTTTGAAGGATTCCGGGCCGAAGAGCATGAACGGGAGCGGTGGGGTATCGAACAGATTTGATGCCGTCGGGATGCAGCAATTGCCGGAGAAACGAAAAAGGTGGAGTGTTCATGTTATTGGCGGGTGACGTAGGAGGGACCAAGACCGATCTTGCAGTGTTCTCCGACGAAAGGGGCGGACTCAGATCCGTTGCTGAAGGGCAGCGGGAGAGTAAAAGCTTTCCGGACCTGGCGTCGCTCGTTATGGACTTCCTGCAGGAACACGATCTGTCTGTCAACAGGGCGAGCTTCGGCGTCGCCGGCCCGGTCGTCGAAGGCAGCTCCCGGATCACAAACCTTCCGTGGGTTCTCAGCGAGGCGGAGCTGAAAGATGATCTGCAGTTGGAGGGTGCGTACCTGATCAATGATGTCGCCGCTCACGCCTACGCGGTGCCCCATCTGGCCGAAGATGACTTTTATACACTCGCCGACGGAACGGCGGTCGAGCACGGGACTGTCGCCATTGTCGCACCGGGAACCGGCCTGGGAGAGGCTTTTCTGACATGGGACGGCCGGCGCTATCATGCACACGCCACGGAAGGAGGACATACCGACTTTTCCCCGACCTCCTCCCGGCAGATCGAGCTGTTGCAGCATCTCATGCAGCGCCACGATCACGTGAGCTGGGAGCGGGTCTGCTCGGGTATGGCTATCCCCGATATCTATAGTTTCCTCGCAGCCGCGGGATACGCCGAAAAGACACCGGAGGTGGCTGACAGGATTGCGGAGGCCGAAGATCCGACGCCCCATATCAGCCATGCGGCTCTAGAACGCCAACCCCCATGTCCGCTCTGCCGGGCCACCATGGAGCTTTTCGTTGAACTTCTGGGCAGCGAGGCCGGCAATCTCGCGCTGAAAACCCTGGCCCGTGGCGGTGTCTATCTCAGTGGTGGCATCCCCCGCAAGATCCTGCCCCTGCTGAAACAGCCGCGCTTTCGTGCGGCCTTTTATCACAAGGGCCGGATGTCAACGCTTTTGCAGCAGTTTCGAGTGCGTGTTGTGCTCAACGAACGAATTGCACTTCTCGGAGCCGCCTGGTACGGCCTCGATCAAAGAGAGCAATGACGGTTGGCCGCGCACCATCGAATGAGGTTGGGCGAAGTTAACGAAGCAGGCCCCTGATGAATTTTATTTCACCATGCGGGAGTGGGGTTTCCGATCGTATGGAAACTGCAGGTGCAGCTGCATGGGTGGTAGGAGTGGGGAGGAGAGCACCACTCTCCATGCAGTTGCCGCCAGGCAGTCCGTTGCAGCACATCTGGCCGCTTCTGCCGGAGCGAATGAAAGCGTGGATTGAGCGGCAAGCGCCGCGAAAATGTCGCCCCTGTCGGTCTCAGGGTATAGGCAGCGGTTTGGCCCTCACGGACTCATATCTCCGAGAAACTCGTGACTGACGCGCTTTTGCACCGCGGCTATCTGTGCGAAAGCCTGGTTTAGAAGCGTCCGCTCCACATCCGTCAGGTCGCGATAAGCAACGAGGTTGTCAGCCTCACGTGCTTCGTGCAGGGCTTGCGCGTGCTGCTGGAGTCGCAGGCGCATGAGATTGGTGAACGCTGCCACAGTTTCATCGCGGCTTGCCTCGGCCAGTTCTCCAGCCTCACAGAGCGCATCGAGCCGGTCAAGCGTGTTCGTCTTTTCGATACCTTCACGCAGGGCGTACAGGCGAGCGAAGCCGATGATCGGCGTCGCGGCCTCCTTAAGATTCAGCATCTGCCCTTCGGGTCCTCCGGCTCCACCGGCAATGATCCGACCGAACAAGCGCACCGGTGGCTTGAACCGCTGAACGTGCTGTGCAAGGTTGATGAGGAACGGCTGGTGAGCGCCTGCCTCAGCGAAGACGTGCTCGCGCAGGTCGTCGGCGAGATCCCGGTTGCCGTACACGCTCCGGAAGTCGAAGAATGCGATGAACTCGAGGACCTCCCGCGGTTCTGCAGAGCGCATCCACTCTGAAAAGTATTCACGCCACGCTGACAGCGGCTGGTTCCAACGGGGGGCCTGTGCCATGATCTCCCCCCGGCAGTGTGGAAATCCCGCCTCATTCAGCCAGTCGCACACACGCCGTCCGAGTTCGACGAAGTATTCGGAGGCCTCCTCGTCACCAGCCACGTCGTCGGCATAGATGAGCGCGTTATCCTGGTCGCTGGTCAGCGTCAACTCCTCGCGGCCGTGACTGCCCAGCCCCAAAAAGCAGAATGATGTGGGGGCGGGCCCGAGTTCCTCCTGCGCAAGTTCGATAAACCGTTGTGTGGCCGCATCGCAGACTGAAGTAAGCATCCGCGTGCAGCGGTCGGGCGGAGCTCCACTGTCGCTGAGCGCGGCCGCCAGGGATGGAGCTCTCTGCGCTGCAGCAATTACCTGGTCACTGCGACTTGCCCGCTCGATCTCGCGTGCCAGCACCATCGGCCCGTAGCTCGGGAACTGCAACAGCTCGCGGTGGTGGATGATGCCGGTGACCTCGCCTGCGGGATTCTCCAGCACAAGATGAAGGACATTTTCCCGCTCCATGACCAGTAGTGCCTCATAGATGTCAGCCTGCTCGCGGATCGTCTTCACCGGGGCACTCATCACCTGTCCCACGCTGGTGTGACGGTCGAGGCCTCGTGCCAGCACTCTCTCGCGCATATCTTCATCTGTAACGATACCGACGACATTCCCGCCGGGCGACCGGACGAGCGCCGCAGTCGCATTTGCGCGCGTCATCTTACGGGTGACTGATTCGACGGTCTCGTCGAGCCCGACGGAAAGCGGGTCCGAGCGCACGTGCCTTACCGGCTCGTGCAGGAACAAAAGCGACGCCTGCAGTCGGTCCACCATTGCCTGCTGGCGTGCGTGGTGCCGTTCGCGTTCTGTAACGTCCTCCAGCAGACAGTCGAGGTATTGCACCTGTCCGCTATCGTCCCGGACAGCGCCCGCACGCAGCCTCACCGTCACGTTGCGAGGTTCAGCAGTGGAGATGTGTAGAAGACGCGTGCCGACACCTTCTGCACGTATCTCGTCGAGAAACTCCTCCCAGGCCCCGGTGTCGGCGAACAGCTCACGCGCAGATCGCGGCTGGTCGGGTGCATGGTCTCCTGCCATGGCGAGGAGCGGGGCGGCCATGTGATTGTAGCGAACGATGGTGCCCTGTGGAGTGGCACGGACACGCAGGAGGCCCACCGGAGCCGTCTCTGCCAGCTCTCCCGGACCACCCCGTACCTCGGCCGGGGCGGCCCTGTCTCCGATCGGTGTAACCAGCAGCATCACCCCGGCCGTGCCGCCCAGCGTCATACGGCTTGCGGTGAAGACACATTCAATCTCTCCGCCATCACGGCGCTGGATGACGCCCTCGAAGCCTGTAGAAGCCGCCTCTCCGTGGCGTACGCGCTCGATTTCCGCCCAGGCCTCCTCATTCTCAGGCATCCGGGGCAGCAAATCCTCCAGATCCAGCAGCCGGAGCTCCTCCTCGCCGCAGGCAGCGAGGTGAAGCATGGTCGGATTGGCGTAGGTCAGCCGCCCGTCCTGGACCAAAAGGGTGCCTTCAGTGTTCGCTTCCACCAGCGAGCGGTAGCGCGCCGTGGAGTGCCGCAACCCCTCCTCCGCCTCCGTGCGCGAGCGCTCCAACTTCAGGCTCTGACGCAGCACATACAGCAGCAGTAACACCACAAAACCGCTGATGAGAAGTGAGATACGTGTCAGGCGCGCCTCAATTCTGGAAATCTCGGCCTGCACGTCCTCGGTATAAAGCCCCGTCCCGATGATCCATCCCCACGGCTCAAACCCTTTGATGTACGACTGCTTCGGGGCCAAACGCTGGGGATCGTCCTTCCACTGCCAGACGTAATCCACGTACCCGCCACCGCTGTCGCGGACGATCTCTGCGAATCTCACAAAGATTCGCACTCCGCGGGGATCGGTGAACTCGGAGACATCCTTCCCGACCAGATCCGGGCGCCACGGATGCATGATCATGCGCGGCTCCATGTTTTGAATCCAGAAGTAGTCTTTCCCTTCGGGCCCGTAACGCAGTTGTCCCACACGTTCCGCCGCGCGTTTCTGGGCCTCTTCGACTGTCATTTCACCTGCCATCGCATCCTGGTGGAATGCCGCGACGATGCTCCAGGCCGACTGGGTGAGCTCCCGGATCGTCTCTCGCTTTCGCTCCAGCAGGGAACGCTCGAAGGCCGGCAGCAGCACGGCAAAAATCGCGCCTACAAACAGGATAATGGCGAGCACGGTGGGCAGGACAACGTGGAACAGGAAGTGCCGGCGCTTCATGCGAAGACGGGGCTGGTCGTGATCGATCGGCTCGAGGGTGTCAGCACGGTCCGGACCACAGCAGACGCCGTCGCGGAAACGCTTCCAGCGATCGGCAGGCATCTCAACGCCGAGCCGGCCATGTCCCTTTCGTGGCGCCCGATGTTCGTCGGCGCCGGCGCTGACCAACAGCCCGAGTTCATCTGCCTGCTCGCAGAGCCGCTCGCGCTGCACCTGTGTATATGGCCCGTAGAGCGCCTCAACTCCATCCAGTCCCAGCTCCTTCAGCGACGCAAGCACGTCCGGCAGCCGCGTCGGGTCGGGCTCCACGGTGAGTGGGTGTGCCAAAAACGTCCTGCCGCCTGCATCGTGTACCAGCCTGATTGCCTCAGCGATATCGATCTGTCCGCCGGGGAGCGGTCGGGTATCATTGTTGCGCTTTTCGGCCCTGTCGCGCATAACGCCGCTGACATTGTTTGCCGAAGGTGGCCTGCCGCTGCGAATCGCCTGTAACGCCTGGCGCAGTTCAACATGCTCGGGGTCGAACCCATAGGCGAGCAGGTGGGCCTCCCGCCCCTGGTACCGCGTGGTGATCTCCACCCCGGTCAGATAGCCAATACCGCGGCGCACGGCGGCCCGGTGAAAGGCCTCCTGCCCGCCGAGGGTATCGTGATCGGTGAGCGCGGCGTACTGCACCTCATCCATGGCAAGACGTTCCGCCAGCTCTCTCGGAGTGAGGGAGCCGTCGCTGAAGCTTGTGTGACAGTGAAAATCAACCCGTATGCTTGCGCTCATCAGGCCTCTGAAAGTGGGTGATGCTCTGGATGCAACACGAGAATACTTCGTGATGGAGAGATTGAAACCCTGCATGCCGCACCATCTGAAGCCCTGAAGCCGGGTGTGCAGGCCGGCAGGTTTTTTCTGCCATGCAGGGTTATCCTCCCGCGGGTGGAAACAGTTACCAGTCTCGACGCGCGACCACGGGAGAACGCAGCCGTCAAGTTCGTGGTATGGATGGCCATCATATTATTCAGTTCAGTTGCATGTTTAGCCACTTCATGTGACATTGATTGCTGACAATCTCACGGGTCTGCAGATAATTGTTGAGCCGGTAACCCTTCATGAAACGGGGCATCATGATGGACGAGAAGAGATCGCAGCACTTCCTGGACCTGGCCCGGTCGCACTTTGACCGGATCATCGAAACCGGCCGTGCATTGACCGGGCCGAAGCCGACGCAGATGTGGTGGTCTTCGCTCGATGTGCGCACCGGCCACTATCCCGCCGATGACGCGCGCCCGCCGGATATCCCAAAACGCGCCTATCGCCACATAGATGCTCCGAACGGCTGCACCATGTACTGGGACCAACCCCACCTGGTGGCGGCGCACGCTGTCTCGGCGCGCTGTGATGACCCGAAATATGCTGAGGCCGCCAACGCCTATACAGCAGATTTTCTGCGTATATGTGTCGCTAAAAATGGTCTATTCCTGTGGGGGAATCACTATTACTATCATGTTATCTATGGGGGAGTCGTCCGATTTATCGAGGACATTACCCTGTGCGACATGGCTGCCGAGGACGGGTCGCTGCATGAGATACGGCCCATCAGCCCCGCCTGGGAGCTTTTCTGGCAGGCTGATCCACAGCGAACTGAAGCTGAGATTCGGGCTGCAGCGCGCAATCATGTTTACGATTTGAACACCGGAGCTTTCAACCGCCATGCAGACCGTACGCGAGGCCTGTGTTTTGTGGAATCCGGTGGTTTCCTGGTGGAGGCGCTCTGCTGGCTGGCAGCGAAAACCGGGGATGAAAGCTGTGTGGATCTGGCTCTGCGGATCGCCCGCTACAGCTACGAGGGCCGACACGAAGCCACCGGTCTCCTGCGCAATCAGCGCTCCAGAGACCGTTGGGACCAGCATTGCAGCACCACTGAAGTGGGGCTATGGGCATTGAGCCTGCTCCAGGCGGCCTCCTGCAGCCAAGTGGATGAGTTGAGGCAGATGGCCCGCAACGCTGTAGCGGCCTACCTGGAGCATGGATATGACCCGGACACACGGCGCTACTGGGGAAAGCTCAATGTCGCAACAGGCGAACCGATACCAGGGAAGCCCGACACAATCTATCAGCCGGATACCCACGCAGACATCTGGGAGCCTCTTTTCCCGACGCACGATTACCCTCTGGCAATGGCGAGCGCCTGTGTCGAACTGGCAGCAGCGGCAGAACAGGCCGATGAGCCCGCCGAGCCGTTTGATTCAGCTATCTGCCGCTGGGCTGATATTGTCCGCGAGGAAACGCCGCCTCCCGATGCGAAGGGTGGGTATGCGGAGCACTATGGCCGTGCGATCCACTTTCTCACAACTGCCGGTCGGCAGCGCGGGTGCCCGGAATATATTGAACTGGCGCAATCGGTGGCCGACGATGCGGTCGACACGCTTTTCACACACGGTATGTTCCGAACACATCCGGGCGAGTGGCGCTATGACGCCGTGGATGGGGTGGGCTTTCTCATCCTCGCTTTGCTGGAACTGGAATCAGACCAGCCGATCGACCTGCAGGGCTTTCATTTCTAGCATTTGACCGAAAAATTCGCGATTCGTACGCGCCTTTTCCATGTGCCGAAAATCCTGAACGGAGGCCATATTGCTTCGTCGGGGGCGATAACGGTAAATGCAGCCGCAGTATCCTTTTCGGGGGATTCTTACACGATGGCGAAGGCAGCGCTGAGTGCCAACAGGATATTGACCACATGACACAATACATTGGGGAGGGATTATGCGTGATTTGGGCAAGAATCATGTGGCTGATGTGCGAAGCATTCATTTTGATATACGGGAGCGAACACAAATGCGGTCAGGCGTCCTGTCAATCATGGTAATCGTCACTTTTTGTCTGGGGGCATGCGTTGTGAACGCCGCTGACGGCAGCGTACTGGTAACCGAGCAGATGCGGAAAAATGCTGTCAAAAACTGTGAGAAATACGAGTGGGCTCAGCAGTATCGCGAGAGGCTGCAAAACGAAGTTCAGCCGTTCATGGAGATGTCCGACGAGGAGCTCTGGCGGCTACCCCCATCTCAGGAGATGCCCAGGGATGCGGCGGTGAACCGCGGCGACGGCTGCCCCAACTGCGGCGAGGACCATTATAACGCTTCGTATTCACCCGGGCGCTGGCGATGGGATTTCTTCGACCATCCGTGGCAGGTGCAGTGCGGCAATTGCGGTGAGTGGTTTCCGAAAAATGATTTCGCCGCCTACTATGAGAGCGCGCTGGACGAACATTACGAGTTTCAACTCGGCGAGGGCGATCCCGCATACCTGAAACCACAGGACGGGGCCCCGGCGGCATGGACTGATGACGGCACCGGTGCGGAAATTGATGGAAAAAAGTGGTTTTTTACAGCCCATTACGCCTTCAGGCTGTGGCAAAAGCTGCTTGATGTCACCCAGAAGATGGCGGTGCTGTACACCCTGACGGACGATCCCGAATATGCGCACAGGGCCGGGGTGCTGCTGGACAGGATGGCCGATCTATATCCCGACATGGACTACGCGCCTCATTACCGGCTCGGCATGGAATGTTCGAGTGGTGGCAGCGGCAGAGGCCGTGTGCAGGGCTGCATCTGGGAAACATGGACCGCTCAATGCTGCAGCCTCGCCTTCGACAATATTCACGACGCGCTGAAGCAGGATGAGGCGCTTGTAGATTTTTCAAGCCGGATGGCCGAAGAATACGCAACCGGTGATAAATCCTCGCCCGAAAAGATCATTGCCCATATCAAAAATCACTTGCTGGGCGAGTTCATTGTCGGGGTTCGCGACGGTCGTATCCGGGGCAATCCGGGCATGCACCAGTACTCCATGGCGTGTGCCGCCATTGCGCTGGATGAGCAACCTGATACGGAAGACGCCCTGGACTGGCTGTTTGATCCCGATGGTGGGAAGATCCCCTACGTGCTGGTCGAACGCCTCGGGCGCGAGGGGTTCAGTGATGAAGCGGCGCTGGGATATTCGCGGATCCCCGCTCTTACCTTCTACAAGACAGCGGAATTTCTCCGCCGCTATCCCGGCTACAGGAAGCACGACATTTTGAGAGATTATCCCAAGTTCCGCAACTGCTACACCATGTGCTCGAAGGTGCGGATGCTGGACCGGTACACCCCGAACTGGGGAGATGGCAACAAGTGCATGAATATGGGCACCACCGGTCTCACCATTCCCGTTGAGATGGCGCTGCAGGGCTACGATCTGTACGGCACTCCAGAAATTGCGCGGGAGGTATGGTTTTCGAACGGCAAGAGCCTTGACCGTCTCTTCACAACGCGCACGAGTGACCTCAACAGCCCGGAGGATATCCACTTTTATCT
>JAWODS010000160.1:0-10264 GCA_046483205.1 Armatimonadota bacterium | reverse complement strand
TGTTTGATACATACGATTATTCGCATTGAAAACCCCCACTAAGGGCAATTATACTCTTACGACTGGGCCTCTTTCAGAAGGCGGTTGGCAATGACCAGTCGCTGGATTTCTGATGTTCCTTCGACGATTTCAAACAGCTTCGATTCACGCATATATCGCTCGACTGGATAATCACAGCAGTAGCCATAACCACCGTGAATCTGCACGGCCTTGGAAGTGACCATCGAGCAGACCTCGGAGGTCTTCACCTTCGCCATGGCGGCTTCTTTTTCAAACGGGATGCCCTCATCTTTCATCCACGCGGAGCGATAGGTGAGCAGTCTGCCGGCCTCAATTTCAGTCGCCATGTCGGCCAGATGAAACTGTATCGCCTGAAAATTAGCGATGCGCTCACCAAACTGCTTGCGATCGAGGGCGTACTCGATGGCGGCATCATAGGCGGCCTGGGCCAGGCCGACGGCTCCGATCGCCATCCCGATGCGCCCCACGCCGAGCGTGTCCATTGCGACACGGAATCCGCGGCCCACGCGCCCCAGAACGTTCTCCCCGGGGACGCGGCAGTCGTCGAAGATCAGCTCGCGGTTCGACAGCGACTTGAACGCCATCTTCTCCTCGTCCTTGCCGAAATTGAAGCCCTCCGTGCCTTTTTCCACGATAAAGGCCGTCACGCCGCGTATGCCCTTGTCCGGCGCCGCATTGGCGATGATGACATAGATTTCAGCGTCGCCGCCATTGGTGATGAATATCTTCGTGCCGTTCAGCACATAATCCTCGCCGTCCTTGATTGCTGTGGTCGCAACGGCGCCGGCGTCCGACCCGGCATTCGGCTCAGTCAGGCCGAACGCACCAATGGACTCGCCGGTGGCGAGTGGCTTGAGGTACTTCTCTTTCTGCTCATCCGTGCCGAACGTCATGATCGGGTATTCGGCGAGCATGTGGGCGGCATAGACCGAGCCGGTGGTCGTGCATGCCTGTGCCAAAAGCTCTCCGATGACGGCCCACTCCAGAAAGCCCATACCCATCCCCTCGTATTCCATGGGGGCGGGAATGCCGAAGAGATTCATCTCGCGCAACTTATCAACCTGGTCCCAGGGATATTCGCCACGCTGGTCAACTTCGTCGGCCATCGGCGCCAGCTCTTCGTCGCAAAAATCCCGCACCACGTCAAATATTTCCTGTTGCTCTTCAGTGAATTCGAAATTCAAAGGAAGTCCTCCCTTTTTGTGCTCTGATTTCTCACTGTCTGCCTTCTTTTTCCCACAGTAATAATGCAGCGGCCAGTGAAAAGCCCGCGCCAAAGCCGACCAGGAGCACCAGGTCATCTTTCTGCAGTCGTCCGTCCCGGTAGATTTCGTCGAGGGCCAGCCCCATTGATGCTGCTGAAGTATTACCGTACTTGGCGACGTTCGATACAATCTTGTCGTTGTCGAGGCCGAGCCGACTCGCCGCTGAATCCAGTATCCGCTGGTTCGCCTGGTGCATCACGAGCCAGTCAACGTCTGAGATGTCGAAATCAGTCTTGGCGAGACACCGCTCGGCCACATCGGGAATGCCCCTGACGGCCATTTTAAAGATTTCGTGCCCATTCATGTATATCTTCGTGGCGTTCTCACGGATTGCCTTTTCATCCGGCGGCCATGCTGAGCCACTGGACGGGAGGCACAAAAACTCCCCTGCGAAGCCCTGGGTATCCATCTCAAATGCCAGCAGCCCGCCTGTGGGGTCTGTCGGCTGCAGCACCACGGCTCCGGCGCCGTCTCCGAACAGGACACAGGTGGTGCGATCCTCCCAGTTGGTAATCCTGGTGAGTGCTTCAGCCGCCAGGATCAACACATTGTCGTACGCGCCTGTCTGGATGAATTGTGAGCCGGTGATCAGCGCTGCAGCATAGCCCGTGCATCCCGTGACCAGGTCGTACGTGGCGGCCCTGCTCGCTCCCAGCTTCTCCTCCAGCATGGCCGCGGTCGCGGGGAACACCATATCAGAAGTGACGCTTGCACAGATAATGAGGTCGAGCTCGGCGGCCTCGATCCCCGCGTCTTCCAGGGCCCGCGTGGACGCCTCAACAGCCAGGTCTGAGGTATTCTGGTCATCGGCGATGATCCGCCGCTCGCGAATCCCTGTATGACTGACGATCCATTCGTCGGTGGTTTCAACAATCTCTTCAAGGTCCTGGTTTGTCAATACATCATCTGGAACGTAGCTTCCGATACCGGCTACCGCGCTTCCTCTCAATTCCATACAGGTGCCCATCTTTCTGTTTTGCGTCGCGTGACAATTTTAGCGGTGGTTCTTCGTCAAACTTGCAGCCCCCCTGTCATGCACATCCGACAGGGCATTCATAAAGGGACGCTGAAGGGGTAAAAAACAAAGCTGGACAGTGCGCAGGCCTGTCCAACGGTGCTCTCCGCCGCGAGTTGAATGGTTGTTACGCGTCTGACAACATCTCCGCTTCAACCGGTTTGTCGGAGTTCGCTTGTGAAAGCTGCTTCATTGAAACTTTCATACGTTCAAGTATCTGGTGATCAACTGCATCCGCTGCAACTGCAATGGCCCGCGATATTGCCTTGCTGCCGGAGCGGCCGTGTCCGACCACGCAGACGCCGTTGACACCCAAAAGCAGCGCTCCGCCATATTCTGCATAATTGTAATCGGCATGCATTCCCCTGAAGACAGGACGCATCAGAAAAGCGCCGAGCCGTGTTAGAAGGCTCTTTTGACATCTCTCTTTCAGGTGCGCGAACAGGAAATTCGCTATTGCCTCATACGTCTTGAGCACAACATTGCCCACAAAGCCGTCACACACGACAACATCCACTGAACCGTTGAGAACCTCGTCGCTTTCCACATTCCCGATGAATTTTACGGGGGCCTCTGAAATGAGGCTGTACGCTTCACGCGTCAGTGCATTGCCCTTGCTGGGCTCTTCGCCGATGCTCAACAGACCCACTGTTGGTTCGGTCCTTTCAAGCACCGACTCCGCATAACAGCTCCCCATCATCGCAAACTCAAGTAAATGCCTGGGTTTGCAGTCGGCATTTGCGCCTGCATCCAGCAGTATTGACGGCCCTCTGGCTGTTGGCAGCGGAATGGCAATCGCCGGCCGCGAAATCTGCCCTATACGCTTCAGACGCATGGTGGCAAGCGCCATATACGCGCCGCTGTTGCCCGCACTGACCACTGCGTCCGCTTCCTCCTGGCGCACCATTTCAATGCTGTCGGCCATCGAGGATTCGTGGTCGCGATGCAGTGCCGCCCGCGGGCTGACATCCATCTCGACCACGCCCGTCGAGTGCCGGACGGTGAGCCGGCCTGGACCGTTGTTGGGCCTGGCAAGCTCGCACAGAAGTGGTTCGATCTGAGCCTTATCACCGACAAGTGTAATCTCGGCGTCAACGGACCTGGAGGCAACAACGGCTCCTGCGACGACTTCACGAGGTGCGAAATCGCCACCCATGGCATCAACCGCTATAACCATATTGCTTCCTTAGTTGCCGCTTTCTTCGGTGACGGTATGGTCGATCTTGCGCCCCTTATAAAATCCGCACTTACTGCAGGCATTGTGTGGCAGTACCGCCGCGCCGCAGTGCTCGCAGTAAGCAATCGCCGGGCTCGCGTTAATCCCCTGGTGGGTGCGCCGTTTTCCTTTGCGGCTCTTTGACGTTTTTCGCTTTGGAAGTGCCATCTGTAATCTCCTGACAACCCGCTGTGGGGTTATTGTTCTTCATCAAACACATCGGCCAGAGCTTCGAGCCTTGGATCGACTTCTGTTTCTGCGCAGTCGCACGTGCCCTCATTGAGGTTCTGACCGCACTTTGGACACAGCCCCTTGCAGTCGGGCTTACACAATGACCTCGGCGGCAGATGCAGGCTCAGCAACTGCCGAACCAGTTCACTGAAATCAATATCTTCATCGTTGAGGATGGGAATTGGCAGCTGCTCTTCCCCCTGCGGATAGTACGACTGTGGCTGATCCAGCTCCTGCAGAATCACATTCTCATTGACGCGAATATCGATGTCAACATCGTGTTCGCTCAGGCACCGAGAGCATTCCATGCGGGCTTTCGTATGAAGATCCACGTCAGCCAGCATGGTACCGCCTGTGTTCATCAGGGTAATAGTGCCCTGAACGGGATACACGTATTCCGTTGGGCTTCCCGGGGGCGCAGGGGCGTCAATCTCATACCGCTCCTGCGTTCCCTCATTCTGTAATCGTGTTTCAAATTCAAATCTCATAACACTAAACGCGGCCTGAAAGCCGCGACGTCCCCAAGTCTCAACCTGGGGTCTCAATATACAGGATAAAATCCGCTGCTGTCAAGATGACCGCGCCTCCCGGGCGGGCTTTGCGTTGACAGGCAATGTCGTCCACCATACAATTGACATATCCGGGGCCGCGCGTCCAGCCACGACCCCGCCACCCCGGATATTTTGCAGATGTCAGCATAAAGCAGCGTCCCGGCTCTCACCGGTCCATACCCTCTCTTGCGAAAGAGTAAAAGCATGACAAGGCGATATCTCGTGTCGTTAGTGTTCATAGTTGCGCTGCTTATCGGCACCTACTGGGTGAGCCGGGCGATCAGGCTTGCAGTCGTTCCCTCCAAATCGATGGTTCCCACGCTGTATCCCGGCGATTATCTGATGGTTCGAAAAGACGCCTACAAGAACGCAGACCCCCGGCGGGGGGACATCATCGTTTTCAGGGAGGAAAACGGGCGGGACTATTGGGTGAAACGCATTATTGGTCTCCCCGGGGAGACCATCGGGTACTGGAGCGGCCGGGTGGCGATCAACAACCGCTTTGTGCACGAGCCATACGTCAGGGGCCAGAAGATCCGCGAGGCGGGCAGGTGGTACACACTTGGGGGGAACGAATACTTCGTAATGGGTGACAACCGCGGCCACAGCAACGACAGTCGCGACTTTGGCCCCATTACCAGAGAGCAGTTTATCGGACGTGTCCACGGAATCATCTATCCTATCCCCCGCAGAACCCGCTTCACCAACCCGTTCCAGGAGGCCCGGTAACTCACTCGGCTCCGCGATTTTCCCAACGCCTCTGCACGATGCCCAGTGCTTCGCCGGCGTCACATCTGCCACTCACGGCCAGAAAGATCGCCTGCTCCAGCAGGGTTTCGATACTCGCCCAATCCACGGGCGGGGTAATATGAGCGTGATCCAGGTGCGCAGCAAAGGGAGCCATCGGCGCGCTCTTTTCGACGCGGCTGATGATCTCCTTGTGGACCGGCACGGCTCCCAGCCCCGTCAAAGCGGCCTGGCCGTCGGCGGAGGCGACATAGCGCAGAAACTCCATGCACTCCCGCCTGTGCTCGCTTGAGCGCAGGATCACCAGGTACGTCGGCTCTACGACCGCCACAGGCGTATCGAACATCGGCAGCGGTGCGACATCGAACTCGACGTCCGAATGCTGCTCGTTGAGCACGCGCATGAACTCCGGACGGGCCATCAGGGTGGCAACTTCCCCGTTGACAAATGCCGATTGCAGGTGCTTTAGACTCCATGAGAGCATCTCGGGCTGCATCACGTCATTGCGCCGCATCCCCACCCAGGTCTGCAGCGCCTTCTGCATCTCCGGGGTGTCAAAGCGTATCTCTGCATCTTCGCCATACAGCGATCCACCAGCCCCCCACAACCCTACCAGCAGTGACCGGGCGGCCTCCCCTCCGGCGGCTCCCGGGATGCCGATGGGATAGATACCATCTTCCTCCGACATCTTCTCAGCCAGCTGCTTTACATCGTCCCAGGTTCTCGGGGGGCCAGCTTCATCCGGCAGGAGGTCGGGCCTGTAATACAGCGCCCAGGTCCGGGCATGCCAGGGAACCCCGTGGATGCGCTCTTCGACGATCGCCCCGTTCATGACTGCGGGAATAAAGGGAGCCAGGGTGGGCAGAAACGTGGATCGGAACGTGTAAAATTCATGCCCGACCTCGGCGAGCCAGTGGTGCGGAACCACCGTCATATCCGGCGCCCAGGGACGATGGTCGGAAAGCCAGCGGCGGATCCTGCCGTGCGCGTTGCCCCACTCATCCCGCGTCATGTCGAGGCGGACACCTGGATGATCTTCCTCAAATTCGCGTATGAAACCCAATTCAGGGTGCATTTTCGGCTCGTCCGGATACCGCCACGCCACCAGCTTGAGGGTGATCTCCGTCTCGGCGCGGGCGAAACTCGCGCAGAGACACATGCTCGCAGCGATGAGCATATACATGCCCATCGCGGCGGTAAAAGTCAATGGCTTTCTGTGTCCGCCTGCAGTCTTCATCGCCACTCCGGCCTGACTGATGGTTCAGAAACAAAAGAAGACTGCCGCACGTGCCTGCCGCAGTCTTCTGGTTCATAGCGCATATTATGGCTTGCGACCATACATTCACCGATGTTTCTTAATTGAGAGCTCCACCTGGGCCTCCGCCTCAAATTCTTTCTTGACAGGTTCTCGTCTTGTCGGACGGCTCATTTCGCCTTCTGGGCCCCAGGGACGTTCCGCCGAATCCCCGGCAAGCATATTCTCCATGTCAAACTGTTCAGCGCCCGCCGGCCCCATCATCCCTGGTTCCATCATTCCTGGCTCCATCATTTCGGGCCCCATCATACCTTCCTCACCCATCCCCATACCGGCGCCGCCGCCAAACTGTGTGGAGTCGATCGTGAGGGTATGGGTGATCTGGTCATCGGTCCGCACGAACTGCCCGAATTCGTAGGCGAAGTAGCTGATGCGGGTGCCCTTATAGGAGGTTTTCACACTGGCCTGCGGCGGGACATTGGCCTGCGCGCCACCACGACCACCGGCTCCCATCGGGCCTTCGGGCATCATCATCTCTTCTTCAGCAGGCGCCGGGCCATCCATGAAGAGGTCCTCACCGGGGAAGCCCATCGGCTCACCGCCGCCGGGGCCCTCCATATCCATCGAGCGCTCCTGTCCCGTCCCCTCCCCCATGCGCAGGTCCAACGTCACATCATTCTCGGAATACGTGCTCACGATGCGCGCACACTTAAAACCCTGTGTCCACTGGAAGCCGTCGAGACGGTGATGGCCGGTAACCTTCCTCCGCTCAGTCGCTCGAAGCATCGGCAAAACGTACATCGGGCTTTGCCACGTCGAGCCCTTGCGGAGGGTGCGGTCCGGCAGCTCGAGGTACAGTTCGCCCAGCGGGAAATGGTCTTCATCATCGTGCTTGAGGTCGATCTGTGCATTGGGCCTGACGAGAAGTGTGAACATCTGACCGGCCAGGCGCAGGTTGGTCGGTTTGGTTCCTTCGAAGCTCGTATAGCCGCGGTCGAAATACTTTCGGACAATCGCCGTTCCCCCGGCGCTGTTGCTCATGGCGCGCTCACGCCAGGCAGCCTCCAGGGTGCCGTTAAATACCTTGATAATCTCTGCGTGGGTTGCATTGTATTCCTTGAGCTTGGCCCGGCAGCTTCCGTCCGTCGTGACCTGCGTCTGCGTCGCACGCTTGTAATCGGTTTGAAGCTTCACCGCACCGGGCGTGTCAGAAGCGGAGAGGTCGTTTCGGACAGTGACTCGGGCGCTGTCCTGCCCCGCCTTCTGGCCCGCAGGGCTGTAGCCGACGGCGGTGATCGTGTATTCGCCGTCCGGATAAACGGGCTCACCCTCAGGATTCATGGCATTTGTATCCCACTCGAATCTGTAGGGGTGCATGAGTGCAACGGTAAACTCGCCTGACTGGCCGGGGCCCGTGAACTTGTACGAAATCCAGCCATTCTGTGGATCGGCTTTCGTTGCAGTCACACGAACGACGCCGCGAACCGTCTCGCCGCTTGTGGGATGGCTAATCTGTGTCTGGGCCAAAATGGAGGTCGCAAAGAGAAGTGCGAAACAGACCGCTGCGATAGAGCGAAGATAACGATACTCTTTCATAACCCTCTGAGCCCCTTAACTGCAAATGCTGTTTTCAACGGCGATACCGTTTTTAGCCGAGCTTTTCGTTCAGCAGTGACCCAATCACCGGCTCCAGCACCTCAAACGTGCCGTCGAGGTCCTGGGGCACAATCCTGGTCTCCGCGATCGTTGTCATATAATTCGTATCCCCGCTCCAGCGAGGGACGAGGTGCAGATGCAGATGGTGGTCAATACCGGCGCCGGCGGCCTGTCCGATGTTCATCCCCATATTGACGCCCTCGGCGCCCAGATGGCTTTTCAGCACTTCCACACACAACTGCGCCACAAAAAACATTTCATCACGTGTCTCGTCGTCCAGCATCGTGATGCAGCTGACGTGTTCGTACGGCACCACCATGACATGCCCGCTGTTGTATGGGTACGTATTCAGGAGCACGAAGCACCGCTGGGCGCGGTACAAAACGTGATTCTCCTGATCGCTGTCCTGTTCGGCCTTGATACAAAAGACGCACTCGTCTGTCTTCTCACCGACGACGTAGCTCATGCGCCATGGTGCCCATATACGCTGCAAAGCATACACGCTTCCCGTGTAATAATTTTCAAAAATTATACGTGGCGGAGTATCTCAGTGTCAATGCGACACAGCGCCTGTCACGCGAACTGTATGATCGCGACGACAGTTGTCGAAAGGATCCACACAATCGCCGAAATCTTGGTGATTGTATCATACAGCTCCTGGGTACTGTCCTTGCTGAACTGTGCGGTGTTATCGGAGCCCCCCATTGCGGCGGAGAAGCCTGCGGATTTGCTATCCTGCATCATCACAGCGATGATCAGGACTATTCCGCTTATACACGCAATAACGATGAAAACGTTTAGCACACCTATCCCTCAATTCTGACGACGCAGTGTCGCGTCATACTACTGCAGAAGATTTTGTCGAATAAACGGTCCCACCGACATCATAATGACCGTCGGCGGCGGAACGTGTCCTTCATTATACCACACAATTTCCTTCGGGTCACCCGCGGCCTCGTGAAGATATTGTGCACATTCGGGTGTCACAACGTCATCATCGCGCCCATTAACGAAGAGAAGCTCTCTGGGCGCGAAATGGCCGATGAAATTCACAGGCTCAACATCGGTGAGATATTCGGCGAGCATCTGTCGGGTGACGCCTGCCTCCCGCATTCGCTCGACGTCTGGAAGGTCGGACTGCATCACCAAAACGTCCAGGCGGCCCCCACCAACAACCAGCGCGGCCGATCCGATCCTGTCATCAACAGGCCCAAGAACCGATCCGAGGATCGCTCCCAGGCTTAACCCCATGCACAGGTAGCGGTCGTGATCGATGTCAGGTCGTGTATCAAGGTAATCCAGGGCGCGGCGATTGTCAATCACCGTGTTCATCATGGCATCATGAGTGCGCTGCAGATCATCGCTGAACATCTTCACGCCCTCCTGCGCCCTCTCCCCGTGCAAACGGGCGTCAATCGCCATGACGCCAATTCCCATGGGAGCCATGAACGCCGCAAGCACACTGCCGTATGATTCCTTGTCACCGCCGTAGCCGTGAAGGAGTAAGACACAAGGCACCGGACTGTCCTCCTCCGTTTTCGGCACATAGAGTATCGCCGGGACGCTGGTCCCGTCAACTGCATCGAAGGTGATGTGGTCTGTGGTAAAATATTCAGTATCATTGACCCGCTCGACCTCAGGCGCAAGCGGGATGTCCGCATCATACCCGTACACACCCCTGAGTTCGTCCCATGACGGAATTGGAGCAGTGGTTTGTTGAGCAACACCGTCCCCACCGCTGCAGGCGATACCGACGGCCATACAGAGAAGTGCAACCGCAAAAAAGGGCCTGTGGAAAAAACGCATACGCATCTGCCGATCAAACCTCTCATGTGAGGCAACATACGGGCCGAATATGGCGTCTCAATGGTACAACGCCACCCTGGAAGCGTCAAGCAGGCTCTGAAGGTTTGTGCCGGTGTCACGCAGAATTACGTCATGACCAACCAGCATCCCACAGGAGATGACTATGAGACATCCATATCTGCCGCTCTTCGTGGCAGCCATTATTATGACTTTTGGCGCGGCGCTCACCGCAGAAATCATTGATCTGGAGAGCCACGCCGACCAGTGGGCGCCGACAGCGATGGACCCCGGGAGCGAAGAGGTTACAGTTGTCGAACGCGACGATGACGAGGGCCGCTGCCTTGCTGTTGGCGGGCGCCTGCCGGGTTCATTTGGTGCGAAATACCGCATCTGGGATGACTGGCGCGGCTTCACGGAACTCACATTTGATCTGTGGGTTCCGGCCGATGCTCCTGGCGACCTGGACATATTTCCGTACATCAAAGATAAGCAATACTGGTG
>JAWODS010000158.1:0-3358 GCA_046483205.1 Armatimonadota bacterium | reverse complement strand
CGAGGGCCTTGATCTGTTCATCGTCGGCCTCCGGGTCCGGAAACGGGTCACCCTGGTGGGGTGTTCCGAAGCCGATGTAGTCGTATCCCGCAGCGACGATACCCGTAAGAGCGCGGTCGAAATCAAACTCTGAATACGGAAGAGTCAAACAGCCGATCTGTGCTTCCACTGCTAACACCTGCTTTAGTATTGAACTGAATGTTTTTGCTGTCACTGCGCTTTCCGGCGTGTTGTGTGCTATATGATGACTTCGTTGAACGGGTCTGCGTTCAATCCGGGCCTTTGAGTGTGCGCTTCTTTGCTACAGCTCGCGTGGATCAACGATCTGTCCGGTGCGCATGGAGATCCTGGCGGCCTCCAGCAGGGCGTAGGTCCGGCGGCAGTCGCGCCCGGATGCTTCGGGCTCCCGGCCTTCGGTGATGGCGTCGGCGAATTCGGTGAGTTGCTCCTTCATGCCGCCATATTCCTGCAGGGGCACCGTGATTTCTTCATCGCCGCAGATGATGGTCTCGCCATTTATGTGGAGGCTGTCTTCCGTGCCGATGACTGACAGGTCCCAGGCGCGCTGTCGGGAGTTCATCGAATGGCTCTGAAGGGCGATGGCACCGTTGCTAAGCTCGTACTGCATATCAATGTCGTCAACGTCGTCCCAGATGGGGTTTGTCTGGCGGGCCATGGCGAACACCCGGTGCGCCTCGGAGCGGGTGATCCACAGCACGAGATCAGCCGCATGAGAGCCGAAGCCGTACAGCACCCAGCTTCCGGCGAGATCGGGATTCACCGACCACGGCTGCATGCTGGATTCCTTTGTGAAGCCCCAGCGCCGGCGGATCACGTGAGTGACTTCGCCGATCCGGCCATCGTCAATGAGCCTGCGCGCCTCGGTGTGGGGGTCGCGGAACCTGAGCACCTGCCCGACCATCAACACCACCCCGGCGTCCTCGCAGGCGGCGATCATTGCGTCACATTCCGTTAGCTCGGTGGCCATGGGCTTTTCGGTGAAAACGTGGATGCCCCGCTCGGCGGCGGCCACTGTGGGCTCCAGGTGTAGCGTATGGGGGGTGCACTGGTCAATGGCGTCCAGTTCCACCTCTTGCAGCATCTCGCGCCAGTCGGTGAAATGCGCCTTTGCACCGGCCTGTTGGGCAAACGATTCGGCGCGCTCTTCGTTGATATCGGCCGCCGCAACAATCTCAATCTGTGGAATCTCGTTAATCGCCCGGAGGTGAGAGCCTGCGATGTTCCCACACCCGATAACCCCGAGACGTACTGTTTGTCCTGGCATCAAACCGCTCCAATACGCGTAATCACATGTCTCTGAATTATTCTGCAGGAGGTGGCTGTAGTCCTCCATCACACGGGCATGGGTGGTGACGTTGCGGGTCGTGCGCTGAATTTTGCGGCGGCCAGATGGCGGGGCTATCTGAAAACAGGAATCGTTTCTACACCTGTAGAATAGAAAAACTGGAACATGCCAGAAGCATATTGTACAGAGAGGATGGACGAAAATGAGCGAATCGGGCTTCACTCTCATCGAGCTTCTTGTGGTGATCGCGATCATCGCGATACTTGCGGCGATACTCTTTCCGGTATTCGCTCGCGCGCGGGAGCAGGCCCACAAATCGAGCTGTTTGAGCAACCTCAAGCAGTTGGGTCTGGCGGACCTGATGTACGCGCAGGATTACGACGAGTATCATGTGCATGTGCGCAGAGGTGATATGGGCTTTGCGGACCTGCTGCAGCCGTACATCGCTAATATCCAGATTCTGGCCTGCCCTTCGGATGATGACACTCCCGCCTACAGGCCGGGATCGAATCCGCCGCGCCTGTGGCGCAATCATCATTACGAAGGCGCTCCGGCGGATCACGAATACTGCTACGGGATCAACGTTATGAGCTGTGACGACGCGACGGGCCCGAGTGGAATGTCGTGTGCGAGGATTGAGCGGCCTGCCGAGGTGATTATCTTCGGAGACGGCCACGGCTGGTCTCCGGAGTCTTTTGGCTGCGAGGAGGTACAGCCGGCCAACCTCCGCGGACAGCTCGACGCCTCCCGGCACGGCAACCAGGACGCCTGCAACGTGACCTTCTGTGACGGGCACAGCAAGTTTGTGAAAATCACCGCCATGGCCGCCAGGGGCCCGGGTGGGAACACCGATAATATGCTGAACGCATTACGGTGAAGCCGGCCTCGAAGGCGTTTCATGCATATAAAAAGGCCGGCATCATTTCACTGGTGATACCGGCCCGGTGTGTCGCAGTTACGGTGATTCAGTTAGTCGTTGACATGCCTGGGACAGTCGGGATCCCAGAAGCGTGTCATGGTGTCGGTGTCAGAGCCATCAAACGTGTCGTCAGGGATGGCGCTGCCCTGCATCCATTTGCCGTGACCATCTGCAAAGCCGACGTTGCAGCCGTCATTGTGGCGGTTCAAGGCGACATCGTTGCGGCCGTTGTAATCGCCGCCTGATTCAAGATACCAGATGCTGCCGTTGCCCTTGTCTGTAATGGCGCAGCATTCCGATGTGTAGTTGAAGTTCCCCGTTGAGACGCCACTGATCTCCTCGTTCATGCCGTAAGCCGTGGCATTGCAGTTGGAGGGGTTGTCGGGGTTGCTGATGTCATAGTCTCCACCGTCCCAGGCTGAGCTGGCCGAGGGACAGTTAAAGATTTGCGCGTTCTTCACGTACGGGAAAATCCCCACCTGCCAGGGCAGCCATCCGCTTGAATCAACACCACCGTTTGGCATGTAATACGACGGGGCGCGCGTTGCTACCATCGGCATGGACTCGTCATAGTCCTGTGCGTACATGATTATTCCAGTCATGAGCTGTTTAACATTCGACAGACAACTGGACTGGCGGGCTTTCTCTCGCGCCCGGGCAAACACCGGGAATAGAATCGCCGCGAGGATCGCTATAATAGCGATAACCACCAGTAGCTCGATAAGAGTGAAACCTTTGGACTTCATTGTACCTCCCCCAGATATACGTAGTTGGTGTGGTCACAAACGGAAGCTGCCGGCAAAAACAGTATTCGGCGCCGAGATGCTTTATCCCTTCCCGGAGTGCAGGTGATTGCAGAAATGTGCGTTTGCGCATGTTTCAAGGTGCCTGGCCGGTGTGCGGAGCACGCCCCGGCGGCACCGGGACTTTGGGTTGCACAATACACACGCCCCTCGAGCCCGGTGGCGGACCGCACGCTCAGCTGCAACAATTTGGCGGAGGGGGAGGGATTCGAACCTAACAGGTCGCCGAGCGATGTCAAGATGCTTCAGCACTGGATCCGTCAAATGCCGCGAAATCCCGCTGAGGGCCCCCTGGATCGCTCTCTTCCTACATCCCCCGCATCAAGCCTC
>JAWODS010000153.1:0-11500 GCA_046483205.1 Armatimonadota bacterium | reverse complement strand
CGCCTGCATTATTTCCATGGAGCTCATCGGAACTGTGGATCGCGCACAATCCGGCGATTCAGGGCTTCCGCACACCACTGAAAATTGACCGCGACCACGACGCCCGGCGCCTGGTGGTTCTCGCCGAGACCGGCGGACCGGAAATTCGGGATTTTAGCGATATTATCTATACGCATGACAACCGCGCGTGGATTCTCACCGCCAACGGGTCCCTGAGGCTGGTGGATGTGAACTCGGGCAGCAAGCTGAAAACACAGCACCGGACGGATCTGTATCGAGACAAGAAGCCGATCATGAATATCAGCGCCCTTCCGACGGCACCGTCACAACTCAAGCAGCGTCTGGCACTCTCCCGCCCGGCTGACATGACACGCTTTGCACCGCTTGAGTGCAGGCGCGATGACGGAGTCCGGGTTTTCTGCCAGTATGCATCATTGCCGCCCTCTGCAGATGCCCGAATCCAGATGCGGGTTGATTTCACCTCCGCAAAGCCGCACACCGGTAACGTGTTTTCGGTCCTGGGCCTTCGTGAACAGCCCATCCGATACGCCACGGATGCGGGCGAACCCTCCGGAAAGGCGCAGGAGCGGACCTACCTGCTGAATTGTGGGAAGTTCAAGCGGGTTGACGCGCTGCTGGACGATGATGGTGTGACGATCGAGTCGCTTTTTTGCGACACCAACGCTGCACGGCTGTCCACCAGCGATATCGAAACGGGGTTGTGGCACCTCAAAAATTCCGCCCGGCTGTGGGTGAAATCTGCCGGTGATCTCAAGAGGAGTGGAACGAAGACACCGGATCGGTCCGCAATCATGCATGCCAAAAACGTTGCATGGATCGTCACCGACAGTGCCCGCGAATGGCACGACGGCAAGCGAGTATTTTCTGCAAAGGTGCCGCACAATTACGAATGGCCCATGGGAAACATGCGTGCGTACGGTGACTTCGAAAAAGCCGATATCGTCGTGGCGCTGTATGACTATGAGGAGCGGTATGAGTACCGTTCGCCATACTACCACTTCGAGGGAGTCGCCAACACGGGCGGGCATATCACCTACTACCGCAACAGCGTGCGGCTGGCGATCATGGACGCTGACAATCCTGACCGCCTGCTGATGCTGAAACACATGACCGCACGCCCCGAACGCGAGGGATGGATGATCAGGCGTTGGGCGGGGTGGGACGGTGAAAAGAAGACCGCTTCCTCGGAGCTGGCCGGAGAGCTGCGTTCCACGTTGAAGGCACTGCAGCTTTAAGCACCGGGCTTAACCCTGACAAAAGCTATCCATGTGCTCTGCCGAAAAAAAGTCGCGCACCGCTGTTCTGCGACGTACGGAGGATTTCAACCCAGTGCCACGTCAAGCACCATCATCACAGTGAAGCCAAACATCACTCCCATGATGGGGAACTCACCGCTGCTGTCTTCCTCCTGCGACTGTGGGATGAGGTCTTCGGCGACGACGAAAATCATGGCCCCGGCGGCAAAGGCCAGCGCATAGGGGAGAATAGGCCGGGCTATTAGAACGAGGGCGGCGCCTGCGACACCTGAAATCGGCTCGACGAAGCCCGAGAACTGCCCCCACCAGAAGCTTTTAGCCCTGGAGAGCCCCTCACGGCGCAGTGGCATGGAGACCGCAAGCCCCTCCGGGAAGTTCTGGATGCCTATGCCGAGGGCAAGCGCCATGGCTCCGGTGATACTTGCGGCTTCGAACCCCGCTGCCGCCGCGCCGAAGGCCACACCGACAGCGAGACCTTCAGGTATATTGTGCAGCGTAACGGCAAGAACGAGCAGCGTGCTGCGACGCCACGATGATTTCACGCCGTGGGCTTCCTGTGTCGCAAATCCCGGATGTAAATGTGGGAGTGTCTTATCCACCGCCCACAGGACGGCTCCCCCCAGGAGAAAGCCTCCGGCTGCCGGCACCCACGGCGGCACAGGCCCGTCCTCTGCCATTTCAATGGCCGGAGCCAGCAGAGACCAGTAGCTTGCCGCGATCATCACTCCCGCGGCAAACCCCAGCATGCCGTCGAGTATCTTTTGGTTGACCTTTTTCGCCGAAAATACGCCTGCAGCACCGGCTGCAGTGACAAACCATGTGAAGCACGTACCAATCAGCGCCTGTACAACGGGGTTGTAACCCGCAAGCCAATCAACCACTCTGCATCATCTCCTGTGAAAGCCCGCCGGTGACTTCAGTGACGCCTCTTCAGTCACCAGGGTAAAGCTGCTCTTCCGGGATCCCCATTTCACGAACTGCCCTGCCGGCGATCCTGCACGTTTCGATCCGGTCAATAGTGTGGGCGTCGGAGCAGATCGCTATTTTCGGCCCCTCCGCCGCCACGTTTTGCAGATACTCCTGGTAATCGGCCACGAAGCGTTCTGAGTAGGCGTCTCTGACCCAGATCGCGCCTGCATTGGCCTCGACGGCGGTGTTGTGCTCTGCGGCGACGGCACCGAGCTGTTTCGCATAGTCGGCGGGTATCCGGCTCATGTCGGTCAGCCAGTTGAGCCGCCCTTCCTGAAAATCTCGCCCCATGAAGGACCACGGATGGGCGAGGATATGAACCAGAGGATGCCGGGCGATATCGAGCATAAGCTCCTGCTGCAGTTCGATGATCCCCTCCGGATCCGGGTGATCGAAGTAGCTGCCGTGGACGCCGCAGACCACCAGCTCAAAGCCCAATTCTTCGATGTCCTCTTCGGTGACAGTTATCTCACCGGTGCCGGGGCCACATGAATCCGCCTCCACTCCGAAGATGACCTCGATGTCGGTAGCGACCTGCTCCAGATCGTCGCGGATTGGGCGGTGTTTCTCCAGCGATTGCGGCCCCCACATGTGGTCGGTAATGGCGATTGTCTTCAGCCCCAGTTCCTCCGCCGTGTGCACGATGGCCGGGACCGTCATCGTCTCATCCGCACAGCCGAGATAATGTGTGTGGATGTGGAGATCTGTTTCTTCGTACACGCGCCACCTCCGGTTGCCGTCCCATGTGCCGTTCAATACCCCGCGTCTTTACAGGTGCGCGGGCGACAGGGGCGGTCAATGTCCGATATAAAGCTGCTCGGGCGTAATACCGGCCTCGCGCACCGCTCTGCCTGCTATCGGTGCTGCCCCCATACGTTCGATGTTGTGGGCATCGGAGGCAATGGTTATCTTCGCGCCTTCGGATGCCACTGTGTGCAGATATTGCACATAGTCCTCAACAAACCGGGGGGTATAGCAGTCGTTTGTAAAAATCGCACACGCATTGGCCTCGACGGCTGTGTCGTACTCTGCAGCGACCTGGCCGAGCTGGTGGGCGTAGTCCTGTGGTATGCGGCTCATATCGGTCAGCCACCCGACGGTTCCGCTTTCAAACTCCCGGCTGCTGAACCACCAGGGATGCACGAGAACATCTATGAGCGGATGGCGGGCGACATCAAGCATCAACTCCTGCTGCAGCTCAATGATCCCCTCGGGATCGGCGTGGTCAAAGTAGCTGCCGTGGACGCCGCCGATGACCAGCTCGAAGCCCAGGTCGTCAATCTGCTCCTGTGTTATGGTCACCTCACCCGTGCCGGGGCCGCAGGAATTGACCTCGACGCCGAAGATGATCTCGATGTCGGTGTTTAGCTCCTCCAGGTCCTCGCGGATCGGACGGTGATCGTCCAGAAATTCAGGAGCATTCAGGTGGTCGGTGATGGCGATGCGCCGGAGCCCGAACGCCTGGGCCTTTTCAACGATGGCGGGTATGGTCATTGTTTCGTCAGCACAGCGAAGGTAATGTGTGTGAATGTGAAGATCTGTTGTCTCATACATGGGTTTCACCTCGTGGTGGTAATCAGTATCACTGTTCGAGGCCCTGGCTCTGCGGCCCCCAGTCTTCTTCCTGCGGAATGAGCTTTTCACCATCTGCAAGACTGTCAGGCCGCTCGCTCAGGATGTCAATCACCCGCCGACGCCACATCTGCACTGTATCCGCCCAGCGCTCATCGTCGGACAGGTCGTGCAGCTCATGAGGGTCATTCTCCAGGTCGAAGAATTGCTCCCGGTCATCGAGCGGGAACCAGATGTACTTGTGCTTTCCGTCGGTGAGATACTGCATCGCCTCGCCGGAGTCATAGCACGTCGAATGCTCCCCGTGGATGTACTCACGCGATTCGCGGCCATTCAGGGCTTTGAAGACGCTGGTGCCGGTGACTGATTCCGGGATTTGTGCGCCTGCTGCATCCAGCAGTGTGGGCATAATGTCCTGTATGCCGACGATGTGGTCGAACTGGCCGGTTGGTGCATCCATGTCAGCCGGGTAGCGGATGAAGAAGGGGATTCGCGCCGATCCCTCGTAGGCGTACGTCTTGCGGTGCAGGTGGTGGTCACCCAGCATGTCTCCGTGATCGGAATGAAACAGCATCAGCGTGTTGTTGAGCACGCGTCCCATTTCCGCATGGGCCAGCCGCTCCATCAGGTGGCCGATCTGGAAGTCTATGTGCGTGCAGCAGCCCATGTACCCGGCGCGTTCGGGATGGACAAAATCCTCCGGCAGCCGCCCGTGCCACGCGGTGCGATCGGGGTGGGCTATGGGTACGTCGTGAATATCCGCCCAGTCACCGACGACCGGCTCCGGCAGATCCTCGTTGATGTACATGTCCCAGAAGTGCTTCGGTGGATCGTAGGGCGAGTGCGGCGCCCGGATCGATATCCATACAAAGAACGGCCTGGTCGGATCCCGCCGCTTCAGCTCCCGCAGCGTGGTATCGATCGCCCAGTTGGTCTGGTGGTAACGCTCCTGCAGGTGAAACGGTCGGGCCAGCCAGCCGTTGGCGTCCACGCCGTGAGAGAACGGATGCGCCTGTGGGCCGAACTCCTCTTTCAGCCATTCGTGATAGTCGCTTTCGCCCTCCGCGCGCCCGTTGGCGGTGTAGACGGTGTGAAAGCCGTACAGCTGCCGCACGAAGTGAACATTGCGGGTTCCGACATCGATGCAGTGGTATCCGGCATCGGCAAACGCCTGCGCGACGGTATTGGGTTCATGCCATTCGGAATGGGAGTATCCCACCAGCCCGCAGTCGTAGTTGCCCTTGCCGGAGAGGATCATCCGGTGGGCGGCAGTGGTCGAGGGCACCTCTGAATAGGCTTTGGGAAAATACGCTCCCTGGTTCACCCACGAATCGAGGTTTGGTGTCTTCATCACCGGGTGTCCGGCGATGCTGAGGAAGTCTCCACGCCACTGGTCGGCGGTGATCAGAACGACATTCGGTCTTTGCTCGGCCATGAAAAACACTCCTGTAACATATTCAGGCGCAGGCTTCATCTACTGTGTCCATCAGATCGCGGAATTGGTCGTCGTCGGCAACCCACGTTGAAAGCTGCAGCAGGCCGGGGTCGAACTCGTCCAAAAAGCGCTTGATGGTGGGTACATTACCGCCAAGCACCAGCGCCCGGCCGGTGTCCTGGATGCGGTGGTACATATCGAACCATGTGGAATCATCGGTTCCCGGATTGCCCGCTCCCGGCACCCACTGGATCACCCGCAGGTTGTCGATCTTCAGCAGATGGTCCAGGTGGGCGATCTGGCCGGGGCCGTCGAGATGGTAGATGCCGTAATCGAGAAATTGACAGTCGGCCTCCAGCGCCGGGACCACGAACTCGGCGAACATGTCCGGTGACAGCATCGCCGCGAAATCACACTGCAGGGGATACTGCTTTCCGGCGGCGAAAAAGCCCCACCGGTTGCAGCTTCCTCCGTACGCGGGCTCCATCATCGCGTAGAAGCGGTCGAAGGCTTCAAACCACAGTGCCTGCACATCGCAGCGGAGGCGCTGGACCCGCTCCGGACAGTCAATCAGGTCCATCAGCAGGTTTTGCGTGCCCCGAACGGCCGCACAGATGTCCAGCTCCCCGCCGATGTCCGGAGTGGCGGTGACGAATCCCGCCTCGATGGCCCTCCTGACGGTCAGCTCCATCCGCTGCCACCAGATGTCGTTTTCATCGAAGCAAATATCCTCCAGCTCCGACCAGTCCGTGGGCTTTTCCACCCAGACGGTATCGGGCATCACCTCGAAATGCCCGTGAACCAGTGTGGCCAGCACGCCGGCTGCAAAAAGCGGGTTGCAGTGCGGAAAGGCATCTCCGAGGTATCGCGTCTGCGCGCAGCATTCTGCGAGGCGGTTGATGTGCTTCTGTGGCTCATCGGGTTCCTTCGAGTAGCACCACACATCGAAGGTCTCACGCTGCTGTTCGGGCACAGCCGGCGCAGTCACCCGCAGTATTGGTCGCTGCGGTTCCTCCTGCTCCCACCAGTCCGCCTGCGCCCGGAGCTGCTGTTCCCAGCGGCTGTAGTGATGGGAAGGAAGATGAGATTCAGGCACTCGCATATTCTTCAAAGACATCCTGGATTATTTTTTTCGCCACTGGGACGTGGCTTGCATGTATGAGACTGTAGATTGCGCGTCCCCGCGAGTTTCTCATGATCGCCCCCTTCGGTACATACTCGTAGACGTCTCTCAGACGCTCCCTGAACCCTTCCGAGAGACGCTGCGCCACCTTGTCTCTCTTCGAAAGCTGGTCGCCAAAGAGTGTCCGTTCGGGCCCAAAGACGCATGTTTTCCAGCTTTCGTTGCCCCAGGTCTCTGTGAGTCTATCCGCCTGTTTTGGATCAACCAATTCGGGTCGCTTTCGCACCATATTCAGCAGCGCGTCTAAAATACTGAAATTAATCAGTATTTCCACCGATTTACCATTTCCAGCATTTGCAGCGGCCTCGATAGTCTCCCAGTTGACGCCGAGGTTGTACGGATCCAATAGCAGAAAGGTTCTTTCATTGCGGGAGATAGTGTCGAAGATGTGATGAAGTTCTTCGTTACAGTCCCCCTCGTAAACTTGTATCTGGCGGTCGGGGAACTCGCCTTTAAGCGCACGAAGTGCCTCGGCCCGATGTGCATCCTTTTCGATGAACATAAGCCGGTCGAATGAAGGGTTTACCTTCAGCGCAATGCGGGGAGAGCCGTCGAGCAACTCCTCCGGCATTTCCCGGTCTTTGTGGATACCGGTACCCGCGAATGCGTCTATATAGTGGACGCCGGTACACCAAGCCTGACTTTCCGCTTTCAATATCCTCGTGTATGCTCGCAGATACTTCTGCAGCAGCTTCAGCTTCGTTTTCGTCCATGGTCCGACTTCGTCCAGTTGTGGAATGCGGTTCAATGATTAACACCTCGGTGCTGAGTGATTACATTGCGGCGGCGGTTTCCGGATACTGATCCCAGGTGCGGCCATCGAGTTCCCGACCCGCCTTCTTCTTTCGCGTACCCCCCCACTGCTTAAAGAAGAACGGCACATTGTGTGCCCGACACCGATCACGGATGTCGATAACCCATTCTTTCTTCATAGGACGCGCTCCCGGACCTGATTCCCCGCCGACGATAACCCAGTCAATACCGTCCGTGTCGAATTTCGAGACAGGTCCTATGAGCGGTTCAAATGACACAAATTTCAACTGAGCCCCTGTGCGCTTAAGATCATCGAGGCGGGATAAATAGTCACTATTCTCGATGCTGACACCCATCCAGACATTCGGTGCCCACAGGATTTGGTCGTCAAGTGCGAGAAGTTTTTCGGACCGTTTTGTCAACACCTGGAAGATATGCCAGTCCGCCCGGCGCATCGTCTGGAAGACGCGCTTGATAAACGAAAGCGGCACGTCCTTGTGGAACAGATCACTCATGGAATTGACGAAGATCACCTGGTTGTTTTTCCACCCGAGCGGATCGTCCAGCGTCCGTTTGTGAAGGGTCACGTCGAACCCGTTGCGGTACTTGTCCTGGCCCATTGCCTGCAGCCTGTGCGCGAATCTTTCAGCGTAACAATTCGCGCACCCAGGACTTATCTTCGTACAGCCTGTTACCGGATTCCACGTCCTTTCTGTCCATTCGATTTTCGATTTTGCTGCCATTTTCGCTGCCCCCCTTCTGCGGTGCTGTGTTGTATTTCAATAGTATCATCGAACAAATGTTCCAGTCAATACCGCGTCGGACCTTAGTCCTTCTCGACGATTGGGCCGTAGTCTTTGCGGATGAGGAGCTTTTCGCCGTCGGAGAAGCCGTCACCGCGTTCGCCCAGGAGCTCAATGAGCCGCTGGCGCCACATCTGCACGCGGTCGGCGTACTTCGGGTCGTCGGCGAGGTCGTGGAGCTCCTCGCGGTCATTCTGCAGATCGAAGAATTGCTCCTCGCCTGTTGGCGGATACCAGATGTATTTCTCCCTGCCGTCGGTGAGGTACTGCATGGCGTTTTCCGGGTCGTAGCAGGGTGAATGCTCGCCATGGAAAAACTCCCGCCACTGCTTGCCCCGTGCCGCATCGAGCACGCTGGATCCGGTGACTGAACCGGGGATGTCCACACCGCAGGCGTCGAGCACCGTCGGCATGACATCCTGCAGGCCCACGGGCTGGTCGAAGGTGCCGCTGGGAGCATCGACATTGGCGGAATACTTGATGACATACGGAATCCGCGCCGAGCCCTCGAATGCGTAGGATTTCCGGTGCAGGTAGTGGTCGCCCATCATATCGCCGTGGTCGGAGGTGAAGATGATAAGGGTGTTTCTGTAGTCACCGATGTCGCGCTTGAGCCGCTCGATGAGGTAGCCAAGCTGGAAGTCTATATGTGTGATCGTGCCCATGTAGCCGACCCTGCAGCGGTGCAGCCATTCATCGGGGAGCTTCCCGCACCAGGCCTGGCGGCTGAGGTAGTCGATATCAACGTTGTACTTCTCCGCCCAGTCACCCCGGGGCGGATCTGGGAGGTCCTCATTGATATACATGTCCCAGAAGTGCTGGGGCGGATCATAGGGTGAATGTGGGCGCAGATGCGAGCACCACATGAACCAGGGCTTCGTCGGATCCCGGCGCTCAAGCTGGTTGATCGTCTCATCAACAGTCCAGCAGGTGGGGTGCAGGCGCTCTTCGTAATTCCACGGGCGGCCGAGCCAGCCGTTGGCGTCAGAGCCGTGGGTGCGCTCATGGGCTTCAGGGCCGACCTGTTCGCGCAGCCACTCCCAGTAGTCGTCATTGCCCTCACGGAGCTCATGGGGGATGACCAGATGAAAGCCGTACAGCTTGCGCCGGGGGTGCATATTCCGCCAGCCGACGTTGATGCAGTGGTAACCGGCATCGGCAAGGACGGCCGCCAGTGTATTGGGTTCATGCCATTCGGCAGCCGAGTAGCCGATGAGCCCACAGTCATAGCTGGCCTGGCCGCCGTGGAGGACACGGCGGGCTCCTGTGGTGGAGGGTATCTCGGTGTAGGCGTTGGGGAAGTAGGCGCCCTCATTGACGAAAGCATCGACATTCGGGGTTTTGACAAACGGATGACCTGCGATGCTGAGATGGTCTCCGCGGTGTTGGTCGGTGGTGAAAAGCAGTACGTTTGGTCTGCTGTCCGGCATGAGTGTCGCCTCCGTAGCGGCAATGATCACGCAATTTGCCACTATTTCTTTGCCCCGGGGCGCCGGACCTACCCCGCGCATGGAGAATTTGCGAAGCGTCTGTCGTAAAAACCGGTGGGACGGGTATTGCACTGAGGCAGCGGCAACAGACAGAGACTGGGGAGTACGGCAGATGGGCAGAACGGGTGTGCCATGCTCCACGATGCTTACGAACAGTTACACAGGTACGGTGTGTGCAGCGTGAAAATATCGTCACGGGTCGGAGCATTTTACATACAGATGCTTGTGCGGGAAGATATGTACCATGCCGCCGTGACATCTATGTTATACTTAGATGAACCTAACATCGAGTGCGTCTTGGTGTGTCGGTGAAACAAAACGCGAGACGAATGATGAAGTGGTGCTGTCCTCGCCCTGTTTGTCCTGCGAGCCCGTGTGGGCCTGGTTACTGTTCACGGATAGATGCGACATGAGGTGACGGGGCCCCGTGGCAGCACTGAAGCCGGGAATGATTCGATGGAGTGTCATGTCGAAAATATGCTGCTGGTGTTGCTTGCGGCGTGGGTTGCCGGTCAGATCGCGAATCGTATCGGGTATCCCGCTGTGCTTGGCGAACTGATCGCAGGCTTGCTGCTTGGTCCACCCCTGCTGGGATGGATTCACGGGAGTGAGGCCCTTGCTGTGCTCGCCGAGGTCGGGGTCCTGCTGATGTTGTTGTATATTGGCATGGAGGTGCATCCGCAGGAGTTGTTTAAGGCCTCGTGGCCGGGGCTGCTCGCTGCCTTCGGGGGATTTGTTACGCCTTTTGCTCTGGGCTATCTCGTGATTATGTGGTTCGGAGGCGATGCAATGGCAGGCCTCTTCATAGGCATTGCTGTTGCCATTACCTCCCTTGCGACAAAGAGCCGAATTCTAGTGGATCTGAAGCTTCTGAACACCCGGGTGGCGCACGTCCTGATAGCAGGTGCGCTCTTTTCCGATACGGCCGCTCTCGTGGTATTTGCTGGCATCATGGGGATTGTGGACGTTGGCGCCATTCAACTCGGAGCGCTCAGTGTGGTGGCGGGCAAGGCGCTGCTCTTCTTCGTCATTACGGGGCTGGTGGGCTGGAAGGTTTTTCCCCTGGTGACGGACGCGATGCACAAAGCGGGTATTACCAACCGCACGCTCAATGCAACGCTGATTCTGCTTGTAGCGTTGTTTTTTGCTTTTCTGGCTGAACTGGCCGGTCTTCACGCGATTCTCGGAGCCTTTATCGCCGGTCTATTCCTGCGGGAGGGGATGCTCGAAAGACGTCTTCTGGTGGACATCAACAAGCTGGTTCACGACATATCCATCGGCTTTCTGGCTCCTTTGTTTTTTGTGACTGCCGGATTTGAGGTCACTTTCGACGTCTTCCACACGGACCTCCCTGTGCTTATCTGGGTCATTGTAGTGGCCATGGTGGGGAAAATAGTCGGCACCGCTCTTTTCTACCTGCCGAGTGGACATGGCTGGCGCGAGGGCATCACCATCGGAGCGGGGATGAACGGCCTCTTGATAATTCCTTCCCCATCATTCACCTCTCTCATTCAATCTTGATATATTGATATTGTTAACATGTTAATATTGTTAATATTTGTATCAAAACCAGAGTTAATATATTTTGTGTGAAGCGAAAATGAGGTTCTTTTGGATGAAAATTATGTCCCAAAGCCTTCAGTAAGGGAAGAACAGGAAGGGGGTAGTGATATAGATATTCTTGTGGAATTCAAGGAAGGCTACAAGACCTTTGATAATTACATGGACCTGAAGTTCTACCTCGAGGAGCTCCTTGATCTGAGAGTTGATCTTGTGAGTAAAACTGCTTTAAAGCCTAGACTGAGACCATACATATTGAAAGAGGTAGTCTATGTCTAAAAAGAGAAATCTACAAGTTGTGCTTGAGGATATAATTGAGTAAATCTTCCTTTGTATAGGTATTGCACTATACTGCACCAATCCCATAAATTTAGTGCATCATACTACAACAACAAATTTTCTCTCAGAATGGAGATTAGTCTTAAGGTTTAGACGTAAGAATCTTCAATGTGGCTATT
>JAWODS010000112.1:0-9999 GCA_046483205.1 Armatimonadota bacterium | reverse complement strand
GCAATCAGCTACGCTTCCAGCCCGAGGCACTGCAGCAGCCGTGTGTGGCCCCCGGCTCAGTCTCGGCTCCTGCTCCAGTGTGACTCGATGGTGCCGCCGCCCTCGAGATTGTAGCGCCAGGTTATTCGACCGGGAAGCAGCTCTATGGCCTCCACCAGATTTCCCCTGTCATCGACAAACGTCCGGACGGAGACAACGACAGCGGTGGACATCTCGACCCTCAGCTTCTCCGGCCCGGCGGTTTTGGGCACAACGACAAGAATGGCATTAGAAATGGACGCGTCTCCGAGGCATTTTTGGTAGAGCATCGGTGAGGCCGCATCAACATGCTTATAGACGGTGATGGCGTCCACGGTGGGTTGGCCGGTTGTCATGCCTGCTGCTGACACGGGACGCTGCATCGACTGTTCGAAGCCGGTGGCGATGATCCAGCCCGCATAGCCTCCGGTGCCCTCTCCACTCACCCCGTCAATATGCAGGCGGTAATTGTAGCCGTCTGAGACGGGAACGAGCGATTTGACAGGTGTCACCGTCCTGACCTGTGCAAATCCCGTGACAGCGGCCAGCAGCACGACGGCAGCAGTGAACAACACAACATGTTTGCGCCCCATCGTTTACCCCTCCACGCATCGGATTGTCGGAATTGTCAGCCGCGTAACATGTTGGCCGTCCGCCGTGACATTCCTGCATCCGCAATGAAGCTCGCATGCAGGCATTCTACTCCGGAAGACAGCCACATATCTCCCGCGGCGCGGGCTGCGACTGGCGTCGTGCGGGGGCCGGCGTGGTGAATGACAGTTTATCCCTTAAGCATCCCCATGATGGTGGCGCTGAGGGCCGTCTCGTTCAGTGCCTGCTGCAGCGCGGGCGGGCACAGAAGGGAGTTGTTGCGGATTTCGGAGGTGATGATCACCGTGTCGGAATAGACCTCACCCCAGCGATCCACGAAATACTGCCGCTGCTGGCCCGTGTATTTCAGGGGCTCGATGGTCTCTATGGGATGACCGTCGGGCAGGTCTGTCCAGGCTGCAACAATACCTTCGGCCCACTGCATCTCCGCCTCCTGCAGGCTGGAGGGCTGTTCATCATAGACGCACGGAAGAATGATCATCGCGTCATCCATCGAGCCGACGAATTCCGTCTGGTGCAGACTGAGCATCCGCTGCCATCGGCGGCGGTCTCGCAGCTCGAAAATCCACTGGAACAGTGTCGAGCTGTGGTGGCGGTTGGGCTCCACGTACTCATGCGGCGAGATTTGCTCGTACACGATGCCGTACCGTTCGGGCAGCGGCTCCTCTTCGGTGTCGTCCCAGATATCCACGCGCTTCCACATCCTGCCGGTTTCCGGGTCGATTCCCCGCATCCACGTCCAGAACTCGTGATTGGTGTATTGCGTGCCGTCCCAGGCGTCCACGGGGGCTGCGGCGGTTCCTGCGGGGTTGGCGTCCGGCATGAAGCACAGCACCGTCTGCTGCAGGATGCGTTCTCGCGGGAGATCCGTGGGCCTGCCGCCGAGGGTCTCGCCCGTCAGGAGCTGGCTGATGATATTCATCTGCGCGGCGATGGGTGCGGGCTCGTGGGCATGGGGCTTTGTCACTATGAGGCCGGGCGTTGAATCGTCGGTGGCTTCAGTGTCCGTCACCGTCAGGGCCCAGACGTCGCGGCCGCTGTACTGCTGTTTGGCTTCGGCTTTGAAATAGCGGGGAAACTTTTTGGCCCACTCCGCAACCAGCGCATCAACCTCATCAGGGTGAGAGACCCATTCGCTCACAGCACTTCATTCCTTTCGGCGTTTTCAGGCCGCGGGCCCGCGCAAGGGCGCATTTGTTCCTCACGCGGTTCATACGAAGCCTCCAGGAGGCGCCCTGCACCATTGACAGACAGTGTTCTTACGAGCTGTGCTCCAGCATCCGTTCGACGGACCGGCGGGCTGCGTCGGCGATCTCCTGCGGAATTTCCACCTCGTACTGCATCTTCTCCAGCGAGGCGGCGACCTTCGGCAGCGTGATCTTCTTCATATTCCGGCACACGGCCATTTCCAGTGCATAGAAGGTCTTGTCGGGGTTTTCCTTCTGCAGCCGGTAAACCATCCCGTATTCGGTGCCGACGATGATCTCATCTGCGTCTGATTCCTGCGCAAACTGCACCATCCCGCCGGTGGAGGCGACTTCATCGGCCAGGTCCCGCACCTCTTTTGGACATTCGCCGTGCACGATGACCTTTGCGTCGGGGTGCTCGGCCTTCGCGTCTCTGATGGCCTCCGGTGAAATCATCACGTGCGTCGGGCAGTACCCCTCCCACAGGATGACCTTCTTATCCGTGTGCTCCTGGGCGTAGCTGCCGAGGTGGCAGTCGGGGACGAAAATGACCTCATCAGAGTTAACACTGTTGACAATCTCCACGGCGTTTGCGGAGGTGCAGCAGATGTCGGCTTCGGCCTTGGTCTCGGCGGAGGTATTAACATAGGCCACCACGGGCACGCCCGGATAGTCCCTGCGGAACTCCCGGAGCTTTTGTGCGTCCACCATATCGGCCATCGGACAGCCGGCATCTTTGTCCGGTATGAGCACCGTGCGGTCCGGTGACAAAAGCTTCGCGGTTTCGGCCATGAAATGCACGCCGCAAAAAACGATAACATCGGCATCGGTTTCAGCGGCTCTGCGCGAGAGTCCGAGCGAGTCGCCCATGAAATCGGCGATGTCCTGGACCTCGGGAATCTGGTAATTATGGACGAGCAAAACGGCGTTGTGCTGCTCTTTCAGCTCCGCGATGCGGCGCTGAAGCTGCTGGATTTCTTCGTCACGCATTGCAAAAAAACTCCCCATACAGGCAGGTGTCTGAGTGTCTTTATTATTAAGTATACATTGTGAGAATGAAAGTGCCAATCTTGCGCACATCCAGAGCTATTTGTGATAGTGTATAGGGCACGCAGTGATCACGCGGTCACAGTGGATTTCTGTCCAGCTCGTAGATCGCGACCAGTGAGGTGGATCATATGAACCTGCTCGACACCTCTGAAGATGGACGCCCGTACCGGCAGAGATTCTTTGATGCGGCTGTCAGCCTGCACAACAACCTCAAGTACCTCGTGTTCTTCTACGTCATCGGGTCAGCATTCGCCGTGATGGCCATGACGCACAGTCCGGGGCCCGGCAGCGCGGATTTCTCGCTGGCATCCGTATTGATCGCCTACGGAGTGGCGGCGCTTGCACTGGTCATTTTCCTGTACGCCTTCATCAAGACGCTCATCCTGGCCTGCTGCGCGTACGGAGAATGGCTGTGTGAAGAGCCCCGACAGGTTCCACAGCCTCATTGTGATGACGAATGAGGCCCGCCCGGCAGGGTGGATACGCCACTGGCGCCGGGCAATGTCTGACAGGGCTTTCTCAGGCGCTATTGCGGCCAATGAGTCACCCTTCCGATGGCTGTAAAAAGAGCTGTGGAAAGCCTGAAGGGAAAGTGTGGAAAACCATGAGAAAAATGTGGAAAACTTTTGGCATTGTGAGGAATGTGGAGAGTTTGGACGATTCGCCTTCAGGTTTATCCACACACGCAGGCCCGCAGCGCCAGGGGCTCAACCCGGTTTTACACTTTTCCACAGCCCCTACTAGTACTACTACTAGTTGTTACTACTAGGTCTTGAACCATCATAGTCCTGCGGAAAACTCCTGATTTACCCTCATTGCCTACGCCCTCTTTGAGCCGCAGCAGCGCAGCCCGTCACGTGGATCCGTATCTCCCCCCGCCTCGTTGCATCCGCTCATTTCAGGCCCTTATGCACGATATTTGTGTTTCAGTGGACAAATCTTGTATAAAGCATGTACAATTATTCTAGTCAAAGCCACACAGAGTTGCACGAGCTTCAAAACAGTCGCTCGAAACCGCAAATCGTGCATTGCAGGAGGTCTCGGGCGGGCATACGAACAACTATTCATGGAGAGTCCCTGGCCGTGGGTGGAGCCGCCTGCAGGCTGTAGCAGAGATGTCGGGGGCGACAACCACAAGCGCCCGATCTGCAAGGGGCGGCAGTTTGCAGGTTTATGCGATGGAGACGTCGAAGAGATTGCTTTGCGTACCCCTGGTGGTTCGACGCCGCAGCGGGAATGCGCCAGGCGACGGGATTGCGATTTAACTGGACTAAGGGAGGAAGTACGGCATGTTGAACATCACCTGTCCGCAGGACACGCTGTACGAGAAGGTACAGCTGGTATCCCATGGTGTGTCGGGACGGAGTACTCAGCCGATCCAGAACAACATGTGCCTGAAGGCTGCCGGGGGCGCTCTGACGCTGGTGGCGACGGACCTGGAGTACATCAGCCTCAAGAGCACAGTTCCCGTGACGATCGCCGACGAGGGCGAGCTGACGGTTCCAGCGCGAACGCTGGTGGACATTTGCAACCGTCTGCCGTCGGGTGATGTGAGCCTGGTGGCCACCGAGAACAACGCCCTTGAGATCAGCTCCGGCAAGGCGCATTTCACCATTCGCGGATTGCCGGCCGACGATTTTCAGGAGCTGCCGGCAATCGAGAGTCCCGTCTCCCTGGAGATGTCACAGTCAGAGCTGGCGCGAGTGCTCAACCGCACTGTCTTTGCCACATCCACGGATGAAACGCGCCCCATTCTCACCGGCACGCTGTTTAAGATTTCCGGGACACAGCTTGAAACCGTGGCCACCGACACCTACCGGCTGGCTCTTCAGAAAACCGAGCTTCCTGCGGAGGTCGAAAAGGACCAGTCCGCGATTATCTCCCGCAGAACGCTGCAGGAGCTGGAGCGGATCCTCAACGCCACCTCAGACGAGCCGGTTGTCATCAATATGTCCGACAGCCAGGTCTCCTTTGAGCTCAATGACGTTGTTGTCGCCTGCCGCCTCATCGAAGGCCAGTTTGTCAACTATCCGAAGGTCATCCCCGAGGGTGGCGACAGGGTTGTCACGGTGGAGCGCAGGGCTCTCATCAGCACGCTGGAACGTGCGCTGGTCGTCGCCCGCGATGACGCCAACCGCGTGGTCGTGCGGACCAGTGACGGCACAATGACGGTCACGGCCGAAAGCCAGGATATCGGAAAGGCTGAAGAGGAGCTTCCCGTGAAGGTTGAAGGCAAAGATGCGGAGATCGCCTTCAACGCCCAGTTCCTCCTCGCCATGCTGAATGCAGTGCAGGCCGAGGAGATCAGCATGGAGCTGTCAGGGCCGTTAAACTCCGGTCTTATCCGGCCTGCCGAAGATGACAGCTACCTCTACGTCCTGATGCCCATGCAAATTATGTGAGGAGCCGCAGTTGTACATACAAAGACTCGCTCTGGAGAACTTTCGAGTATATCCAGAGCTGCAGATAGAATTTCCCCCGGGGCTGGCAATTATTGTCGGCCCCAATGCGTCCGGGAAGACCAGTTTGCTGGAGGCAATTCATTTTCTCGCAACGAGCAAGTCGCACCGGACGAACGCCGACCGCGAACTGGTCCACTTCAAAAGTCCCCATGCCCGCCTGCAGGGAACCTTTGTATCCGACACGCGGGAGCTGACCATCGCCGCGGCCATCCCCGCACGGGTCTCTGATCGGAAGCCCTCCTCCCCATCCTCCAAGCAGATGAAGCTGGACGGCCAGAGCATTGACAGGATAGTGGATCTCATCGGCCGGGTGCCCGTGGTCATGTTTTCGAATGATGACCTGGACATCGTCCGCGGGGCTCCGGACTTTCGGCGGCGGTTTTTGAATATCGCCATCGCCCAGCTCCGCCCCCGCTATTACGATGACATCAGGCGCTACGGACGGGCGCTGCTGCAGCGCAACGAGCTTTTGAAGCTGGTGTGTGACGGTCACGCCGAAAAACAACGCCTCACACCGTGGACCGAGCAGCTCGCAAAGGCCGGGGCGGCCATCACAAACGACCGGAGCGAGTTTATCGAAAGTCTGACTGAAAGCGCCGGCCGGGTCCACGCGCGTTTAAGCGGCGGCGAACAAGATGGTGCAGACGGCGAGGATATTGTTGTACAATACAAAACGAATCTGGGCGATGACCTCGACACCGAGGTCTCGGCCGAGGCCTTCATGGAGATGCTCGAGGAGGGGCTGGCCGAGGATATCCGGCGCGGCTACACCACCATTGGCCCGCACCGGGACGATTTTGAGATACAGATCAACGGCAACGATGCACGCACGTTTGGCTCACAGGGCCAGCAGCGCACCGCCGCGCTGAGTCTGAAGCTCGCCCAGGCCGATGTGGTGATGAACTGGCGCGGGGAGCCGCCATTGTTGCTTTTAGACGACTGCCTGTCGGAGCTCGACAGCGCACGTTCCCGCCGCATTCTGCGGCTCGCACAACAGCGGCAGGGGATGATTATCACCAGCCCCGTAATGACCGATACACTCGCCGAGCAGCCCGATGCCCGCATCTACGAGGTTGAGGACGGTTCGGTCACCGGCGCCGGTGAATGAGGGAAACCCACAGTGAGCAACAACAACCTGCGGAAGCGAGACAAAAAGCTGGGACCGATGCAGCGGGCGCTGAACGATTATCTCGCCGCCACCGGCAACCTCAGCAAAGGGGTTGCGATGCTGTGTATCGAGCTGTGGCCGCAGATCGTCGGACCGTGGTACAGCCGCAAGACACAGGTCATCCGCGTGAGTGATAAGGAGCTGCAGATTCTGTGTGACAGCGCCGCAACCGCCCAGCAGCTTCAGCTTGACAAGACACAGATCATCAAGCGGTTGAACGAACGGCTGGACGGTAACGTCATCAAGGACCTGCGGGCCTCGACGGCGGGGCGCTGGAAAAATAATCCGCTCCTGCCGGTGAACCCGCCCGACCACCCGCACCTGACCGACGAAGATCTCGAAAGCGTGGAGCTGACTCCGGAGGAAGAGGATTTTTGCCAAAACGCCGCCTCGGCGATCGAGGATGACGAGATCCGGGAGCGGTTCCTGCAGTCGGTGACCGCCGAAATGAAGCGCCGTCGCCTGAAAATCCAGCGCGGCCACCGAGAATGTCCCATCTGTGGAGGCCTTTTTGCCGGCATGGACGAGTACTGCCCGGTTTGCAGAGCGAATATCAGCGACGGCAGCGCGCAGTAAACCGAGGTGAAATATCGTGGCTCAAAGTTATGACGGCCCTATCGAGAAAATTGATGACTACCACTACCGCATCCCCGCCGATGCACGGCGCGGAATGCGGGCCGACGGCCTTATTTTCGCCGATGAAAAGCTGCTGGAGCTCATAAAAGACGACGCCACACTCTCACAGGTCGCCAACGTGGCGTGCCTCCCCGGCCTTGTGGGCAGCGCCATGGCCATGCCCGACGCTCACCAGGGCTATGGCTTTCCCATCGGGGGTGTGGCGGCCTTCGACGTCAATGACGGCGTGATGTCGCCCGGTGGCGTGGGATATGACATCAACTGCGGCGTGCGCCTGATGCGCAGCGATCTGCGAGTTGACGACATCGAGGACTCTCTTGAGGACCTCGCGGACGCCCTGTTCAGCCGCGTCCCGGCGGGAGTGGGCAAAAGCGGACAGTTCAAAGTCAGCAAAAACGACCTGCAGGAGGTGCTCCGAAAAGGTGCGGCGTGGGCGGTTTCGGAGGGCTATGGAGAAAACGGCGACCTCGACCACTGTGAGGGCGGCGGCTTTCTGGAGGGCGCGGATCCGTCGGCACTCAGCAAACGCGCGATGGACCGGGGTGCCCCACAGCTCGGGACGCTGGGGTCGGGAAACCACTTTCTGGAAATCCAGAGAGTCCAGCGCATCCAGGACCCCGACGCCGCCCGGGCCTTCGGCATTGAAGAGACCGGCCAGGTATGCGTTATGATTCACTGTGGCTCGCGGGGGCTGGGACACCAGGTTTGTGATGACGCCGTCGATACCATGCTGAAGGCGGCCAGCCGCTACGGCATCGAACTGCCGGACAAACAGCTCGCCTGTGCGCCGGTTGACAGCCCCGAAGCGGACGAATACTACAGCGGTATGGCGTGTGCTGCCAATTATGCGTGGGCAAACCGGCAGGTCATCACCCACCAGGTCAGAGAGGCCTTCCAGAGGACCCTCAGAGCGGGACCCAACCAGCTCGGGCTGCGGCTCGTGTACGACGTCGCCCACAATGTCGCGAAGTTCGAGGAGCATGATGTTGACGGAACGCCAACGCGCCTGTGTGTGCACCGGAAGGGCGCCACACGCGGCTTCGGGCCCGGACATCCGGAGGTTCCCGACGATTACCGCGATTACGGCCAGCCGGTGCTGATTCCGGGAGATATGAGCACGGGCTCATTTGTGTTGACCGGCACCGACAGAGCCATGACCGACAGCTGGGGCTCCACATGCCACGGCGCCGGACGGGTCATGAGCCGCAACGCCGCCACCAAAAGAGCTCACAGCAACCAGGTGGCCGCCAAACTGCAGGACGAAGGTGTTGTGGTGCGTTCGGTGGGCAAAAAGACGCTCGCCGAAGAGGCGCCATACGCCTACAAGGTCGTTGATGACGTGGTGGATGTCTGTGCTGGAGCGGGAATTTCGAAGGTCGTTGCACGCCTGATGCCGCTGGCGGTCATCAAAGGCTAGGCCGAGTCCAATAAACATGGGCCCGGAAAAGTTTTCAATATGCCCGGGCCGGACAATCCAGCAGGCCGAACCCAGCCCGTAAACACCAGAGCCGGGCGTCTGTCGTCCCGGCTGCTGACTGTTTGCGGGGTGACGGTCAACGAAGGAGCGCCAGCGAGACGAACAGAACTTTCCTGTGAGCAGATGGAGGACCTGATTTTTGGGAATTGTGCATTTCCACAGTGTTTATTCACATTATCAAGAAAGTTTTCCACATTACGGAGGAAGCCCTGTTGAGCCCGAAAGAAGACAATCAGGACCCGAATCATGACCGGACCTCCTGGCATTCCTTGTCGATCGATGATGTGGCCACCAGGCTCGATACAGACGCTGAACACGGCCTGGCACACGATGAAGCGCGGGACCGGCTGGAGCAATACGGTCCCAACGAGATCCAGCACGAAGGTGGACCGAGCCCGTGGGTGATGTTCGGGCGACAGTTCACCGAGCCGCTGATCCTGCTGTTGATTGCGGCGGCGGTCGTCTCGGGCTTCGCGACCCATGAGCTCACCGACGCCATCGTTATCCTCGCCATCGTCATTTTCAACGCCGTCTTAGGCTTTTACCAGGAATACAACGCCCAGCAGGCCCTGGAGTCCCTGCGGGAGCTGTCAGAGCCGACGGCGCGGGTGGTGCGTGATGGCGAGCTGGAGGAAATCCCCGCCCACGAGGTGGTGCCCGGAGATCTTGTGGTGCTGGAGGCAGGGATGAAGGTCGCCGCGGATGCACGGCTGGCCTCGGTCTCGAACCTCGAGACCAACGAGGCTGCGCTGACCGGCGAGGCGTACCCGGTGAGCAAAACAACTGATGCGGTGGAGGGCTCCGGTGAGGAAACCGCGGTTGGCGACCGCACCTGCATGGTGCACTCGGGCACGAACGTCGCCCGTGGCCGCGGTCGCGCGCTCGTGTGCAAAACCGGCATGGATACCGAGCTGGGTCAGATCGCCACCATGCTGCAGGACACCGAGGACAGCAAAACGCCGCTGCAAAAGCGCCTGGCGCATGTTGGAACAGTCCTGGTCGGGGTGGCGCTGGCCATCTGTGGTGTTGTATTCGTTGTCGGCTGGCTCGAAGGGCATGAGATGATGGAGATGCTGCTTACGGCCATCACGCTGGCTGTGGCGGCGGTTCCGGAGGGCCTGCCTGCGGTCATCACCATATCGCTGGCACTTGGCGCTCAGCAGATGGTGAAGCGAAATGCGCTCATCCGCCGGCTGCCTGCGGTGGAAACACTGGGATCTGTCACAGTGGTCGCCACCGACAAGACCGGCACATTGACCGAGGGCGAAATGCGGCCCGATCAGATCGTGACGGTGGACGCCGGGTTGCAGATAGAGGACGGACGTTTCGACATGGACGCACTTTCGGGCGACAGCGGCGGATGGGTGGCCCGGGTGATGGCGCTGTGTA
>JAWODS010000101.1:0-5938 GCA_046483205.1 Armatimonadota bacterium | reverse complement strand
CAAATCGTCGGCGTCCTCGAAGGCGTCGGCCCGCTCGCCGAGCACGTACGCCCCGACGGCATTTTTGTCGTCCTCGTCCACCAGCTTGAGACTGTAGGAGCCGGTGTGGGCGTGTTCTTTGCTGACGGCTATTGTCTGCAGGCTGCCGAAATAGCTCCAGCCGTCGGGGATCTGTGTGTCGGCGTCGAACTCCTCGAAGCCCTGCTCCATCAGCGGAGGAGCCTCCGCATCGGCGGCACCGGCGCTGGAAACGGCGAGTACGGCGATAGATATGACGATGGCAAAACGCTGCAGCATGGCAAAACCTCCATTATCTCCGGCTCTTGCGTCCGTGGTACATGATCGTGCTCGGTTGTCACCGGCCGCAGTGTGTCACAGGGCCGGAACGCACACCGAGCCGCAGCCAACGTCCGATCGACCCACGGGCAGATGGCGCAATGTCAAAAGCTGTGGCCCGCCGCCCGGGAAGGGGAGAGCGGGCCACTTTTTCGACGACCCGAGCCGCATCATGGTTCGCGGCTGAACTGCCCTGTTATTCCTCGGTTTGCTCTTCCTCCGGCTCGCCGCCGGTGAGCATCCGTGAAATCTCCGGAGCCTCGCCGAAAAATTCCAGCATCTCCAGCGGGAGTGGGAAGACGACCGTGGAGGAGTGTTCGGCGGAGATCTCCACGAGCGTCTGCAGGTATCGAAGCTGCAGTGCCGGAGGATGTGCGCCGATGACGTCGGCGGCCTCCGACAGGCGCTTGGAGGCCTGGAATTCACCTTCGGCGGCGATGACCTTGGCCCGGCGTTCACGTTCCGCTTCGGCCTGGCGGGCGATGGCGCGGCGCATCTCGTCGGGCAACTCGACATCCTTGACCTCGACGACGGTCACCTTGATACCCCACGGGTCGGTGTGCTCGTCTATGATACGCTGAAGGGTATTGTTGATGCGGTCGCGCTCGGCCAGCACCTCGTCCAGCTCTGATTCACCGACAACAGACCGCAGCGTGGTCTGGGCGATCTGCGAGGTGCCCAGCATGTAGTCCTGGATCTGCACCACGGCGGCCTCCGGGTCGTGAACACGGAAATATAACACTGCGTTCACACGGATGGTCACGTTGTCGCGGGTGATAACCTCCTGCTGGGGGATGTCCAGAGTGATCACGCGGAGCTCAATCTTGTTCATCTGTTCGATGATGGGGATGACGTAAAACAGCCCGGGGCCGCGGGCGCCGACCAGGCGACCAAGACGGAAGATGACACCCCGCTCGTATTCACGCACCACCTTGATACCACCCAACAGAACAAGAAAAACGATGACAAGGACTGTAATAATGAACGTGGCCATTGTGCTGCCTCCCGTATGGACGGATTTTCTTTTTTTGGCTATGCGGACACCGTTACTCGGCGCGTTTAACCTTCAGTTTCATGTCATCAATCTCTTCGATAACCACAATGCGCTCGCCTTCGTTGATGGAATCTTCTTCGGCCACCGCAATCCACCGCTCGCCCTCGATGCGCACCATGCCCTCGGGGTCGAGTGGCTCCAGCGCGTCCCCGGTCCTTCCGGCCAGTGCTTCCCTGCCGATGGTGACGGGGCGTTTCTGGCCTTTGATGATGGCGCCGAGTGCGAAGAAGAAAAACGCCGCCGTTCCGACGCCCACGCCTGCGATGAGCGGGCGGGAGATTGGGGCGGTCGGTGTCTCGACCAGCAGCAGCGAGCCGATGATAAAGGCGATCAGCCCGGCCATACCCAGGACACCGTGTGTGGGAGTGTACAGTTCGGCGACCAGCAGAGCGACACCCGCGAAAATCAGCCCCAGCCCGGCCCAGCTAAACGGGAGCACCGACAGCCCGTACAGCCCCAGAATCAGGCAGATAATCCCGACGGCTCCGGCGCCACCAAACCCCGGCGCCTTCAGCTCGAAAATGATGCCGTAGATGCCGATGATCATCAGCAGATATGCCACATTGGGATGGGCGATCATGCTCAGCAAATTTTCACGCCAGGTCTCGCCGACGTGGTGAAACGTCGCGTCGGCGGTCTGCAGCGTCACCTCACCCGACGGCACATTGACCGTTCGGCCATCGGCCATCTCGGCGCAGTCGCGGGGGGTGGCGGCGATAAAATCAATGATATTCTTCTGTGCGGCCTCTGATGCGGTCGCCGTGAGACTTTCGGTGACGGCCTTTTCGCCCCATTCGGCATTCCGGCCGCGCTTTTCGGCGAGGCTGCGGATGAAGGCCACCGCATCGTTGACCACCTTCTTTTCCATGGTCTTCATCTGCTCGGGATCGGGCTGTTCAGATTGTCCCGGCATACCGCTGCCCATCATGACAGGGTGCGCGGCGCCGATGCGGGTCGAAGGAGCCATGCTGGCGATGTGGGCGGAATAGGTGATGAAGGTGCCTGCGGATGCCGCGCGCGCGCCATCCGGCCCCACCCATACGGCCACCGGCACCGGGGACTGCATTATCGCCGAGGTAATGTCTTTGGTGGAGTTGAGCTGCCCCCCGGGGGTGTCGAGTTCGATGAGAAGCATATCGGCGCTCCGGTTGGTCGCCTCTTCAATTCCGCGAGTGACGTAGCTGACAGTGGCCGGGTTGATGTCACTGGTAATTGACAGCTGGACGACGAGCCCATCGGCGCACACAACCGCCGGGAGGCCCAAAAGACATGTCAGCATCACCACACAAAACCGGCGCATCAGGTCTGCCCCTTTCCGCATCAGCATATTACCCGTACCATTCGCCAGCAGCGGGCTCAGTCCCTTGAATTTTCCCGGTCATACATACAAGAAGGGCCGGCCCGGATGGACCGGCCCTTCTTGCAGGGGAGGGACGTTTCAACCTTTGATCTCGATGTGATCCGGCAGCACCTTGAGACTGTCAACCTTAGGTGTCAGCGGGACCTCGTTGAGATCAAGCAGCGGGTTTATCTTCGACAGAAGCGACCGCACCGGCCCCGTCGGCAGCGGGATGCCGTTGACAGTGACCTTTGTGGGCACGAGATTGATCTTCCGGTGATCCACAACCTCAAGCTTCGCCTCCATCATCAGGTTGTGGCCGAAAACGGCCTCGTATTTGCCGGTGAACACGAGTTTATCCTGTTGGAAGTCAATTTTCGGGTTCTTCACCGGCATATTTTTCATCTTCAGCAGCGTATTAATATCTTTTTCGCTGATTTGGGCGTTGATGATGGTATTTTTGCGCCGCTTGGTGCGGATATCATTCTTGTAATAAAGCTTGTAAAGGTCGAGGGTGACATCAAATGCTTTCACGTAAATAGGCGCGACCGTGACGCCGTTGTGATAGATGGAATCAGCCGAAAACACAATCGCCTGGAAACGTCCCGACTGCGTCAGGCTGTTGGACTGAAAGGGCACAACCTTGACGACCAGGTTCTTGCAGGTCCATTTTTCTGTGATGATGCGCTTTATCTTGGTCTCGATCTTCTCAGGGGTGACCTCACCGGCCATGGCGGCCGAGGAGACCAGGAAAATCAGCGCGATAACGGCGGCGAGCACGATTACGCTGCGTCTGTTCGTTGACATGGAAAAATCCCTCCGTAATACCTGTGTCCTGTACAAAGCAGTTTAATTCAGCAGGCAGTGTGTCGCAACGCTTTTTGAAAGACGTCTGACCCCGCCGCCCGGTTCCTACTACACTCGCTAGTAAACCATATCTTTAGAGTGTTTGCCAGTAAAAAGGTTCCAATTATACGAAAATTCTTCGGCGTGTTAGCGATTCGCTCAAAGGTTTGTTCTGCAAATCGCGAGAAATGATCACCGCTGAGGCAATACCTGTCTGCAGAGAGGAAGATCGAGATGGCCGTTCGAGTTGCTTTTGTAGGCTGTGGTGGCAATAACAGTGATCATATGTCCAAGGTCGCAGCAAACCCGGAGGCCGAGATCGTTGCGGTCTGTGACCTCGATGAGACCAAAGCGCAGGAGGCCGCCGGAAAGTACAGCGTCAGGGCGTTCACCGACCAGGATGAAATGACCTCCAGTGTTGATATTGACGCCGCGTTTGTCTCTGTGCCGCCGTTCGCACACGGCGACATCGAGATGGGACTGGCCGATGCCGGCATCCACATGCTGGTGGAAAAGCCCGTCGCCCTCGACCTCGAGCTCGCCCGCGATATCCAGGCGGCGATCGAGGACAATAATCTCATCGCCACTGCAGGATTCCAGGACCGCTACCTGGATATCATTGACCGGATGCAGGCGGCGCTGCAGGAAAACGATCCCGGGGTGATGCTGGGGTACTGGATGGGTGGCATGCCCGGTGTGGCGTGGTGGCGCGTCAAGGAACAGTCCGGCGGCCAGCACGTCGAGCAGACCATCCACACCTTCGACACCGCCCGCTATCTTTTCGGCGAGGTCGCAAGTGTTCATGCAGTCAGCTCCACCGGCCTGATGACGGAGGTGCCCAACTACAGCGTGGAGGACGCCAGCGCCGTGAACCTGAAGTTTGCAAGCGGGCTGTGTGGAACCATCTTCTCCGCGTGCTTTCTCAATGTCGGCCAGCAAAACGGTATGGAGATATGGTGCAAAGACCTGAAAATCGACTACGTCGAACGCGCCTCGGTGCAGTTCAGCCACTCAGGCGGCGACCGGGAGTTTTACACCGTCAAAAACGACCCCCGCGTGGACCTGGACGAGACCTTCATCCAGGCCGTCGCAAAGAATAACCAGTCACTGCTGAAAAGCAGCTACGCCGACGCCGTGGACACGCTCGAGGTGGTTCTCGCCGCCAGTGAGTCCATGGAGACCGGCGAGGCTGTCGAGATCGCCTGAAGCCATCGAAACCTCGCACACGAAAAGGGCGCCTTTACAAGCACAAGGCGCCCTTTTGCATACATCGTACAACTTTTTTCAGATGCTTATCCGACAAGCTCTTCGAGAAACTTTCGTGTGGCCAGGGCGTTGGTGTTGACCTCCTCGATGGTCTCCCCGCCGAGGCACTCAATCAGCAGCGGGCCGTCCGTAAACCCTCCGGCTGAAAGCGCGCTCATCACACCCTCGAAATCAACCTCGCCCTCGCCCGGCAGAATATTGACGCCTATTCCCTGCCCGAGCGAATCCTTCACACACATGCCCACGACATACTTGGCACAGGCCTTTGCCGCCTCGACGGGATCGTGTCCGCCGTAATGCACCATGTTGCCGGCGTCGTAATAGATGCCGAAGTTGTCGTGATCGACCGATTCGGCGGCCTGCAGGAGATCATCACCAGTGGTGGTAATCCCCCCGTGTGGCTTCAGTGTGACGGTGACGCCGAGATCTTTGCCGATCTCAGCCCCCTCGCGCAGAACCGTGTAATAGTCCTCGCGCAGGTCCTCATCTGTGGTGCCACAGTTGAGGAAATAGCTTGCGCCCACGGCGGCGCAGTTTTCCAGCAGCTTCTGCAGGTCGGCGACCGCCCCGTCAACACCGTCGGCGAAATCCAGCCCCCCCAGCACCGTGTTCATCTGCAAGCCTGCGTCCTCGACCATGCTGCGGAGGCTTTCGACCTCCTCTGCCGGCGTGCTGGAGTCAATGAGAATCTCGCCCTGCTGTCTCATGAGGCCGGTATATTGAAATCCGGCTCCGGAAATCCCCGCCAGCGCCTCTTCGTAATCAAATTGATTCCACGGCCTGTTGAAAGCTCCAGGCTGGTAAGCCATCTTAATGCTCCTCACTGTCTGTAAAATAGTAGTGGTACCATTTCAGAAAATCGTCTTTGAACCATGCATCCGGTTCGCTGCGAAGGATTGCCAGTATTGCCTGCACCATTTCCTGCGCCCGGATGCTGCAGCAGGTGGCTTTTCCGATCTGCACCTCCGTGATGAGACCCTGTTTAGTCAGCCGCTCCTGCATTGCCTCTCCGTCATAGTGCGGCCAGACACCTTTTTTCTGCCATCCCTGCAGGCCGTCAGCGGCCTCCTCGGGCTCCCTCGCACCGGCCAGTACAC
>JAWODS010000089.1:0-3823 GCA_046483205.1 Armatimonadota bacterium | reverse complement strand
GAACGTCGAGCATCGGATCGTCGAATGTATTCAGCACACCCAGTGCCGTCACACGCTGCTGGGCCGTGGAATCTCTGTCGAGCAGGAGCTTTCGAATGGTCTCCTCGGCCTCTTTTTTGGCTGCATCAGTGGCCCTGGGATACTGGTAATTGATAATATCGGCCGGGGTCGGCATCTCCTGATCGTCGGCGACCAGCCGATTGACACCGTCCATGAGAGACGCCTCTTTGATCAGCTCCTGCACCTGCGGCGGGTGCATATCCAGCTCTGGATCCATTTCATCAGGAGCTGGAGGCTCTTCTTTTTCCGCATGTTCATGCTCTTCATCCTCTTGCCCATCATCGTGAATGGGGTGGTGAGCGCTTTCCAGAGGCAGCACATCACAGCCCACTGCAAAAACGACCGCATACACAGCCAGCACTATGACCAGTGGATATATCGACCCGCAGTATTTACGCATGTCACCGACAAACCTCCTGCCGCCACGCCCGCGCACGCTCAAGCGGTTTGAAAATGGCGGCCATCAATCCCACTGCTGTCCGCAATTGCTCACAAGAGTGAACGCTCCAGGCGCCTCCTGAGTTCCTCAAACAATCACTGCAGTTGCCCGGCTATTGTGCCAGCAGCTGCTGCACGGTTTTCTCGGCGGCACTCAGGATGATGCCTTCCAGCTCCGGCTTCAGCATCGTCCCGCCCCCGGAATAGAAGCGGTATGCGCCATCCACCTCGTAGCCGCCTGTTTCGTACGCTGCGGCTGTCGGGATGTAGCCGGGGTTGCCGTTGGTGTATCCCATGACAACAGTGCTGCCAAACGGAGAACGCCCCTCGATGTTGAACGCATACTCGATGAATACTTCTCCCGGCAGACCGACGATGGCGGTATCGCCGATCCGGATTGCCTGGACCTCGTAGGGAATCGTCAGTCCGGTGGCTTTCCGCTCGGCCTGCTGCACCATCCATTCGCCCCATTCCACAAGCCCGCGTGAAAACTTCACCATGCCGTATATTCCTTCGGCCTCTGCCTGCTGGAGGCCTGCCCGGAGATCCTCAAGCATCGCCCGGGCCTTTTCCACCGGAGGGGGATCTTCACACGGAATATCCAGTTCCTTTCGCGCAGCCGAGATGGTGATGTCGTTATCGGTAACCGCCAGCTCCGCCGCTTTCACCACGGCTCCGGCCATCGCGCGGCCCTGGGAGTGGGCGATCTCGAAGCTTCCGCGGGGGTCGCTGTTGATATTCCCGCAGCATCCCTGCCCGAAAAGCGCCACGCAGTCGCCGCCGGTGAGCCGTTCCACGTAGCGCTGTGCGTAGCCCATCCAGTCGGCGGTGATAGCGGTGTTGTCTCCACCGAGAGTGACACCGTGTGCGGCGTGGACGAACAGACGCGCAATCGGTCCATCTGCTCCCTCGACGGCCAGGACATCCACGTAATCAGCCACCGTACCCCGTTCTTTCGCAGGTTCGGGGGTGTTGCGGCGCTCAATTTCGCGGCGGTTGATGCCCACCGAGACCGGTTCGCGAAAATGACCCACCCAGGCCTCTTCGGCACGGTCGTAAGCGAGGCGCCCGACACTGATCAGCTTTCGGAGAAGCTCGTGCATGTAGGCCGGATCAACTTCGCCCATCGTCGGCAGGCATGGGGTCGTCGGTCCGCCGTGAGTGTGGCTGCAGTTGATCATGATGGCGTCCGGGTTGAGGCCGGTTTGTTCGGCAATCGCTTCCCGAACCTCTGCGACGCTGTCAGAATCGAGGCCGATAAGATCCGAGGTAATAATCAGCGCACTCTCGTCGGCCTCCAGATATAATGCCTTTGCCATCAGTGGATCGTGAACGGACTGGGCCGGTGCCGGACGGCTGCCGAACCCGCACATGTCGATACCGACCGGAGGCGTAATATCGTATGATGCTGCACCGGCTTTCAATATGCTCATCTGTCTCACCTTTCCTTCCGAAACAGCAGTTCCATGCGACACCGGCATTTTCCTTTGTGCTTGACCTTGTGAAGACATAGCCGTTATTCTAAAACCATGGATCTGTCGCTATTTGACTACGACCTTCCCCGTGAATACATCGCTCAGCATCCTCCCGAAAAGCGGGGGACCTCCCGGATGATGGTCGTCCCGCTGGATGGTTCGGCGTTCCGACACACGGTCTTTTCAGAGCTGCCGGAGTTTCTGGAGCCGGGAGACTGCCTGGTATTGAACGACACCCGGGTCATTCCCGCACGGCTGATCGGCCGGCGCCCCACAGGAGGGGAGAGTGAGGTCTTCCTCCTCGAGTGCGTGGAGGGCGACTGCTGGCGGGCGCTGGTGCGTCCGGCCAGGCGCATGGGCCCCGGCACGGAAGTGAACATCGGCGATACGATCACTGCCACGGTCCTGCAGGAACCTCAGGACGGGGAAACCACCGTGAAGCTCGAGTACGAGGGCGACTTCGCCGATGCACTGGAGCAGGCCGGGCAGACGCCTCTGCCGCCATACATCCACCGCGATGAACCGCACCCGGAAGACCGGCACCGCTATCAAACAATATATGCCGATGAATCCGGCGCTGTGGCCGCACCGACCGCTGGATTGCATTTTACCGAAGAAATACTGCAACAGATCAGCGACAAAGGCATCAGGACCGCGAGGCTTACTCTTCACGTCGGTCTTGGCACCTTTCAGCCGATTACAAGCCCGCACATCGAAAACCACGACATGCACTCCGAGCGCTACGAGGTCTCCCTGGAGACCGCCGAGACTATCAACGCCACGCGGGCCGCAGGGGGACGGATCATCGCCGTTGGAACGACCGTCGTCCGTACGCTGGAGACATGTGTTGATGAAGGGGGTGTCGTCCATGCCTCCTCGGGTGCGACCGACCTGTATATCACCCCCGGATACCGCTTCAAAGCCATAGACGGACTGCTTACCAATTTCCATCTGCCGAAATCGTCACTGCTGGTGATGGTCTCGGCGCTGGCCGGACGGCGGCGTATTCTCGCGGCCTATGAAGAGGCCATTCAAAAGAACTACCGCTTTTACAGCTACGGCGACTGCATGCTGATCATTTGACGGGAGCTTTTAACGTGAGATTTGAGGTCACCCGGCCCGGAGCCGGGCCCGACAGGTGCGGGACACTGACATTGGGCGAAAAGCAGATACAGACGCCGGTGTTTATGCCGTGCGCCAGCCTGGCGGTGGTGCGTGCCTGCCCGTCGCACCTGGTGGCCGAACAGGGCATTCAGATGATGATCGCCAACGCCTACCACCTGTGGCAGCGGCCCGGCACCGATCTGGTCACCCGGTTCGGCGGTATCCACGATTTCATGGCGTGGCCGGGCGCCATGGCGACCGACAGCGGTGGATACCAGGTCTTTTCCCTGGCGGAGCAAAAGAATATCACTGAAAATGGTGTCACCTTCCGGTCTCACATTGACGGAAGCCTCCTGGAGCTGACCCCCGAAAAGGCGATGCAGATTCAGAACGAGCTCGGCGCGGATATCGCCATGGTGCTGGACGAGTGCGTGGCCCTGCCCGCCGAGCGCGAGTATGTCGAAGAATCCGTGGAAATGACCGCGCGATGGGCGGCTCGCTGCGCGGAGGCGCACGACAGGCCCGACCAGGCGCTCTTTGGCATCGTCCAGGGGGGCACCTGCGCCGATCTTCGCGTCAGAAGCTCGCAAAAAACTGTCGAAATTGGCTTCGACGGATACGCAATTGGCGGTCTCTCCGTCGGTGAATCACGCAGTGAGATGCTTCAGGCCGTCGAAGCATGCCTGCCCCACCTGCCCGAGGACCGTCCGAGGTATCTCATGGGGGTGGGCACGCCGCTGGATATC
>JAWODS010000457.1:0-4639 GCA_046483205.1 Armatimonadota bacterium | reverse complement strand
GTCAACTGTTTGACATTACTCAAACATGAAGACTGCCGGGCCTTCTCTCGCGCCCGTGCAAAAACCGGGAACAGAATCGCAGCGAGGATCGCAATGATCGCAATCACGACCAGCAGTTCGATAAGTGTAAACCCTTTCTTCATTTCGCCTCTCCTTCTGCAACCTCTCAGAATCTGTTGGATGCTTTGTCTCTTCTCCCTTTCTGTAACCCTCTCCTCCTTTATTAAAAAAATAGCTGTCGGACCGGACAATAAAGCCAGCCCTCCGCCGTGGCATGCAGGATATCAATAGAAAAAGGCTTGAGGCACATCGACTCGGGCCCAAAAAAAACGCCGGACGGCAGACCTATTCCATCCCGCAGTCGTCACTCAACCACCAGTACAGGTTCCCCCGGTCACCCATGATACATTTATCCCACGCCTGGGTGAGTGTCATGGACTTCGCATGGCCGTCAACGAAGCCGATGTTGATCTGGCCATTGTGGATGCCCTTCCAGTCATCCATATTGAAGTCCGCGATATACAGATTGCACCAGTTGTAGATGCTGCCACTGGTCGAATGCCGGGAGTCGGCGATCATCGGGGTCTCGGCCGGATATGAGATCCGTGACTCGGAGACGCCATCGTAAATCTCGCCACTTCGATCCGGATGTCCGCCCATGTAGCCAAGCTTTTGTGTCCACCCGTAGCCAAGCCATTCGTTGGGCATGCTCGGGCAGATGAAGATCTGCTCGTTTTTCACGTACGGCATCAGCAGATCGGGCCACATGTAATAGACGCTGTAGCCACTGCTGCTCCTGCCGGTGCGGTATTCGTAGAAGTTCTCGACGTCCCGGCCTGCGTACATGAGCCCGAAGGGGAAGAAGTTGTCGTAATCCGACATGTACATCTTTGCCCCGAGTGTTAGCTGTTTGACATTACTCAAACATGAAGACTGCCGGGCCTTCTCACGCGCCCGGGCAAACACCGGAAACAGGATTGCAGCCAGAATCGCGATGATCGCGATAACGACCAGAAGTTCGATCAATGTGAAACCCCGTTTCATGGGACAACCTCCTGAGTTCGTACCAGTATTGACAACTGCACTTCTATTTCTTCAGGCGTTCGAAAGTCTCCTTTGTTCACAAAAAAACGGCACCCGCAGATGACGACCACGGATGCCGCGAATACAAACTTCCCTGGGGCTTACGGATACAGCGTGAAATCGCCACCAAGCATCGTCTGCCTTGTAGCCCCCTTGGCATGACCGTCACAGAATCCGAAGTTTCCGCGGCCATTATGATCAAACCGGGTCTTGTTGCTGTTGAATCCGTACAGCATGTACCAGCCATACCATTTGTCCTTGCCCGAATGGTAGTACGATGATTCCCCGATCATAACTGTCATCGAGGGGCGGTCAACCTGCGCCTCGTGGGGGAGCCCGTAGATATCACGATTCAGGCGAACGTTGAAGCCGTAATCTGAATATGCGCCGTGATACCACGCGGGATTGGGGCCGGAGGGACATTCGAAGATCCCGTAGTTCTTTCCGGTCCAGCCGGTGATCTCGCCCTGCCCGATGTACGGCCATACCAGCGTCGCCCACGTCTCGTACGGAGGATTGTAGTGATGCAGCGGGTAGCGCCCGTCGTAGTCCTGCACGTACATGATTGTCGCAAGGCTGATCTCTTTCACATTGGAAAGACAGGTGGTCTCCCGAGCTTTCTCCCGCGCCCGTGCAAAGACAGGGAACAGGATCGCCGCCAATATCGCGATAATCGCGATAACGACCAGAAGTTCAATCAGTGTGAAACCCTTTTTCATCAAAATCTTCCCCTCGCAATTGATGATATACCATATATATCTTCTCCGGCAGTATGGATTTTCCTTTTTTTTGCCAATTTGATCCATTTTCGTTCCGCAGGAGTTTTGCGGCGGCGTCTGGAAAGGTAGATTACACTTATGCACCACTGTGCACGAAGGAGTGAAGGTGTTGTCCATACATAAAACGAAACTGGCTGTCTTTGCAGTTATCATCCTGGGGGTGCTTGGCACCTCTGTTGTCGGCGCAGCGACGATTCCGCCGGTCGTACGTGGTGAGAAGGTTTATACGCTGCGTCCCGAGATGGGCCCTCTGCAGATTACTGTATCCAAGCGGGACATGAATATCTACGAGGACGCCGACGAGCTTCACGCGGACCTGTACGGCCCCGGACGGATGCACCTGGGGCACCTGGAGATCCCTGATGACGGGGTGGTGGACAAGGGCACCCACAGCCCCGAGTTGCAGACGGAGACAATGACCGTGGATTGCCATGTGCCCGGAACGTATCGGCTGGTGATCATGTGTCCGAACCGCGGAGATTTCATGCACGGCATCGAGACATCCACGGGCACTGCGATGGTCGAAGGGTTGATCCTTCTCAACGACGGGAATGTGGGCGGCAGGATCTATTTCGAGGCACCTGCCGGAGAGACCACCATCCGCGCCCAGGCCCTGCACAATCCCGGCCGCCAGCAGATGCCTCTTTCCGACGCGTCAGGAAAGCGGCTGAAAACATTCGATATGTCCACCACCGGAGAGTGGCAGGAGCTGGAGGTGCCAGCGGACCTCGGCGACCGCAGCGGGCCGTGGTATTTCGAATGCGAGAAAATGGACATTCGCTGTGAGATTGATGGGATGAAGTACTTCACCATCGGAGAAGAGAACTTCTTCCCGGCCGCCAGCTACCAGCACATGCTGTATCCATACAACACTACCCGATACCTGCAGCCCGGGCAGAGCGCGACCATGACCTATACACTCCGCAATAATACCGGACAGGACGATTCATTCGCTCTTCAGGCCGACGGGGATGACGCCCTTTCCTGCTCCATCACCGAGCCTGCCTCGCCGGTGGAGGTGCCGACGAAGCGGTATGCCAATATCGCCGAACTCACAGTTGAAGCCCAACTGGCGGAGGATGCTGAAATCGGCTCGGAGTATTTCGCCATTATCAACGCCACCTCGCAGGCCGACGCCGCCATCACCGAAAGCGTCGGTGTGAGGGTTATTGCCGGGGAGTCACCGGTCTCGCAGCCGCTGGACATGCCCATCGTGCTCAAGCGCTACCAGCACGAAAATTACCAGTTCGGCTATGCGCCGGAGTACGTGGAAAACGAGGTCTATTTCGATCTCGAAAACCGGCCCTGTATCCGTGAACGCACCAGTCACAAATACCCGACCACCTTCCTGCAAACGCTACTGGATGGCGAGTGGGTGGAGCGCTCGTTTATCCCCGCCGTGAAAGAAACTTTCCCCGCCTACCGCGGCTTCTACATGGGCGGTGGTTCGCTGGGCGCCAAGTGGGCATTTGACGATCAAAACGGCGCCTATACGACCGTGAATATGATGCGCACCGATAAACCCGGCACGAATGTGGTGATATTCACACCCGATGCCGGACAAACGTTCAAAGCCTACGATTTCAGGGGAACCTCACACGACGTCGAGCAGTTCACCGGCCATAACGCCCTCCCCCACCCGCCGCCAATCCTGGCGTATGAGCAGATACAGGAGCACGAGGCCCGCTTCTGTGCATATCACAACCTGTGGCTCTATACGCCCCAGCGCAATGGCGACGGACTCGACCTCGGCGAGCCGGTGCTGGTGTCGGACAAATGCCTCGGCTCCTGCCAGCATTCCGGCGGCCCGGCATCCACCGTCACCCGTGACGGCAAAACGCACGTCGTCTGGGGCGAAGTGACCGAAGAAGACGTCCCCGGCGTGCCCACATATGTCGTGACCTATGACCACGAGACCCGAGAACTGGGTGAGCCGGTGTTCATGGCCTATGCGCCGCCGGTCAATGACGTGCACAACGTCCCGGCGGTGACCATGGACAGCGAGGGGTACATCCACGTGGTGACCGGCGCCCATGGCGATAACTTCAAGTACCTGCGCTCCGACGAGCCCAATGACGCCTATTCGGGCTGGAGCGATCCCGTCAACGTGCTGGAGTCGGGCCGGGTGCAGGAAGACACCGACGAGGACGGCCGCGGCGCGCAGACGTACTGCTCGCTGGTGTGCGACCCCGATGACAACCTCCACATCGCCTTCCGCCAGTGGCGGGGTGGCGTGGACGAATATTTTGGTGGCAACCTCTATGCGGCGCTGTCGGTGCAAACGAAGCCGAAAGACGGTGAGTGGGGGCCCGCACGCCCGCTGGTGGTCCCCGTCGTTGACGGCTATTCCATCTATTACCACAAGCTGACGATCGACCGGCGCGGCAACCTGTACCTGTCATACAGCTACTGGACGAGCCACCACACCTACCAGCCGGACTTCCCCGAGCACTTCCACAACCGCGCGGTCATCGTATCCAAAGACGGCGGAGAAACCTGGAAGCTCGCTCAAACCGCCGACTTTGCCGAAGAGATCATCACCGACGAATGAGTGTGAGGTGACAGAGAATGGAGATCTATCTCGTCCGACACGGACATTCTGAAGACCAGCAGCCCGGTGAGACGGATGCCGAGAGAGACCTGACTGAAAAGGGGCACAGGCAGGCCGGGGCGCTTGCCAACTGGCTTATGCGACATGATATTGCGCCCGCACAGCTTTACTGCAGTCCCCTGAACCGCGCGGTGCAGACGGCCGAGCCGCTGGCCAGTGCGCTGAA
>JAWODS010000035.1:0-7744 GCA_046483205.1 Armatimonadota bacterium | reverse complement strand
ATTAACTCTCCACAAAATCCCACAGGTGGAGTTCTCACCCAGGAGGACCTGGAGGCCATCGGCGAAATGGCCATCGAAAACGATCTCATGGTGATGTCTGATGAAACCTATGAAACAGTCATTTACGAGGGCCAGCAGCACAGCATCGCCGCCGTCGAGGGCATGAAAGAGCGCACGCTGGTGATGGATTGCTTCTCCAAGTCGTTCGCCATGACCGGCTGGCGGCTGGGCTTTGCGGCAGCCCCCGAACACCTCGCCGACGCCCTGGGACAGCTCATGAATAACGCCAACTCCTGCACCGCCGCCTTCACCCAGCGTGCCGGCATCGCTGCGTTGCAAAGCTCCATGGAACCGACCGCAAAGATGGTCGAAAAGTATCGCTCCCGGCGCGATGTGATGGTGGATGGTCTCAACAGGATTGAGGGTGTCCGGTGTATGAAGCCGCGTGGAGCCTTCTACGCCTTCCCCAACATCACCGAAACGGGGTATAATTCTCAACAGTTGGCTGATTTGCTGATGGAAGAGGCCAATGTTGCGGTCCTGCCCGGCACGGCATTCGGTGAACATGGTGAGGGCTATCTGCGTCTCTCATACGCCAACTCCGAGAAAAACCTGAGAGAGGCTCTGGACCGGATGGAAGGCATTCTTGGGCAAAAGAAAGTGTCCAAAGTGGTCAGTGCTGGTGAGCTCAAAAATGACGACGGCAGTTGATGTCTATTGATCCTCGTGATGTGCGCAAATGCCGGCATCGACCGAACGTATGAGGTCAAGAACTTCTCGGTCGGGAAGTTCCATAACCCGGAGCGTTTCACGGTGGTACCCGGTGGCAAGGGCGTGAATGTGGCCCGTGACCTGTCGCTGCTCGGGGACGAAGTTATGCTCATGGGCTTCGCCGGGGATATGGCGCGCCCCTTGATGTCCGAGAAGCTGGGACAGGAAAACGTCGTTACAGATCTTGTTCCTATCGGTGAAGAGTCGCGCGTCTGCATCAACATTGTCGACCCCAATGCCGGGACTCAGACACAGGTGGATGAGACCAGTCCGCTGGTTACACCGACCGAAGTCGAGACGTTGAAGCGCGCGTGGCGACGACAGATGAAAAATGCTGAGCTCGCCGTCATATCCGGCAGCGCTCCGCGGGGCGTTCCCCACCATTTCTACCACGACCTGGTCGTCACTGCGCGGAAGGCTGGCGTCCCGGTCATCGTTGACGCACGAGATCAACTCCTCGAATACGTCATCGACGCAAAGCCGCATGTCATCACTCCCAACCGCGCGGAGCTTCAGGACCTGATGCAGGAGACGCTAACGGTTCCTGACGGCATAGCACAGGCCGGCCGGAACCTTGTTTCGGAGGGCATCAAGATCGTCGTGTGCACCCTCGGCCGCAGGGGAGCGATATTTGTGACCACCGCCGGATCATGGTGGGCGCTTGCTCCGGACGTTCAGGCACTCAGCCCGGTCGGGTCTGGTGATGCGCTGGTGGCCGGTTTTGCACATGCCAGCATCAGGCGCCAGCCGGTCCCGGAGCGCATACGGTGGGCAATCGCAGCAGGATCAGCCGCCGCCACCGCGTTCGGAGCCACGCTTGAAAATCGCGAGTTGGTCGAAGAGCTCATCGCCGATATTGAAATAAACCGCATTGACGCGGAATAATCCAGCTCCTATTCATGACCGGTGTCCTGTATGATATACTGAAGGCAGCGAGGCCCGCTGCTTTTTGAGCCACGCCAGAAGGGGTGCAACTATGAGTTGGCCAGGTATATGGGAACTTTTGACCATTGCACTCATCGTCCTGCTGCTTTTCGGAGGCAGTAAGCTCAAAGAGATTATGAAGTCGTTTGGTGAGGGAATTAGGGAGTTTCGAAAAGCCAGCTCGGGCGTGTCCGATGAAGTGCAGGCGGCGATAGGCGAAACATCCGACGACGGCCAGGCAAATGAAGAAAGCGCAGAGCTGAGCGAGCAGGAAAAACACCAGGGCCCGGCCGGATAAGATGTCATTGGATGACGAAACGATGACACTACACAACACCATTTCTACGAAAACAGTGATCAGCACCTGCGGCTGTACATGCGCGGCATCTCATTTTTCCGCCGCGTAGCTTCGAGCATGTTTGCTGTTCAATACAACGAGACTACGTATATCGAAAGCGTCGCAGCGGAGAATGATAGTGCCGCTGCGTTTTTTGTATTCAACAACCTGCTTCACACCGCGTCACTCCAGGGGGATAACCATGCTCAAGCTTTACAATACAGTAAGTCGGACGAAGGAAACATTTGACGTCCCTGAAGGCGCCCCTGTGAAAATGTATTCCTGCGGGCCGACGGTGTACGATTTCGCCCACATCGGCAACCTGCGCACCTTCCTGTTCAATGATATTTTGTGCCGGTATTTGCGCTATAAAGATTATGAGACCCACCAGGTGATGAACATCACCGATGTGGATGACAAGACCATCGCCGGCGCGAAGTCCGAGGGCATCAGCCTCGAAGAATACACGCGCAGATACGAGGAGTATTTCATGGCGGACCTCGAAACACTGCGGATCGAGGATGCCTGGAAATACCCCCGGGCCACCGAACATATCGAGCAGATGATCGAGCTCGTCAGGACACTGCAGGAGAAGGGCCACGCCTACGAACGCGACGGCAGTGTCTATTTCGACATCTCGAGCTGGAGCCGATACGGGCGGCTTTCGGGGGTGGACGTCGGCAAGTCGGGTGAAAAATTCAGCCGAATGGATGAGGATGAATACGACCGCGACGAAGTCCACGACTTCGTTTTGTGGAAAGCCGCGAAAGAGGATGAGCCGAGCTGGGACAGCCCCTGGGGCCCCGGAAGACCGGGATGGCATATTGAATGCTCGGCACTGGGCCTGGAATACCTCGGCCCCACCCTGGACATCCATACAGGCGCCGTGGACCTGATATTCCCGCACCACGAAAACGAAATCGCCCAGGCCGAAGCCGCCACCGGAGAGACCTTTTGCCGCTTCTGGGTGCATCCGGCCCACCTCATCGTTGACGGGATGAAGATGTCCAAGAGCCTGGGAAACTTCTATACGCTGCGGGATCTGCTGGAGATGGACTACGAGCCGATGGCGATCCGGCACCAGCTTTTGACCGCACATTACCGCCACCAGCTCGACTTCACACTCGACGGTTTGGATGAAAGCACAAAGGCCGTGCATCGTCTGTGGGACTTCATCGACCGGCTTGATGACTCGCCCGCAGCGGGAGATCACAATTCCGATATCGAGAACGCCGTTCAGAAGGCCTACGAAGACTTTGAGGCCCGCATGGACGACGATTTGAATGTTCCGGGCGCCACAGGCGCTGTGTTCACACTCATGAATGAGGTGAACAAGCATCTCGTGGACGGTAATCTCGACGCCGAAAATGTCCGCCAGGTGAAGAAGTTCATGGACGCCGCCGACAGCGTGCTCGGCTATATCGCCCATGAGCGCGAGGCGCTGGATGAGGACATCGAGGAGCTCATCCAGGAACGCGAAGAGGCGCGTGAGGCCGGCAATTATGACCGGGCGGACGAGATCCGCGACGAGCTGCAGGATATGGGCATCGTCCTGGAGGATACGCCGGAGGGCACTCACTGGCGCCGCGTGGAGTAAGCATCCTCAGAAGATATGTGATACACACATGACAAAGGTCCCGGGGATCACTTTCTCCGGGACCTTTTGTTTTCAGATTACTCGTCCGGGAAACCCTCTGCGGGGCCGTAGGGTGCCAGCGCAACGGTGAAGTAGGGGTTGAAGGTGGTGTCATCGCGCTCGGCGGCAAACCGCCACATCCGCCCGATCAGGTCGCGCCGCACCGCATCGAGCTCCTCCGGCAGCTCCGGGTAGGGCTGGAACTGTTCGCCCGTGCGACGCTCCGGTACATTGGACATCCCCCGCGGGTTGCGGCAGGGAGCGGCGAGGTTGTGCATCTCGTGAGGGTCGGCGTTCAGGTCGTACAGCTCGTCATAGTCGAAAGCGTTATAGACATATTTCCAGTCTTTAGTAAACACCGTCCGCTGGGTGTAATACACCTCTACCCCGTTGAACTGCAGGTGCATGGCGTCACGCCAGTCATCAGGCACTCTGTCTTCCAGCAGGGGCACGATGCTGCGGCCCGGCATATTGTCATCCGGCGGCCGGTTTCCCGCAAGCTCCCAGAAGGTCATGGCCATGTCGGAATGGGTGGTGAATTCGTCACAGGTGCGCTGCGTGTTTTTTATCCCCTGCGGCCAGCGGATCGCCAGTGGCACGTGATAGGCCCCTTCAAAGGCCGGGACGCCCTTGCAGTACAGCCCGTGGTCCCCGCAGTAGTCGCCGTGATCCGAGGTGTAGATGACGATGGTGTTGTCCAGCTCGCCGGTTTCCTCCAGCGCCTGCAGCAGCTCCCCGAACATCGCATCGAGCATCGTGCAGTAGCCCCAGTAGTGGGCGATTGACTCTCTGACCTCCCGTTCGGACATCTGCCCCCAGTACTGCCGCCGCATGCGGTCATACACCCGGGGCTTGTCCTCGAGGGTGTCCCAGAAGCTCTCCGGCAGCTCCACCTCATCGGGGTCGTACATGGTGGCATATTTCTCCGGCACGATGAAGGGATCATGCGGGCCGGTGGTGCCGCAAAACAGCATCCACGGCTCATCCTGAGACGTCAGGCCGGGCAGCTCCTCGATCGCCGACTGGACGACCTCGTAATCCCGGAGGTTTTCATACCCTTTCGGGCCGCCGTCGGGGATGCTGCCGTAGATGTCACGGTTCATCCATCCGGGTCTGAAGAGCTCGCCATCCTGCCGCGGCCGGTCCTGTGGCTCCTCCGCCACCGCGTCCACAATACTCTGAAGCCGCGATTCGTGTCGGTCGGTCGCCCGGGCGGTCACCTCAAGCTCTTTCCATCCACGATCGGCGGGATTCTCCACTCCTGAAACGTGCCATTTTCCGGCGAAGGACAGGTTATACCCATTTTCGGCGAGGTCTTCTGAGAAGCAGCGGATGCCGTCATTCAACCCTGGGCTGAACCGGGTGTTGGTGAGGATATTGTTCCAGACGCCGTGCTGTGAGGGATAATGCCCCGTCATGAAGCTGGCGCGCGAGGGGCAGCAGTGGGCGGTCTGTGTATAATGCTGCCTGAAATGCACGCCGCCATCAATGATGCGCTGGATGTTGGGCGTGCGGCACGGGTGAGCAGGGTCAATGACATCCGCACGCTGCTGGTCCGTCATGAATATCAGAACATTCGGTCTATCGTCTGCCATGGTGGTCACTTCCCTGTAAGAGAATCTCGCCGCGGTCTATTCTTTGTCAGAGACCGGTATGAGGTCATCGGCGACCGAAATTTTGGAGCCGTTCAAAATACCAACATGTGGATCGCCTCTGTCCGGGCGACGAACCACTGCCAGCCGCGCATCTGTTGAAATATCCCCTGCCTGCATCTCCTGCGGGGCCTCGAAGCTGTACAGCAGCGTATCGGTGCCCACATCAGTGGTGACTTCAAGCGCGATCATGGAGGCGTCCTGCTGCAGGATTTCAGCATTCACTGCCGTGACTTCCTCATCCGGACGCGGCATGAGGATAGTCACAAACCGCTGCGGGGTGGGGCCGGTCTTTTCGTAGATGGCGGTGGGGACTTCTCGATGGCCCTCTCGCGGGATCCATCCCTGCACCGGATCCTCCTGCCCCTTCACCATCCGCAGGGAAAGCCCCGCGGTGTCGAGGGGGATCAGCGTAAGTCCGGGCCGCCCGGCGTCGGCGCTGCTGACCACCATCGTCTCTTCATCAACACTCGCCTCTTCGGCGTCGAGGTGGAAGAGGTTGGAGTACGTGTGTTCGGTGTCGCTTTCGCCGATCAGCCGGTCAAAGACGACGAAGTAGTCCTGCTCGCCCTGCGTACGCGGCTTGAGGTACAGGACCGTCCGTTCGTGTTCGACATCTGTGATGTCATGGTCGCGACCCAGGCGGTTGCCGTCTTCATCCATGACGGGTCCGTAGCCGTCGGTATAGCGCCCGCTGGCCCAGTCGAAGACATCATTGCTTTCCCAGGAGCCGGTCATCGGCTCCTCTCGCTGGTAGGTCTCACTGAGACCGCGCCGGTGCTGGCCGACGCCGTCCACCATGATGGTGTTATGCGCGGCTGTTGACAGCACGTAACGCCGCCATTTCGAGCGGTCGTAGCGGTAGGTTCCCGCCTCCGTCAGAAGCGGCTTGCCGTAGCCGTACAAATACAACCCCAGCTTGTCCTCATGCTGATGCCCGATGCCGAAGGGGCCGATTTCGAACATCATGTACCGGGCCTCGCGATCCCAGCCGCTGCGCATAACGGCCTGCCCCGCCCATGGGAAAAAACGGGAGGTGAAGCCAAGTGGTGAGGGCTCTCCCCCGCCTCCGGCGCCCCACGCGAATTTCTCGTCTCCCCAGATTTCGTAGGCCTCCTGAAGGCTCCCCGTCACATTGGTCATCCCGGCATCGTTCAACGGCGGCAGGCGCCCGCCGGGGATCATGGCCTCCAAGTTGTATTCATACATGCGCTTCAGAGCCGACAGGTAGCCGTCGGGGACCTCAACATCGTTCCGCTCGGCGGGCTCCAGCGCGCGCTTGAAATTGCCCAGCGAGACCTGGTGATAGCCGGTGGTGAGCTCCTTTTGGGCGCCGTCAGGATACACCTGGCGATCCAGCTCCGCCATCAGGCGGCCATAGGCGACATCGCGCCACCCTTTTGCCTCAGTGAACTCCGGGAACATCACCCCGATGTGCGCCAGGCCGTTCATTTCCATGGTCACCCAGTTTCCCCGGTGCTCCGGGTGCTCGACGGCCATGCGGGTGAGCGTGCGACCATGCTCAACGAACGATTTGAGAAACAGTGTGTGAGCCTCCGGGGTCAGCGAGGGGCTGTGCAGGAAGTAGCAATACGCGTCCTGCCACGAGCCGGCGGTGCGGATCCCCTGCTCGATGGTTCGCCAGGTGGGTGCGCTGTTGGGACTGCCGAGGACCGGAGCAGGCTGGTCGTGCACCCAGTCGGTCAACTGGTCCACGAACTCCCGGGCATACTTCTCATCACCGGTGGCCCAGTACGCCCGGCCGAGGTCCCGCCAGAAACCAAAGCGGTTCAGGTCGTAGGTCCATTCAGGGGTGTAAGCCGGATCATCTTTGTCAAACGGGTTGTACGTCCAGTCAATGTCATCGGGCAGATCCGCCTCGCGGCCCTGCCAGCTGAAGATATGCTCCATCACCGCGTCGGCCCTGGCCGTATTGAAGTCGGGATCGCGGGATTTGTCCCACTCACTGCAATCAAAGGCGAACTTCGGCTGCTGTCGGTTGCGCATATATTCCAAAAGCAGCTCATCCGCCCGTTCGCAATCACCATCAGCAGCTGCCTCCCGTACCGGCGCGAGGGCTTCAATGTCGTCTCTCAGCAGGCTGAAGAACTCCTCGTCATCAATCAGCGGGCCCTCGCCACCGATATCGCCGCGCAGCTCCAGCCTGTCGATATAGACGGTTGCGTCCGGGCTGGGCTCGTTGTTCCAGCCGCTCGCCCTGAAGCTGATGCTGTCCACCTGGTCCCAGCCGCGGGGCGTTCGGGCTCCTCCGCCGTCACGTATGAGGAGTCCAAACCGCTTCCAGCCCTCGAAGTTCAGGGGGACCTTCACCGACCAGTAATCCATGCCCTCAGTCGCGGGATTCTCCGAGCGGATGATGCACATGAACGCCGTAGGAACCTCGCGGACGTTATACACCCAGAA
>JAWODS010000157.1:0-4182 GCA_046483205.1 Armatimonadota bacterium | reverse complement strand
TTCCAGCGATGACGCGGTGGCTCCAGAGCTTCTGGATGAGATTGACCTCGGCGACCGCTGGAGCTTCGAGACCGCCGGGGAGAATGTCGTCATCCTCGACCGCTGGCAGTACATCGCCCACGACCAGGCCGCCGGAAAGCGCCTCGGTGTCACCGGCACGCCCGGCCATGTCAACACCTTCGTCACTGATTTTGAGGTCGAAGGCGACATCGGGCGCGTCAGGCTCGTGCTGGATAATATTTCCCAGGGTCTGCCCGCTCATGTCGGCTTCCTGTCGGGGAAGCGCGATGTCGAGATCCTGGTCAACGGCGAGCTTGCGCCCCCGCTGGAGAACGCAGACTGGCAGGACCCGATGTTCACGGCTACCGACCTCACCGGCCTTTTGCAGCAGGGGACCAACGAGCTGCAGATCTGCTTTGTGTCACTCCTTGAGGAGCCGCAGGGGCTGACAGATCCGCTGTACCTGGTGGGAGAGTTCGCCTACGAATCGGGTGTGCTCAGGCCGCCTGCCACGCAGATGCGGGGGTACTATTCGCAAAGCGGATACCGCCATTATCCCGGCATCGCCCGCCACAGCACCAGCGTGCACATCGAGCCGGAGTTCCTGGAGGGAGGCCGCCGGCTGATCCTGGATGTCGGCGAGGTCCGTGACTGCGCGCGATTCCTTGTCAACGGCGAGGAAGTTGCCGTCCGGCTATGGCCTCCCTACGAGGTTGACATCAGCGACAATGCGACCGCCGGGCGGAATGAAATCACCGTGGAGGTCGCCGGAACTCTCGCCAACCTGTACGCCAAGGCGGACGAACCCGCAGGGATGAGCGGCCCCGCACGAATCTGGGTGATTGGATGAGCGAGACAGAGGAACTTCCCCTGCAGGTGCAGATGCGAGGCGGCGGGGGGGCTGTTCTCCGGCATATAACCGCCGATGATTACGAGCAAGTCCTGCAGTATTTCGACGGCCTGTCCGACCTCAGCAGGAAGTATTTTTGCCCCCATCCGTTCGATGAAAAGCATGCGCGGATGATCGTACAGACCTCGGATCGTACCGACAATGTCCGCATCGGGGCCTTCGCAGAAAGCGCCGACGGCCCGCTGGTGGGATACTTCTACTACCAGCATGGCGAGGGCTACAAATACCCGAGCGTCGGCTGCGGAATCATTGACGAATACCACGACCGGGGCCTGGGCACGCCGCTGATGGAGGCACTTATCGCCGAGGCCCGCCGCAATAACAAGCCCGGCCTCCGCCTCACAGTGGACAAGCCCAATCACCGGGCACTGCGGCTGTACAGCAAGTCTGGCTACCGGATTATTGGCGAGGCCCAGGGCGGCAGTCACCACGAAATGGTGCTGGATTTCGAGGCCGAAAAGACACCCTTCAGACACCGCTGCATGTACGCCCACCCCATCGACTGGAAGCTCACCCACCTCACCGCAGACACCTTCACCGGGGAGGAATGGCGGCGCTATCTTGATCTCGTCCAGGCGGCCGGGGCGAATATGCTGAAGATCTTCATCTGGCCCACGCAATACTTCCACCCGGATCACCCTGAGACCGCACCCCAGCAGTGGTACTGGGAGACGCTCCGTGAGGCGCTGGCGTACGCTCATGTGCTGGACCTGGAAACTCATGTGGGCTTTGCGGGCAATGCCGTTCCGCCGTCCGTGTGGCTCGATCATCCGGACGAGCGCGCGACCGAGGTGAACTATAACGGCATCGAGCTATGCTGGCAGCGGGGCAAAGAAACGGTGCTGGAGTTCTCGGGCCACCTCATCGACTATTTTGCGGATACCGCCGACGGCTTCATCGTCTGGTACGCCGATCCGGGGCTGTGTGCGTGCGAGCAGTGCGTCCCGTACACCCCCGTGATGCTGGATATCCGGGCGACGTACGAAACGCTGGTGGACGACCGTGCGCAGGTGCATCACTGCCCGTGGTGGATATGGCACATGGAGCAAGGGAAGGGCGATATTCCGGCCAGTCCAGGCATCCAGCACGAGTTCTTCAATGCCCTGCCTGAGGGCGACTGGACGCTGGTGTACAGCGAAGCATCCCGGGCGATGCAGGAGGCGCAGGACGCCGGCCTCGATGTTTTGAACTTCGCCTTTTTCATGGATCCCGAGGGCGGGGATGAGCGCCACAATATCCTGCCAATGACGAAGTTTGACCGCATTGAGGCGGAGGTCGCAGCGGCGGGTGAATCCAGCAACGGCGTGCTTGCGTATCGCCTGACCCCGTACACGCAGTTTCACCAGGACTGGCTGTTTTTCTACAAGCAGCTCTATCCGAATATCAACCGCTCCGACGCGCTGCAGCGCCTGGCACACTTCGTGGGGACCGGTGACGATTACATCCGCGCACTGACGCTGCTGGACGATTTCTGGATGGAAACCCGGCAGGGCAATTACGATGTTGAAGCAGTGACAGAGGCCGCCGAAATTTTGGACAGCATCGTGCCCGAGCGCCCGGAATACCTGACGCATGTGGCCGCTGCCGCCCGGGTCCTGCAAATGCTCGTCGAACACGGTCTGGCACATGATTGGTCTGTGAATGATGAGCTCGTGGCGGCACTGCACGAGCACATGAGCCGGACGTCCACCTTCACATCACTCACTCATGAGAAGCTCTGGGTTACCACCCGGTCGCATCCGGTCATCCGCCGGCGTGCAGAAAACTGGATGCGATTCCTGCAGCCCGAGGAAAATTGAACGGGAGCCGCAAACAGTCATGAGCATTCTGTATCTTTCAGGAAGCCCGCGCAAAAACAGCAATACCGATTATCTCCTGGACATGGCCCGCTCCATCACCGGCGGGGAGTTCATCAAGCTCGCTGACTACGAGATCGCGCCCTGCACGTCCTGCTGGGGCTGCACCAAAGCAGGAATGTGCACGGTGAAGGATGACATGACGGAGGTTCTGATCCCGAAGCTGCTGGATTGCAGCGCCCTGGTCATCGGCAGCCCGGTCTACTTCAATAACGTTTCCGCGCAGGTGAAGGCGTTCATGGACCGGACCTGGTGCGTGCGTGACCGCCTGGCAAACCGTATCGGTGGGGCCATCGTCGTCGGGCGGCGCTATGGTGCGGAATCGGCCATTACCGCCATCCACTCGTATTTCACCAAGCTGGAGATGATCCCCGCCAACCGGGGCGTGTGTGGCATCGCATATGCCTCCGGTGAGATTGAACAGGATGAGGAGGCCATCGCCGCCACCAGGCGCCTTGCGGCCCGCATACAGGAGCTGCTTGATATGGCTGATGCAAAAGACCTCGGGTAATAGCTGGCGTCCCTGCTGCGCGGCGGTGAAATATGTGCATCATCCGTCGGTACAACCGCAGTGGTGGCCTCCCAACCAATGCTGTGAGACAAAAATCTGCCCGTTTTGATGGACGCAAAAGCGCGTGGTATGCTATTTATAGTGCATTGAGACCAGCGCAATCACGCAGGAGGAAGGACCATGCCAGAGCTTCTGAGGGAAACAGAGATTGACGGGAAACGATTGCGCGTCCTGCAGGGAGATATTACCGAATCGGAGACCGAAGCAATCGTCAATGCCGCTGGACCGGAGATGCAGCACGGCGGGGGTGTCGCGGCGGCAATTCAGAAGGCAGGTGGTTCGGTCATCCGCGAGGAGTCAGATAGAATCAGCTATGTTTCTGAAGGCCATGTTGCAACGACCTCAGGCGGCAACCTTCCGGCCAAATATGTCATTCACGCCGTCGGGCCCAAGGGAAATGACCCGGATGCGGATATGAAGCTGACGAATGCAGTCGTGAACTCCCTGAAGGAGGCCGACCGGCTGGATGTGGCGAGTGTTGCAATGCCTGCCATCAGCTCCGGAATATTCGGCTTCCCGAAAGACCGCTGCGCGCAGATTCTGCTGGAGACCGCCGCCGACTGGCTGCAAAGCAACCCCAATTCCAGCGTCCGGCAGGTGGATATGACCAACATTGATGACCTGACCGCCGGAATATTTCTGGAGTCGACAGTGACACAGCGACCGCTAGGTGCTTTCCGACCCACACCGGACACAACGGCATCGAGTCGTCCATCCCGCCCCTTCAGGTCGCTATTGGCCAAATATCTCGTCGAAGGTGTCCACAAATATTCCGGCGGTCAGGTCATCAATGTTGGTCATATCCACCTGCCGGACGCTGGAATTGGGGTTGCTTTGCAGCCAGT
>JAWODS010000146.1:0-3721 GCA_046483205.1 Armatimonadota bacterium | reverse complement strand
AGCGCATCCTTCACGGCGCGGTGGATGCGGCTGTGACACGGGATCATGTTCAGCCCGATTTCGATCAGTGTCCTGGGGTCGGAGATGACGAAAGCCGCACTTTCCAGCGCCGCCCAGAACATCTCGCCATACATCCCCTCACCGCCGGAATGGTCCAGCACGGCGTCATTCCACGCCAGAGCCGCCGCCAGGTCCGGGTCCCCCGGCGCCACGCACGCCCAGATCTCGCTGCGGATGGGCGAGCCCATTTCGTCGATATAGTAGTTCTCAAAGCAGCCGGAGATCGGGGGCCGAAGACCCCGGTCGAGGTTGCGGCGGCAAAAGCCGTATTCATTCCACGGATACGGGCCCAGGTTCTTCACCCAGTAATCCGCGAAATCCCCCACCGAAGGGTAAATCCCCCGGTCCTGCAGCATCTTCAGCCAGACAAGCTGCAGGTCCAGGTCATCATTGGCAGCAGGCTCGGTGGGAACCGGATCGTAAAAGTCCAGCTCATGGGGCTCTTTCTGGCCCTCGTACGGCGTTCCCAGCGTGCCGCCTATATTCTTGCCCATCCAGCATCCAAACACCTTATCCCGGTATGTGTCTTCAGCGATCTGCACCGCGCTCATGATTTTTCCTCCTGTCACTGTTACATCAAACGCATAGTGTCCTTCTCTATCCGCCTCCTTCTTCCTCTGTTGGTTTGTTATCAGGGCCGGGCAAGGACAATAAAGGGCTGATGGAGAAATAGCTCCCATACCCGGCCATTCCCATAATGGAGCGATCTCTACATGACCCCACGCCAGCGCTACATCGAGGCTCTCACCTTTGGAAATCCCGATAAAATCCCCTTCGCGCCCGGAGGTGGGCGTGAAACCACGCGGGCGAGATGGCACAGGGAGGGCGTCCCCGAGGGCGTCCATTATATGGATGCACTGTATGACGAGCTGGGATTTCGCCCCGATCCGCCGAAGAAACCCGGAGTTTCTCTGGACGTTGATTTCCGGATCATCCCGCAGTTCGAGGAGAAGATTCTTGCCCACGAGGGTGGCCATTACCTCGTCCAGGACTGGATGGGCGCAGTGACCGAAATTTCCGACTTCTACGATTACACATATATCCGGCAGGCCAAGGACTTCGTGACCCGCAAGTGGCACAAATGGCCGGTGGAGAGCCGCGATGACTGGGACAGGATCAAATGGCGGCTGGACCCGGACGCCCCCGGGCGCTTCCCGGAAGATTTCGAGGATCGCTGCCGCCGCGCAAGGGACCGGGACTGGCTCCTCAGAATCCGCTGCAACGGCCCCTTCTGGCAGATACGCGAGTGGGTGGGCTTCGAGGGCCTCTGCATGCTCATGATTGATGACCCCGACTTCGTCACCGAGATGGCCGATACGTGGAATGATTTTGTGTCCGAGCTCCTCACCCGCATCTGCGACCGTGTTACTCCCGATGTCCTGGGGATTTCCGAGGATATGGCGTACAAGGCCCATAGCATGATCAGCCCCGAGATGGTGCGAAAATTCCTCAAGCCCTGTTACGACCGCTGGGTGAAGATCGTCGGTGATGCGGGATGTCCCATCGTGGATATGGACTCTGATGGCTATATCGGTGAGCTGATCCCCATCTGGATCGAGGCAGGCATTAATGTCGCCGATCCCATCGAAGTCGCCGCCCACAACGATATCGTCGAGTTTCGCGAACGATTCGGGACCGATATGGGCTACCGGGGCGGCATCGACAAACGAGCCATCGCCAAAGGGGGAGATGTCATCAAAGAGGAGCTTGAGCGCGTCATCCCTCCGCTTCTGGAAGATGGCGGATATATCCCCGGCTGCGACCACGGCGTCCCCTCGGACGTCTCATGGGAAAATTACGTCGAATACGCCCGGATGCTGGCGGAATACACCGGATGGTTATAGGGTATATTGGCATAACCCTAAGGAAGGCGGTGAAGGATCATGAAAGATTACAAAGCCCTGCTGGATGAAAAGGGCATCGTGATATCCGATGGCGCGTGGGGCACGGAGCTTGCTAAAATGGGCCTCGAGGTCGGTGATGCCCCCGAGCAATTCAACCTCGAGCATCCCGAGACCGTGCAGAAGGTGGCCGAAGCCTACGTGGAGGCCGGTTCAGAGATCATCCTCACCAACAGCTTCGGCGGCAGCCCTTACAAGCTCCAAAAGGTGGGGCTGGGTGACGAGGTCGAGACCGTCAACCGCACCGCCGCAGAGCTCTCCCGCGAGGCGGCGGGCGAGGACGCACTCGTCTTCGCCTCCGTCGGCCCCACCGGGGAGTTTCTGGAGCCGCTGGGACTCATCGCCGAGGAGGCGATGATCGAGGCATTCGCCCAACAAATCAGCGCCCTCGCCGCAGGCGGCGCAGACGCCATTTTGATCGAAACCATGAGCGACCTCGGTGAAGCGAAAGCCGCGTTGAAGGCCGTGCGCGACGTCACCGACCTTCCGGCCGTGGTGTCCATGACCTTCGAACAGGGCGCAAAGGAACTCGCCACCATGATGGGCGTGAAGCCCGCCGAGGCCGCACAACAGATCACAGAAGCCGGCGCCGATATCGTCGGCTCCAACTGCGGCGGCGGCATCGAGCAGATCATTGATGTCATCACCCTGATGGCGCCGGAGACTGATCGCCCGGTATGGGCCAAGCCCAACGCCGGTCTGCCCGAGCTCGTGGATGGAGAGGCCGTCTTCAAAGAGACCCCCGAAGAGATGGCCGCACATTTCGAGGAGCTGGTTGAGGCAGGCGCAGACTTTATCGGCGGCTGCTGTGGCACCACGCCCGATCATATCCGGCTCTTCGTACAGCGCCGCAACTGTCTGCAGGAGTGAGACACCGTGGATGACTGGTGCAAAGACTGGGACATCGGCCGCGTGCAAGTGTACACCGGCACCGGTAAGGGCAAGACCACGGCTGCTTTCGGCCTCGCTTTGCGGGCGGCTGGAGCCGGTATGAAAACATTTATCGCCCAGTTCGTCAAAGGGCGCCATTACTCCGAGCTCGATGCCCTTGCCACCATTGACGCCATCACCTGCCGCCAGTACGGCCGCGGCTGCTTCATCCACGGCGAGCCGAATGAAGAAGATATCCGCGCCGCACAGGAGGGGCTGCGGGAGGCCGCTGACATCCTGCAGTCAGGCGATTTCGACATCGTTATTCTTGATGAGGCCAATATCGCCACACACTTCGGCCTGTTCACCGTTGAAGCGCTCATCGAAGCAATCAACAGCCGCGCCGCACATGTCGAGGTCGTGGTCACGGGACGCTGTGCCGATCAGCGAATTCTGGACCTCGCCGACCTCGTCACCGACATGCAGGAGGTCAAGCACTACTTCAACGACGGTGTTCAGGCCCGCCGCGGCATAGAGTGCTGAATGCCTCAGCCGCCAATTCTGTCCGGGGGAGAGCCATCATGAAAAAGACTGCGTGGATGGTGGGTGTCGTTACACTGTTGCTGGCAATGGTGCCGGTGCAGGCAGAGGATGCTTTTATAATTCCTCTGAAGCCCGATCCGCCCATTGCCGTGGACGGGCAGCTTGATGACTGGGTGGAGGTCCCCGGGAAGATGGTGCTCCGGGATCCCGCGCATGCCAGCTACAAGCCCGAGGCGTGGGACGGCCCCGAAGACCTCAGCGGCACCGTGCGGATGGCCTGGCGCCGGGAGGGGCTGTTTCTGGCGGTCGAAGTCACCGATGATGTCCACTCACAGCCCAACCGCGGA
>JAWODS010000056.1:0-21740 GCA_046483205.1 Armatimonadota bacterium | reverse complement strand
GGGGCCTGCTACTGGCTCCGAAAGCTCAGGCTGACGGCGTTTTCGACGCATACACGATCACCGGGACCGTAGTCGTAAATGACCAGGCGCTTGAGTCCGTCGCCGTCATGGTCGCCGAACTGCTGCCGCAGCGTTTCTGCAGAGATTTCGCCGGCCGATTCGGTGTCAATGTGGCAGTCGCGCCCATTCTCACACGCGCGAAGCCGGTAGTGCATCCTGCCGTCCTCGGTCGCGATGGTCTTTCCGTCATAGTACCCGTAGCGGGACATCCGAAGGTGTGTGTCGCTTTTGATGGTGTTGTCGCTGCACTGGCCGACAAACCCCTCACCGATGCGCGGGTCGAGGTCGAATACCAGGCGGCAACCGCCGCTCACGGGCTGCGCATCTTTGATCTGATAGGAGGCGTGGCTGCCGGCGGGATTGGTGATGCTGATGTGGCTGCCCACAAGCGCCCCGGCCGACGGGGGTTGTGGCTCGACGACAATGCTGCTTTGCTCCCAGTTACACTCCCGGATGGTGCCGGAATACTCGCGGCTTTCGGCGATGAACTCGAGGTCACCGGCGGCGAGGTGTGAACCTCGAACGGACACGGCGGCCTCAATCGTCTCTCCACGCTTTCGCAGCAGGCCGAACTCCCCGTCGAAGGTGATATCGCCCACCTGCAGTGTCGCGGCAGCATCGGGCTGCAGAATGATGGTATCGACAAAATTATCGCCGGTCACCCGCAGGGCGAGGGGCGCAAACTCTGCCTCCGGATCGGCACCCTCGACCGGCAGGCGCTCGATATTTTTGATGAACCGCTGCTGTTTATGCGGCTCGATGACCTGAAGGTACTGGCGCGTCAGCGGAGCCTCACCACGGTGCCGGGAGACCGCCCAGGTCATCTCATAGCGCTTCGGACCGGACGGTGTCTTCCCTTTTGCGATGCGGAGGTCTCCGCCGTCGGGATAGACGCTGGTCATGCGCATCCGGATGCCATCCTGGCCGCGCAACTCGTAATCGAGGGCCCACATCTCCCCCGGTTCAGCGCGCGCGGGCTCATACATCAGCGTCAAACACGACAGCTCCGGGTCTTCCGGCGCATCCACATCACCATACTCGCCGCCCTCAGCAAAAACCGTGCCCTCATACGGTTCTGGAGAGAGCCCGATCGCCTCGGCCTCCCCGTCGGGGCCATGAAAGCTCCAGGTCTGCTCCTGTCCACCAATAACTCGCTCGCAGGTGACGGCGTAAAACTCGGAGGGCGATACATCCACCAGTGCGACCAGGCGCTGGCGAACGGCCTCGGAATCGCCGTGCGGTGTGCGGCTTTCTGCGACGGCCACCTGAGCGGGCTTTGTGTCGGCGAAGGTCAGCAGGCGTCCGGAGTTGAAGTTCCAGCTGCGCAGTCCCGTGATTTTCGTCCCATAATGCGTCCCCCAATTCTTCTCCCAGTGGGAGGAAAAGGTCCATCCTTCGGGATAGCCCAGCTCGGGCAGGAAGCTGCGTTTCATCCCGACAAGCCCCCACGTCAGCATGTCAGAATGCGCGTGCTGGGGCATCTGCCGGTATCGCAGCCATACCGCCCTTTGTGCCGATGCTTCGCCGGAACGCAGAAATGCGTGGCCGTAGCCGTCGAGGATATTGCTGGGGATTTCAACCTGCCAGCCCAGCCGCTCTCCGGCGTCCTTTGCCGCCTGTTTCAACGCGGGATCATCCAGTTTCACCAGGGTCTGCCCGTCCGGCCCGTAAAGACATTGTGCAAAGCGTTCGTCACCTGTCTGCCGGTAGGCGATTTTCCAGTCATCCAGATTACACGGATATCCCTGTCTCAGCGAGAGGGGATCAGGCCGCCCGGCCTTCCCACAATCACCAACCACGGGGAAGGTTCGACCGATGAGTGAAAACTCCAGTGGGAAGTCGTACTGCCGCCTGAATTTTGGGTCTTTAATAGGTGCGACGTAGCGGGGTGGCTGATACAGGCCAGGATGCAGTTGTCGCATGCCGTCGAGGGTCATAAACAGGTCGGCCATTTCGCGAATCTGAATGTGGTTGTAGGAGGGCGATTCGTGGCCGGCACCGTCCTTGAAGTACTGGTTGCTCAGCGCGAAGCGAATCCCCACATCATTGAGCAGATAATCGATGATATCCAGGGCGTCCCCGGTCCCCAGGCTGAGAGCCATTTTCGCACACATCGATTCCTGCTGCGGAAAATTGCGAGCGACTGCATTATCTATTGCCGCCTGCGCCGTCACCCGCATCACACCGGCGTCAACAAAGCGCCTGAAGTCCTCCAAGGTTTTCATCTCGGGATGATTGTGCGTCCGGGCGAATTCCAGCAGGTCCCGGTCATCACCAATCGCATCAAAGACCAGGTCCCACGCCTTCGCACAGTTCTCCATCCTCGGGGTGTCCCAGTTGGGCTGGATGTACATGAAGCTCGAGGACAGCTTGGTGAAACGCTCTTCTTCGGGTGCCCCGGCCGGCCAGTTGTGAATGCCGTGGTAGCGTACAATGCGCTTCCGGTGCTTGAGATTCACCGACAGATCCACCATCGCCTCGGCATAGCGCAGCAGGGCGATGGCACACTTATGAGCATAGGCCCTGTCACCGGTCGCCACGTATGCTTCCGCAGTTTCGAGGATCCCGGGTGTCAGCTCCCGCATATAGGCCGCATGCTGATGATAATAGGCGATGAACCCCCAGCGCCACTTCCCGCCGTCCGGGGCGATGACCGGATCAACCGGCTCGCAGCCGAAGCCATCATCGGGGAACGGCCCGGAGTGCATATCGCCGCTTTGCCAGTCATTGCTGGGGAACCATGTCTTGCAGTTGGGACACTGGACCTTCCAGGCGTTTTCACCGGTGATATCGCCGAATTTCCACGGATAAAATGCGTCGTGATCGTATATCGCCGTCCCGCAGACAGGACAGCCCTTCCCCACCGCGCGGTTGGCGTCCAGGCTGGGGAGAGTTAGCCCACCCGTCCGGGGGACACAGGGGCCGGGCACGATGTTGTAGATTGTCTCGTCAGACGAATCCCGCCACCGTTTTGCCCGAGAACTCGCCGTGCCTTTTTCACGCAGGCGCCTGAGATCATCCTCACTGTGCAGAGTCCGCTGTGTCTTTATCGTCTCCAGCCCCGGGTTGTCCAGCGGCCACATCCGCGGGAGATCCACGCTCCTGTATTCTCTGGGCTCAAATGCGTCGCTCCATGCGAGCGACTCCAGGGGAAGCTCAACCTCCCCGGCGGCTCCGGAAAAATGCAGCGTCGCATCACCGGGTCGCAGGACACGAAAATAGTATCGCTGGATGGAATCCTGGTCCCACCGGTCAAACAGCTCCAGAGTGTCGGGCACCTGCACATCGAGCTCTCCCGACCCTTCAGGCTGCTGAAGCACGATCCGAATCTGCTGGCCTGGAAACATCCACATCGGTTTGTCGAGCACGTTTATATCCGCCCGGGTCGCACCTGCATGGAGGATGAGAAGAGCGGATATGAGGACACAGAGTTCGCCAGCTTTCATACGATTTTCTCCTCAGAGGAATTCAGGTGCCACAACGAAGCGCGGTGCGACCAGAGCCGATGAGCTGCCCGTTTGGCAGATGCCGGGAATTTTGACGCGAGACAGCCTGGCCAAAAACGCACTTTTTCTCTGCACGCAACAATCAAGAGCCCGGGATGCGATTGAGAAGTGCTCGTCACTCCCACATGAGCTTCGCCGGAAGCGTCTGGAACTTCACGTGGCCGTCGAGATAGCAAATATTGATCGAGCATCGATCGCCCTGGTGCAGCGTTACTCCGTGGTTTGCCCGCGTCAGCTTGCACCATGCGTCTGACCACAACCAGCAGTCAGTGTCCCACATCTCGCTCATGACGCGGGGCCTGTCGCCGGTGCGCATTCGAGTGAAGCCCCATGATACCCAGGTATTATAGTCCGGCTTGCCGGGCGTAACGCTGCTGGGAACCCGGTCGAAGCTATAGTAATAGTAGCCGATATTCCCGGCCTGGCGATTCTCCTCCGTGTCCTGGTAGTCGGTCATCCACTCTGCGAGTCGGGGCTGCGAGGGGCAGTACAGAATGTCCATATTTTTGATATAGGGCATGATCTGGTTAACCAGTCGCGTGTGAGTGGTGCTTGAATTGGCGGCGTAGTAATCACAGGGCAGCCACTCGTCATAATCCTGAGCGTACATCTTCGCTGCCAGTCCGAGCTGGCGGAGATTGGAAGCACACGCGGTGCGTCGTGCCTGTTCGCGGGCGCGGGCAAAAACCGGAAAAAGCATCGCGGCCAGGATCGCGATGATGGCGATCACGACCAGCAGTTCGATAAGCGTGAATCCGAAACGTCCCTCCATGAGCAATTCCCCTGTAAGTTAATAGTACTATGATCCCCCCACGGCCTCCGCCCGGGGTGAAGTGTATTCTGTTCGGCATTCGTCACATGACAGTGTCAACACAGCAGTCGGCGGTCTCCATTGTCATCAGTTGAGCCATGCAATGAGCTGCCGGAGTCGCAGCGCAGCCGCCAGTTGTGCGGCCCATGCCGGCGCCCCGGAGGCCCAGCGGCAGCTGGCATCGGCGCGATTGTGCTCTGCTGCAGTCTGTGCGCCGTCCTCATGCAGGATTTCGATCCCGCACAGCACCGGCGGGTAAAGCGCGCTTTCCGCAGGTGCAAGGACCAGGTGAAGTTCGTCCGCAGCTTCAACGCCGGTGATCTCCTGAACCAGTGCCCGCCTGGCTCCTCCGGCCTCAGTCCCGACGTCGAGTCCGCTTATGACCTCGCGATCCTGCACCCGCACAGCAAACTGCCGCTGCGCCGGTGCGGCCTCACCGGGTTCGATGAAGTGCAGGCGCACTGTGTAGGCCCTGCTTTCGGCGTTTTCCCCCTGCGGTGCCAGCCCGACCTGCAGTGATATTGCGCCCTCCACGCCGGACGCGGCGACCCAATCCATGCCCACACCGGGATCATCCACCCATGACGAGTGGTGCACGAAGGTCTCCGGCTCCGATACGGCGGCGCTCTTTTCCGACTGTGCGGAGTCGGTGCCGGACATTTGGACCGGAACCTCCAACGGGGAGTTAGTTGAAAAAGGATACTCCAGCCACCAGGTTCCGGCATCGTCAAATCGGCCGCCGGGTGCGCCAAAATTTATCCCGGCCCGCTGCAGTACACCTGCACCTCGCTCGATGTCCAGATATGTCCACATCTCAACATCGGGCATGTGCACCAGCCCGACCGAGGTCTGCAGCTGATAACTGCAAAAGCAACTGCGTGTGTAGTCCGGGGCATTGAGAACACCGTCGGCCACCACAAGGTTGTTGGTGCACCCGGCCCGGAACCCGCCGAAGTTGCCGGTGCCGCCGCCCCTTGCGAGATCGTAGTACCCCGCGGCGCCAGACCGGAAGGTGATGAGATGTTCGGAAACATTTTGTGTGCCACAGCCCTTCTTGCGGGTGAACCTCCAGGGGATATCCTGCCCGGTCAGCGGATGCCGGCGCATGATGTTTTCCGCTGTCAGCAGGTCAATGGCGGGCTCTTCGCGTCCGGTGATAATCTGTTCACCTCGCATTGCAATGGGACCCGAGTAGCGCGTCGAACGCTCCCACAGCACCTTGCCGGTGGTACCGCGGTGAGCGATCATCCGCTCACGGGGCTCGTCCGGCAGGGTTTCGCGTGCCCCGTAACGGCCAGCCTCGATCAATACATCATGCTCCTCGGAGTGGCTCAGCCACGTTCCGAATGTCTTGGAGTTATAACTCCATAGACGCTCACCGCTGCGGGCGTCCAGTGCCACCACACGGGCCTGAGTATCCGGGAGCCGGCCCCGGCGCTGCAGCATCTCAAGCTGGTGTTCCGGCAGGCCGTCGATAAGAAAGACATTTCCGGCCGAAGCGATGATGGCGTTGTGCCGGAAGCCGATCTTTGCTTCAACCTGCCACAGCACCTCGCCGGTATAGCGGTCCATGACTACGATACGCTCGCTGGACGTCGCGTTCCACGATTTTGCGTCCCCGATCGGTGAGTCATCGAATATCTGTGGATCCGCGCCGGTCACAAGCAGATCATCGTAGATCACAAAGCCCCAGCCCATCTGTGCATCCCCACCGTCTCCCGCGGGGACGGAAAACTCATTCATCACCTCTCCGGTGGCCGGGTCAAGGCGCAAACACCGGCCCTCATGGACCACGTAAACTCCATCTTCGACCGACACGTAATTGCTGCCAACGAAGTTCGCGCCCGGCTGGTTGGGAAAGTATGGATGCTGGCCTGCAGCAAGCTGCTTTTCATGCTCCAGGCTGGTGAACGCGTGTCCGACGCCGGGCAGATCGACGATCCACAACTCGCGGCCGGTGTAAACATCGCGTGCGCTGATGGTATCCGGCCCCATGATGAAGAGCCGCCCACCGACCACCTGCGGCACCGGGCCGTTTTGATGCCGTGGCAGGGCGTTGTGATTGTTGTAGCCGCCTCCATACCACAGCAGACCCAGTGGCGCTCGCACCAGGCTGTCCCATGAGAGGCCGCTGTTGGCCGAATCCGCGTACTGGTGTGTCCACTGGCCGGCCCCCGGAAGCGGGCCGCTCCGTGTAATTGTCGTGTAGTCCTGCACGCGTGTCAGTTGCGCCCCGGCGATGTCCGCAGTGTCCAGCAATTCGGCCATGGCCTCGTGCTCATCGGCTGGCACCGGCAGCCACGCCGCGCCACCGTACGGTCTGAGCATGTCGAATATCTGCTCTGCGTTGTTCGCCTGCTCCGCACCGTTGAGGGCCGAGCGCAAGGCTGTGAGATCCTCGGCCGTGATAAGGCTGGCAAAGTACGGCGCCAGCTTGATCTGCTCCAGGTCCGCCTCAAGCACGGCGACGCGCCGGCCATAATAGCCCGCATCGTCGAACTGTCGCCGCATCTGGCGGACTCTCGTGGCGTTGGGCTCGACCACAATGACATGCAGTTTCGATTGTTCTACCAGTTCATAAAGTAGGTGCCCACTGCCCGCACCCAGCATCAGTGCGAACCCCCCGGTGTCGGTCGCCTTCAGCATTGCAGCCGCCCGCCGGGCCCAGTGGTCGTGGGGACGGTCAAGAGAACTGCTGACGATATGCTGTTCCGGTTCGGTTTCCCCGCGGCCGAAACAGAAGATCCTGCCCTCCTCAGTCACCACAAACAGCCGATCATCCGCGGCGATCATGCTCCACGGTGTTCCGTCAATCGTGGCCTGCCAGCTTACCCGAGCGGGCTCATCCGGTCCGGGAAGATCGATGGCTGCGATCAGCCCGTCGTGGTGACTGGCATAAACGCGGTCACCCGCCTGGATGTGTATTTCCGACAGCTCGATGTCCATCTCAGTGCGGAACAGTTGCTCAAACTCATACTTTTTTTGGATCTGGCCCCGGCCCAGCCGGTCAGTCACTTCGGCTTCCGTGACCTTCGGCTCCGATCCATATGCGACCAACTTTTGACCCTGCAGGCCCAGCAAGTGTTCATCGCACACGACGTCTGCCGGAAGCTCGCCGAACTGTGCACCATCCTCAAGCGCGTACAGGAACCTGTTGGCCATATTGGGGTTATGAAACCACCCTCCCTGAGCCCAGACAGCGTAGCCTCCGGCCCCCTTTCCGACGTGACTCGTTGCCTGTCGGAAGTACACGAAGTCGCCGGTCTGGCGGTCGTACGCCGCCGGTGGCGTTCTACCGCCGGGGATCAGCAAAAGTTCGTCGGTTGCAACCAGATACCCCTGTGGCGCCACTCCTCCGAAAGAGTAGGCGCCGCTGTGCTGGTGGAGGTTATACATCGACCCGGTGCCGGAGTTCACCCACTCGATGGCCCCGGTTTCGGCATCCAGCGCATAGATGAAGGTTCCCATGAAAGGAAACACGCCGGCTGTGAAGTAGATAGTGCCATCACGAACCACGGGAGCGCCACGGACGGCCCAGATGTTGATCATCCGCTCATTGCCCAGCAGGTAGCGCTCACGCGGGGCGGCCTGAAAGCGCCATACCAGCTCCCCGGTGTCGAGCGCCAGACAGTACAGGGAACCATCGTCGGAGCCGACATACACTCTTTCCTCATGTACGGTCGGGGCGAAGCGCACCGGGCCATTGGTGTAGAAGCGCCACAACTCAGATCCCGTCCGCGTATCGTATGCTGTGACGCTGTCGGAGACCATCGAGCCGACCAGCAGGGTTGTGCCCGCTGCCACCGGCTCATAGGAGACGTCGAAGTCGAGTTTCCCTGCATCATCCCACTGGAAGGGCCAGGCGCGTCGGGGTTCGGAAAGCTCTCGCACCCATTGCAGGTGAAGCTCCTCGCTCAGTCCCTCGGGTGTCACACCCCGGCGCTGCGCATCAAAGCGCCACATCGGCCAGTCCGCCGCCGATGCAGCCACTGCCGTTGCAGACAACACAATCAGCGCCACTATGATCCTCCGAACAGATGCCCGCACCGCAATCACTTCCACTGTGCTCATTTTAGTCCGTCGTCTTCATGCCGGCCGGCGGCGTGATGCGCCCGAACCCAGTAACTCTTATCCACAACCATACAATCCTCCGGCGTCTATCGGTTACTCTCGCCGACCAGCCTGCCCTCATTGAGACGCAGGATTCGTCCGGCCTCCGATGCTGTGGCGTTGTCATGCGTCACCAGCAATACCGTGCCGCCTTCATGCGCGAAGTCCGCCAGCGTCCCAAGCACGGTCCGAGCATTCCCCTCGTCGAGGTTGCCCGTCGGTTCGTCGGCGAGTATCACCCGAGGCTGGTGCAGCATCGCTCGTGCCAGCGCCACTCGCTGCCTTTCACCGGTGCTCAACTCTCCCGGGGTGTGCGCCGCTCGGTGGGAAAGATTGAACCTGTCAAGCAACTCGGCCGCCCGCTCCGGGGCGTTTCTTTTCGGCATCGCCAGGACCGGGGCAAGCACGTTATCCGTCACGCTGAGATACGGAATGAGGTGGAACTGCTGGAAAACGAAGCCGATAGTCGTAGCCCGGAAACTCGCTCGGCGTTCGGGCGGTAGTGTATAAACGTGCTCACCGTTGACCGTGACCGATCCGGCATCGGGCCGCAGCAGCCCGCCCAGGGTCAGAAGCAGTGTTGTCTTGCCCGATCCGCTGGGGCCCTGCACTGCGGTGAATTCCCCTCCGCCGACCTCAAGTGTGACGGTATCGAGTGCTCGAACCTGCCGGCGCCCCCTGTGGTAGATCTTATCTACATTTTCGATGCGCATCATCACACGCTCATTCCTCCTGCAGCACCCCGGCCGGATCCTGCGTCGCCGCGATCCGGGCGGGCACAAGGCTCGCCAGCGCGGTGAGCACAGGTGCACCCAGCCCCGCCATGATGAGAAGCCGGGTATCCACCAGATCGCCGACAGTCCCGGCGACGGGCGTTACTTCGCTCAACCAGGAGCCCGCGGCAACTCCTGCCAGGAGGCCGATGAGGCCACCGCATGCTCCCATGATCAATGCCTTCAGCAGAAATGCCGATTGGATCTTTCGTCCGCTTACACCGATGGCGCGGAGGATTGCAATCTCGGTCCGGCGCTCGCGAACGTTATTGAGCATCATGAACATGATCCACGCTGCGGCGCCAATGGCCGTCACAGGCACGAGCACACTGGCGAAGGCACGCCGCTGACTGCGGAGGGCAGACCGGTAACGCTTTTCCTGCTCGATTGCTTTCTCATGTGCCTCCGCGGCCCGCACGCGGGCTTTTTTCCGCGCAAGCATCACCGCGGAAAACTCACGCACGCGGGTGTCTGGGAGAACCTCCTGCACCCGTTCTTCGATCCTGCCGAGCTCGTCAATGGGGCAACTGCACTCCAGGGCGAGGATACCATTGATCTGCCCCTGTCTTCCCATCCACTCCTGTGCCTGCTGCAGGCTCACCCAGGCGGTATAATCATCCTGAGTGCCACGCTGGTCATAAATTTCTCTCACCCTAAGCTCACGCCCCCGCAGTGTGACTGTTTCGCCCTCCTCAAGCCCGGTGCTGTTGGCCAGGTGATAGCCCAGCTTGATGTCGCCGGGTTTCACCGGATCCATCAGCGGGGGTCTTTTCGCCTTTTTGGTGTTGGTGATGGGTACTTCGCCACGAATCCCCGTCAACAGGACCTCGCGGCCCATTTCCGGCCAGCTTACCTTCTGCTGCAGCACTGACAGCAGGTGGTTGAGTGGCCCGATCTTCTCATCCGCCAGTCGCTGGGTGTACTGTTCGGGCATGTAGTGAGTCGGGTAACCAAGGCGGTGCATCTCGTCGAAGCTTTGATCTTCGTGGAGAATGAGCACATTGTACCCCATGGCCTTCATGATCTTCCGGTAGTCGTCCTCCATCTTCGCCATCGCTTCCCGGGTCTGCTCCTGTTTCTCCGCAATGACCTGTTCAGTGCGCAGATCGTGCCCATTGAGCAGCGTCACCGCTCCCACGAGCACGCCTACCGCTATCACCACCGACAGCAGCCCGAGACCGAAGCTGAGTTTGCGGTGAGTAATTTCCCGAATGCTAAGTCGAAATACGTTCATGCTCTTTGTCCTTCCCGTATTCACCTCGCCGTCTGAGCACAGTCGCGGCGGTCAAAGCGATCGTGATCGCCCCGGCGGCGACGATCGCCAGCAGGAGCCCCGGCTGCATCCTGCCGCCGGTATCTGCATCGTCGTCACCCTGCATGGCAGCTATGGCGTCGGAGTCATCATTCTCCTGTGCGCGGTCTGTCCGCGCCGCTCCCCCGCCCTCGGTCTCATCCCCGACAGCATGAGAATGCGCCCTTTCAACCTCGGCGAAAAGTCGCTTCGCCTCGGCGGCTTTTTCCTGAAAACTCGCAATCCCCGTCGGAGGTGGAATACTTTCGTCGGCTATCTGAGGCACGTGTGCATCCCAGTCAACTGTCATTAGCATGTCGGTTCCCGGATTGCCTGCCTTCACTTCACATGAGCAGGCCCCGGTCATGAACTCCGCCGCCCGGGTGATAGTGTACTCATTAATACCGGGCCCTGCCAGTGCGTACAGTATCAGCCCCCTGCCATAGATCGGGAAGACAAGTGGTTCCCGGGCAAAATCCGTGGCAAGGTCGCTTTCACTGTGCATCAGCATATCCACCAGCATACGCTCTTTGGCCGAATCACGGCTCAGCCGGTGCATTGTAAACGTCACCGGGTCCGACTGGTTCTCCCCGTCATCCTCCCCCCACCCCTGCGGCACGGGGAGCTCCAGCGTCTTTTCGAGGCGCCGCAACTGCTCATCAAGCACGGCCGCGGCCGCGTCATCTTTGTTCGGGTCGCCACTCTCGAGCAGAATCCACACCGCCGTAACATTCCCGGCCAACTGGTCGGCCATCTTCTGGCGAAGGGGTGAGTTCAGCAGTGCGCGTACATTATCGCCGTTCAGAGGGCCCGCCCATGCGGGGCGGGAAATGTGCTTGGAATGCGGGTACCACGCGGCCATCCAGGGGAGCTTCGGAGTCTCCTGCCGGCGCCATCGCTGCAACATTAATGCATCGGGGTTGTCGTCCAGATCAACTGTCGTGACGATCACATTTCCGCAGTCAGCCGGGCCATGGAGCAGCTCCACGGCTTTACGCTCGGTCTTCGACAGCCTCCCGCGGTGGAACACGACCACCTCGTACTCTTCGGCCTCCCAGTTCTCCAGAGCGTACTGGTAAACCGGGACGTCGCAGGCGTGAGCGGTCACAGGCACGCAAACTGGTATGAGAAACGCGAAGATGCCGGCGATAACAGCCACACTTCCCGTTGAGGTGCGCTGTCGTTGCAGCATCAGTGGCATACTTTTGATATCAGACAGGAAGGGCACCCGGTCACCACCCTCAGGGTAGCTGTTACCGGCTGCCATTTCCCGCCGGCCGGCTGATTGTCCTGCGCATTGGTAGAAGTATCTGCGGCTTTTGAAAAAAGCTTATTGTGTCTTCAGCGGCCCACCGACCTGCCGGTTGGATGATGTCGTCGCGGCACTCTGACTTTGGCACTCTAAACGATCTGAAAATGGGGAAAGTCACTGCGTCGTGACCGCCGGGGGCTGTTCAGCCGCCGAATTGTACTTCGGCCACCGCATACCACTCCGGTGCCGGAACTGTGAAACGGACGTATCCATCTTCCGTGTGAACGTCAATAGGCCGCTCGTCCGCGTGAAGCTCATAATAATTTCCACTCGCGGGAGTGCTCCAGCCTTCGGGCACACACATCCGCACGGAAATGTCGCCGCTCTCCCCAGCCGCGTGGCGGTCGATATGCAGCACAATACTCCGCTGCCGGGACCGGGCCCACGGGACGATATCAACACCGCCGGGCGCATCCTCGACGCGTAGAATCTCGCCACCGCCCATCGCGGAGACGGCCTCCATCAGCCCGTCTGCGACCTCCTGGTCTGCGTCGCCCTGAGGGAGCCACTGAACCATCCCGTCTCCAGCGCTGCGGGGCTCTCGCATCTGCTCGCGCCGGCAGCCGAAAAGCGCCTCTGCCATGTTCTGGTCCCGTTCGTGCCCATATCGAGTGAACCGCCCGGTGTCACCGGTGATAATCAGGCGACCACCTCCACGCACCCACTCAGCAAGCGCACGCAGGCCGTCTTCAGGCAGGCAGGTGGCCGCCGGTGCTACCACGACTGTGAAGCGTGACAGATACCGCGGGTCGAGCTGATCTTCCAACAGCACCGCCCACGGCAGATGCGCGTCCAAAAATGCATTCATCGTGGGCCGTGGGAAGCGATTATAGACCTGCTTGAAGTCCACGCTGTGGCGCGATACCAGCAGGCCGACATCCGCCCAGCGAGTGGTCTTGCGGTACAGTTGCTCATGCTCACGTCGAAACTGGAGCCCTTCGATCAGCATTCGGCGGGTTTCGTCATCAACGTCACCTGCCGCGATTTCGAAATCCGGATTTCGCAGCAGATTCTTCCCATCACACATCAGCCGCACATCGTCCCACCAGACCGTGCCCTTTGCATTCCACAAAAACGGCTCGACGTTCAGCACGGCCGCGCCGTCGGGCACTGTAATGTCTTGCATTCGAAGCTCGTGCCACCCGTGTGTTCCGCCCTCTCCTTCGACGAAAAAGCGATGAGGCTCACCGGTGGGTGGCTGATGTTTTTCATCAACGAAATTCAGCCGCACGCGTGGCCCGGTGCCAACAACGCTTTCAGTGCGATAGCGGATGGCGACGTCGAAGGTCTGGCCCGGTTCGACCTCCAGGAAGGGCTGCTGCGAAATGCTGATGCGCGCAGGCTCGTCGGACGACAGTGCAACTGCAGTGGATCCAGCAGGTCCCTCACCCTCCGCCCGGATCCATTGTGCCCCTGGTGGCACCTCGTATCGACCCTTCACCCACCAGTGCGCAGGCGAGCGAAATACCAGCCCGTACGCCGTCAGCCACAGCGGGCAGTTCCACGCCAGCGAGGTGGACATATCATCCATGACGCGCTCGACAGGATTGAGCCTGAAAATGTCTTCGGACCGCCAGGTGCCCAGGTAGTTCCACAGGGGCTTACCGTCGGCGAGCGCCTGGCCATACGCGAGCTTGCAGGTCATCTCCCGGGCGAGCTGGTTCTTCGATTCGGAGAAAACGACATCCTCGGACGGCGGCTGCTCATGGACAGCCAGCATCCAGTCGTACTTATACTGCGTATTGGCGCACAGCATCGTCCCCGGCATTGCCTCACGGACGCGGCTGCGGAACTCAGCCACAGCCTCACGCCAGACCTTATAGCGCCAGTCAACCCACTGCCCCCACAGCGGCTCATGGGGAAGCGGACACTTCACCGTCTCAGGGTCCAGTCCCATCTGTCTCAAATGTTCATCACCGAGCGTATCGCGGATGTGAGCACCGAAGGCCTCCTGGCACCCCTCGCAGTAGCCGGTGGCGCCGACATCGGTATAGTAAAACTCGTTGTTGTCGAGCATGATCCCGTCGGCGTCCATTTCCTGCGCCAGGCGAATACCCAGCTCGGCGGTGAACTCAAGCGCCCCGGTATTCGGGCACAGCCACTTATCCCCGTAGATGGTCACCACGCCGCCCTCTGCATCTCGCTGCCACCATTCGGGCGTTTTCCCGGCGACCTCATGCCAGGCATCGTGATGGCCGACATGCATGATGCTCCAGTACATGAGGACCTTCATTCCGGCCTCGTGATAATCATCAGCGGCCGCGCGCAGCGTCTCCATAGGATAATTGGGGCTGATGTCACCCGGTCCGGGGATAAAAATAACCGTATTAAAGCCCCACTCTTTCAGGCGCGGAATCCAATCATCGCGGTCCTCAATGAGCGCCCGCTTGCGCTCAAGACTCCACGGCTGCATGACGCAGGCATCCTCCAGCCACTCCTGGTAGGGCTCAGTCGGTGCAACAACATGCCGGGCATACGCTGCAGCACAGATGCTCACAATCAATCCAACGAGTACGATTTTTTTCACTATCGCCGGCACCTCCGTTATGCCGTCCTGTTTCAATTCTTGGGCAGCCACTGTGTCACACAGCCAGAGCTGCGCGGGGAAACACGGGCCCGAAAAAGCGCTTTTGTGCCCTCGATCTCCGGGTCCAGTTGATCACCGCTCCACAGGTTCACGTACCGCGCGCCCTCGATATGCTCTACTGACAGAACGGGGCTGCCGTAATCGAGATACGAAACGTTGTAAAGGGTTCACGCCGTGCCCTGTTCGCATGAAAACCTGTTTGCATATATATCGCCCCCGAGGGTTGGGATCCGCGGCGTGACATTCACAATGAAGCTGGCGACGCCGCCGGTAACTTCAACGCGGGGGGCGTCCGACGCGTTGCCGGGCCAATTGGGCTGCGGCTGAAACCCGGGTCCTCGTCCAAATCCGTCCGGCCGTCATATCCGCACCCGGCCCGGGCGATAGTGAGCAAGACGCACAGGACAATGGCCACACTTCGTATCGTCAATGCTCCGTATCGAGGTCAATGGCAATTTCAGACCACGCTATTTTTTGACACGAAACAGCTCGGCGCTGTCGAGGCCGTGCATCTGGCTTCGGTTGAGCCACTTGGCATGCCCGTCGGCGAACGCGTAATTCCCGCCGCCGTTGTGCAGGTCGGGAAGGGAATAGGCCGTATTGGCGCTGTAAAGAAGGAAGCGGTAGTTCCCGGAGTAATACGAGATGTCTCCGAGGCAGATCGTCCTGCTGGGTTCATCAATTTCGGCCAGGTGACGGTACGGTTCGCCATCAAGATACGAGTAGCCGAAGCCGTCGGTGTACGCACCGTCGGTTGTGCCGATGTTCCATCCATATCCCAGCTCGGAATACTTGACGCCAAGCGCTGCGCAGGTTGAAGTGCTGTTGAGGCCATTTTTGGACCGTGACGGGCACCTGTAAACCTGGCCATTCTTTACATACGGATACATCAGGACGTACCAGTGGCCGTAGTTGTATCCGAGCTCGCCCATGTCGCATGCCGGATACATAATGGCTTTGGGAAATGTCCCGTCGTAATCCTGCACGTACATCTGGACGGCCAGCCCGAGCTGCTTGGCGTTGCTCAAGCATGATGTCTGGCGCGCTTTCTCCCGGGCGCGTGCGAAAACGGGGAAAAGAATTGCAGCGAGGATGGCGATAATCGCAATTACCACCAGAAGCTCGATCAACGTAAAGCCCTTCGTGCGGTGCATCATATCACCCCATAATAAAATCATGCCGCATTTTCAGGCGACATGGTTGCTGCCATATCAATACCGCCTCACATCAACCTCCCGACGAGCCGCTCAGCCGGTGGCAGGAGCCGTTGAAGCGCGTTCGATGAGCTGATATTCAAGTATTTCGCGCCTCCAGGGCCCTTTGTCGCCCTCAAACCGTGCCCCGATCAGCTCCCGGCAGATCTTGCAGGCTTCCTCCACGGGTTCGGCCATCGTCGTCAGTGGGACGTCCATGAACTCGGTCCATGGGTCATTGCGAAAACTGACAATGGAAACATCACCTGGAACATCGATACCCATTTCCCGCAGTGTGGTCATGACGCCAAGGCTGGCCATATCCGTGCGGCACACCAGGCCCGTGATGTCGCGGTGTTCCGAGAAGAGACGCCGGATATGTTCGCTCGCCTGGCGGGCGAAATAGACGTTGTGATCGAAAGTGCCCGCAACTGACTGAGGGATACTGATGCGGGCGATATGGCTCTCGTTAATCCCCGCCGCCTGCAGTGCTGACGTGTAGCCTTCCTGGCGACCATGGTACCGATCGAACGTGACAAGCGCGATCTGCCGATGACCGAGCTGCAGAAGATGTTCAACCGCCCGACGCACAGCCCCCGCACGGTCGAAACGAACGGTATCACAGGGCACATCATCGTCGAGGTCGGCATCGAGGTGCAGGTCTGCGACGAGCATGTAGATGCCCTCGTCATGCAGCCCCTCCGCGAGGGGGACTATCGTTTCCATGGGGCCACCGAGTTCCGGGAAGACGACGGCCTGCGGTGAGCCCCATGCAAGCTGCTGGACTGCGGCTTCAGGGTCATGCCTGGGGATACTTTCACCGAAGGTGACCTCGCGATCCAGTCCGCGGAGCGCCTGTATCAGCGCTGCGGCCTTGCGGTCCGCGACGTAGGTCCCTTTGGGTTCCGAGCAGATCTTAATCAGAGGAGCATGTCCACCGGCGAGCGCTGTTGCGTGGGGATTGGGGCGGTATCCGAGTTCGCGGGCAACCTCGACCACGCGCTCTCGTGTTCCGTCGCTCACCAGCGGCGCCTCGGCCCCTCGAAGCACGAGAGATACGGTGTTGACTGAAACGCCAACCCTTTCAGCAATATCGCGCTGCGTCACCGCCATGTCTTTCCAGTCCCCCCTGTGCATCTCTGACAGGTTCATAGCGCTAATAGTTGAGCGCACAACATTTAACGCTAATATTAGGCCGCTGCAATATTGTTGTCAAGGGACATATCGAAGATATTCCGCCAGAAGCCCACTTCTTGTAGCGAGCGCAACCGTGCTTCCCAAACACCGCAGATAGGACGTATGAAAGCCCCTCAGTCGCTCAACTGCGATCGCACTATGGAACGCCTCACAGAACGTTTCACTCGACACGGTTTTTATGAAGCCTGCGAGCCCGTGAAAGAACGAGCATCTGTCGTCGTCAAAAGACAGGCCTCGCGACGAACGATGCAACGGGGAGATTTTCGATACGCTGAAAGAGGCGCAGGGATTGGTGGAATGATCGCGCAGGCATTACAATACGATGTGACGGGCCAACTCGCCGGGCTCGATGCATTTGCCACCAGCAGGGTGGACCCGAAAAAGAGAGTGATGGTTTCATCATGCAAAATAAGGACAGGGTAACCCCGTTCGCTTCTACGTGCGCACAAAGCCTCATACCACGGGGCGCCCTTGTGCTCCTGTGTATTGGCGCGCTGGTAATATCGGGTGCGGCCCGGGCGGAATATCCGACACCCGAAGAGGCGGGTTTTCACCACTGTGCGCTTATCTACAACAGTGATGAACGCGGCCCCGACGAGATGGCGCTGTATGTCGCCAACGGTGAAGGGTGGCTGTTCGATGCGTTTCTCTTTCTGCACCAGCGCACCCACACCGGCCGTTCGACCATGAACGGGAAGACCGACCGGGCAGACTGGGAGGGGCAACTCGATACATGGTTCGCCCCGGAACGGGACCTTCACGCACTTGATGCTGCGATTGAGGCGGCCCAACAGCAGCATGGCCCCGTCGCGCCCCGGCAGGTCATCTTCTCAATTCCCTATCCGAACCGGCAGGTAACGGATTTCGGTGATGTTGACGGTGATGGCGTGACAGAGAGCCTCGCTGTTGAGGAGGGGCGCAGTGCGGTCGCCCGGTGGTATATCGCCGAGGCCGAGCGCCGTTTTGAAGCAGCGGGATTTCGCCACCTGCAGCTCTGGGGATTTTACTGGATGGCCGAAAACGCCTCAACTGCCGATATCGAGGTGGCGCGCCAGTTCTCAGATACCGCCCATGCCGCAGGCAAACGTATGCTGTGGATCCCGTGGTTTATGGCCCCGAACTGGGACCGCTGGAGAGACATGGGGATAGACGTGGCGATCATGCAGCCAAATTACGCCTTCCTCAGCACCCACCACGGCAAGATCCGGCGCAACAGGCTTATTCTGAACGCCCGGGCAGCCCGGCGGGAAGGGCTTGGTGTGGAAATCGAGCTGCCGATGGCCTGGAATCAGCCCGGGGCGGATCGACTGTTCCGGCATTATCTCCGCGACGGCGCGGCTGACCGGGAGGGCTATCAGCAGGCGGCCACCGCCTATTACCTCGGAAGCAATGCCGTCGAGCAGACGGCACGATCAGATGAGCCACAAGCGCGTGTTATCTACGATGATCTGTGCGCTTACGTGCAAAATGAGACGGTTGCCGAGCCCGACACTCCGGTGCAGTGGGAGGTCGGGGGCGAAAAAGCCCTGTGGCTGAGTGACCGCCTGCAGGACGAAGGGCATCCGGTTCATGTCGCCAGGGCTGCTGTCCGGGCAGAACCGTGCGGGACCCTTGACGTGATGCTGTATGAACCGGAGACGTACTGGACCGGCGAGGTAACCGTCGAGGGGCAGTCAGCACCTGGAGCCGACTGGCAGCCGGTGGGGTGGGCAATGCGTGCGCAGAAAAATGAGCGCGACGGAGCGTTCCAGGTTCTGACGGTTCCGCTTGGCGGCACCTGGGAGAGCCTTCGAGTTTGTTTCGACGGCGATGGGGTTCCCTGTGTCTCAGAACTGGCGCTGTACCCACCGTTGTTCGACCGGTCAACCCACCTCGCGCAGGGCGCACCCTACACCTTCAGCCACACCTATGAGGCGAGATACCCCGACAGCGGAAACGAGCTGACTGACGGCCGCATCCCCGAGACCGGCTTCCCCTCGGGCGAAACCGTCGGGTGGCAGGGCTCGCAGGTGAGCATCACCTTCGACCTGCAGACGCCCACCCCAGTTACGCACGCGGAGGTACATGTGCAGGGAGGCTCGTATGCGGCGGTGCACTGGCCGCGCTCGGCGATGCTGACGGCATCAAACACGAAGCCGAGCCGGCGCACTTCCGGGCTGGGCGCACCTCCGGCGGACGTTGAATGGGTCGCGGCCGAGCCGGTCGTGATAGACCGACGGCGCTCGACGCATGATCTCGACGGGCACCTCACCTTCCGCCCTCAAGAACCGCTCGACGCACGGTACGTGACCTTCATACTCGAACCACTGGGGCACCTGATGGTCTCGGAGATCCGCATTTTCAACGGTGATGAAAATATCGCTGCGGGTCGTGAGTATTCCGTACTGCCATCCCCCACCCCTCGCCAGGCGGCGCAGACGTATCCTGACGATGGGCATAAGCTCACCGATGGACACATCACGGGCTTCGCACGCAGAGACGTCGTGGGCTGGCGCGATGACGAGGAGCGGACCGCAGTTGTAGATCTGCAGCACGTCTGCCGGGTGGACGAGGTACTCGTGTGGACAATGACCGGATCACGCTACGCCATCTACCCGCTGGCCGAGGCGAGCGTGGCCCTTTCAGAGGATGGACAAAACTGGAGCGAGATCGGCAGCGCGGCCCCGCAGGAAGTCCCCGACGATCCGTCAACGCCATGCGCGGCCATCATCGACACCGGAGGACAGTCAGCGCGATATGTGCGTGTGACGGTCCGGCGCTCCAGGAATTGGGGTATGCTTTCGGAAATCGAGGTCCGCGGGGAGATATACTGAAAGGGCGGGATTCACCCGACTGCAGCGCAGCCGACGGGCATCCGGTGCGCCCACTGCGACGATCGTTGTGTCCTGATCAGGCGTGATTTATCGTTTCAGTTCCCCCTGACTTTGTGACGAATTGTCTTTCTCGTGCCCTCAACATCTGAAAGTCACAAGCAGGTGCATGGGCGTGCAATGCCGAAGTTTTGCCCCGGTGTCGGGGTTCTACCCGGCCCGGCAAAACCTATTCGTCTGCAACTACGGATTTTCATCTTTTTCTCTTCTTCAGGTGATACCATGTCAGCAGGCAATCGTACCGTTCTCGCCATCCTCGACAGCCGCAAAAGTGCCTCACGCCGGTCTGCAGATCATTCCGTCTTCGCAGCTCTCGACCACTTCGGCGTGGCGTGGGAGGTACTGGACGGCGCCGATTATATGGGTTTCATCCCGGAGTACGTCGCCCCGCGCGCACTGTACATCATCGCCCACGACGGAGGCGCAAACTGGCTGGACCCGGACGTGGCGGAGCAGATTGCCGACGCAGTGCTGGCCGGAGCAGGGCTGGTGAGTTTTGATCGCCGGGTGCACCAATGGCCGGCCCCGCTTCGGAAGCTTCTGCCGGCGGGGTCGGGCGATGAAACGACGCGAACCGGGGTCCTCAGCTTCGCCGATGAATCGTTTATCAGCTTCGGGCACGACGAAGGCGAGCAACTGGAGCTTCACCAGGAGATCGAGATATTCACACTGCCACAGGAGGATGGCTGGCGGGCCATTGCGACCGATGCCGAAAACCGGGCTGTGATCGCAGCCGCCGACGCGCGCGAAGGACGCCTCGTGGTATTCGGGACGGGCGAACGACTGTATGATGAGGCGGTGTACGGTCATGTGCGGGGCATTGATGGACTGGTGTGGCGGTCGCTGGTGCGGGCGGCCGCAAAGCCCTTCCCGATGCGATGCGTGCCACCGTACGTCACAGCGCGGATGGACGACTGCAACGGAGCCCACAGCGCGTTCGGCTACGTGGATGTGATGAACCGCTTCGGTATCAGGCCCAACCTGGGTCTGTTCATCGACGAGATGGGCCCCACTGACTGGAATGCGGTGAAGCGGCTGTATGACTCCGCCGGCGCCGACTTCTCGATGCACGCCTTCCGGGACGATTTCTACATGGCCCGGCCGGAGTACGAGCCATGGGCGGTGCTGCCGGATAAGCCGGACCCGTCGGAGGGTGGCACGAAGACGCTCTTCGAGGGCCTGTCGCTTGATCACAACACGGGACTCGATCTAGCCCCGGACACTATCCGAGAAAACTTTGCACGCATGGACAGGGCATTCGCCGACGCCGGAATCACGCACAGCCGCGTGCTGAATGCCCACTTTGGCGAGGTTGGCTGGCGGGCAGTGCCGGAGTTCCTCGCGCGGGGGGTGGACCTGCCCTGCAATAATTCCGCACTCGGCCAGCTTTACAGCAACCAGCCGGTGTGGCGGCCCCGACCCTACGGTATCCGCGGGCCCACTGGCCGTCACGGGCTGATCATCGACCGCTGCCCGCAGCACCCCCAGATGACCTTCGTTTCCATGAGCGTCTCGCACCTCGGCACGCACATGGGGCTGGATATCCTCAGCGGCCGCGTGCCCTTCCTTGATGAATCGGAGGTCCCGAAGCTCGATGAGGCCGCACAGACGGGAATCGACAATATAACGCTGGGGCTGGACGCGCTGGGCTTCGGTGTGCTCTTTACCCATGAAGAGCGGATCAACGTCATCAGCCCGCAGGACTGGGACCGAGTGGTCGAACAGATCATGCGCGGGCTGGATGGATGGGATTATGAGTGCGCCGGCCGCGAGCACGTCGGCGTGATCTGCAAGCGCCTGCTGGATTCCGCACTGGTTCGCGCGAATCTCACCGAACACGGCCTCGAATGCGAGCTGGTCGGAGAAACTGGCGGACCATCACCCCTGACCATCTGGGAAAACGATGGTGAAGGCTGCACCCGCCGGGTGGTTGACGTGGACCCAATCGATGATTTTGCGGAAATCACCGTGTAATTCGCGGACAAGGATTTGGCAGCGACATTCCGCATCCTTTGCACCTGCCCGGTTGC
>JAWODS010000018.1:0-4141 GCA_046483205.1 Armatimonadota bacterium | reverse complement strand
TGCCTGCGCTCGCCCCTTCGGGACCGCTTGTGCTCATAATCGAGCTGAAGGCGGCGATGACTGCAAGCACGATGGCGCCGAGCAGCAGCGCGTATTCTACGGTCGTCAAGCCGCGTTCTGCCTTCCAATATTCAACGATGAGTTCCGATAATGGCATCATCTTTTGACGCATGGTGGCTCCCCACATTCGGCATGTCCGCTGGAAAACTCAATATGTCCCGTCACTCCGGGCGGCTGACCGGAAAACCTCTGCTTCCACGAGGATTTGATGAGGGTCGATTGCGGCCGTCCGGACCCAAGCCTGGATTGGCCGATCAGCGTGCGAGTGCCTGTGTGTGGGCGGGTGTGATAATCTGCCTTTATCCTCTGCTTTGCCTTCCAACGAGCATTACAGTACTATATTGCAAACCCCACCATGTTTCGGGGACAACTGTGTTTTCGGGTGATGCTATGATCCGCTTGTGCATTGTGTTACTGATTGTCGCGTGCACCACCGTTGCGATGGCTGCTGTGTCGGTCAACGAGACGCCTGCTGAACCCGGTGAATGGGGCTTTCGACCGTTTGACGGCAAAGTCTCAGCGACCAACCCGCCGGGCTTTGTCTGGCGTCCCCAAAAAGATGCCCAAACATATGCAATGCAGGTCGCCTCTGACGACAATTTCAACACTGTTGTCCATGAAGCTGACGATCTGGACCTGTATTGTCACTGTCCGCCTGTCACCTTCGACAACGGCAGGTACTACTGGCGGTTCCGCTTTAGCACTGAAGACGGCGAAACGTCGGACTGGAGTACTCCGCGCACTTTCGTGATTTCCGAGGAGTCCACGCCGTTCCCGATGCCTGAACGCCAGGAGCTTCTGAGTCGCATCCCCGGGGACCACCCTCGATTGTTTATTCGGCCCGAACAGGTACAAATGTACCAGAATCTGGCTCAAGGGAGGCTCAAGGAAAGTTATGATTCGCTCAAGAAACGTTGCGATCAGCTCCTGGAGAATCCCCCTGACAGCAGTGAGCCCCCAAAGTATCCGCCCGACCTGGACCGGCGGGAAGACACCTACCGGTGGAAGCAGATCTGGTGGGGGAATCGCGAGCGGACAGTTGCCGTGACCAACGGCGCCGCGACCCTCGCTTTTACCTATATGCTCGGAGGTGACGAACGCTACGCCGCCGAAGCCCGACGCCTGCTTTTGGCCGCCTGCTCGTGGGATCCGAAGGGCGCCACTGGATATCGCTACAACGACGAAGCAGGCATGCCCTTCGCCTACTACACCTCCCGGGCCTATACCTGGCTGCATGACTACCTCAGCGAGGAGGACCGGCAGAAGGTGCGCGACTGCATGGCGGTTCGCGGCAAGGAGATGTACGATCATCTTTCAGGCCGCCTGCACATCTGGAAGCCGTACTCCAGTCACGCCAATCGCGCCTGGCACTTTCTCGGTGAGGTGGCAACGGCGTTTCACGGCGAAATCGAGGGCACCGGTGACTGGGCGTGGTTCGCGCTCAATGTCTTCTTCAACTCATACCCGGTATGGAACGATACCGAGGGCGGCTGGCACGAAGGGATTGCGTACTGGTCGTCATATCTCACAAGGGTGACGTGGTGGCTGGCAACTATGAAAGCCACGTATGACATTGACGGGTACAAAAAGCCGTTTTTCTCCAATGCCGGGGATTTCGCGCTGTACGTAATTCCGCCGGGCGAGACGATGGGCGGCTTCGGGGACCTTACCTATGGCTACCGCGCGGAGAGGGTCCGGTCTTTGATGACCATCTTCGCCCGCTCAGCACAAAATCCGCACTGGATGTGGTTCGCCGAAAAAGCCGGTGGTGCGTCGCTTCCCGGCGGCTATATGGGCTTCATTTACGACGCCCTTCCCCCGGTGGAGACAAAGCCGCCGACAGATTTGCCTGACAGCAAGCTCTTCCCGGGCGTTGGTGTCGCCGCGCTCCATAATGATCTTGTGGATCGCACCAACGACGTGCAGTTTATGATGAAATCCAGTCCCATGGGCACTCAAAGCCACGGCTACGAATCGCAGAACGCCTTCCTGCTGAGTGTGGCGGGGAATCCGATCTTCATTCGCACCGGCCGCCGTGACAACTACGGCAGCCCCCACCACCGCGACTGGATGTGGGAAACCGAAAGTGTCAATTCGATAACCGTCAATGGCGAGGGGCAGATGAAGCATTCTCGCCAGCCGATGGGGAAAATTGTTGATTTCACCACTTCTGAAGCCTTCGATTATATGGTCGGCGAGGCTGCAGACGCCTATGCCGGGAAAGTGGACCGCTTCACCCGCGCCGCACTCTTCATCAAGCCTCACACCATCGTGATTTTCGACGTCCTTGAGGCGCCACAGCCGTCCACCTATCAGTGGATGCTGCACGCGCCGAATGAAATGAAGCTCCAGCCGGGGGCGGTCTTTGCTGAAAATAACGAGGGCGCCGCCGTGGCCCAGGTTCGCGCCCGCGGCGAGCTCAACGCCTCGCAGACCAACGAGTTTGACCCTCCGCCCGGCGACTGGGTGGAGCTGGAGCAGTGGCATGTAACACTCAGCACCACCGAGCCCGCCGAAGCCATGGACTTCGTGAGTGTGCTTCGCCCATATAAAACCCGGGCAGAGGCGCCGCCGATGGGGCTGCAGACCTCCATGCCCGCCGACGGCAACGCACTGGGATGTGAGATCGAATTGCCGGAGGGAAAGGCGATCGCGGTGTGGCGCAAATCCGGTGATGAGCCGATATCGTATGCCGGCCTGACCACCGACGGCGACTGCGCGTGCGTGGTCCTCGACGAGTCTGGAGCCGTCCACGAAATCTTCAGCTATGATGCAGAGAGTGTCGCCTATCAGGGCGTCGAACGGTAAGACGCAGCTACAGTGATGAGAGGAGTTCGCGTTGTGCAGCAGAGATTGCAGCCAGTTATTGTTTTCGTCCTTGCCGCGGTCATCGTATCATCCGCGACGGGAGCGATCACACCGAACGAAAAACCTGCTCAGCCGGGTGAATGGGGCTTCCGGCCTGCCGACGGAAAGCTGTCTCCGGTGAACCCGCCCGGCTTTGTCTGGCGCCCGCAGAAAGATGCAAAAACCTACTCGATGCAGATCGCGTCCGACCGCGACTTCCAGACAGTCGTGCATGAAGCAGCAGACCTTGAGCTGGACTGCCACTGCCCGTCGGAGCCGCTGGAGCCCGGCACCTACTTCTGGCGATTCCGCTTCACCACCGACGGGGAAACCTCGGACTACAGCAGCATTCGCAGCTTCAGCGTTGACGAAAGCTCCACGACATTCCCGATGCCGACTCGCCGGGAGCTTTTGAGCCGTATCCCGGAGGGCCATCCGCGGCTGTATCTGCGCCCTGAAGATATCGAGCGGTATCGAAAACTCGCCCACGGTCGGCTGTCGGAGCGGTTCACATCCCTCGTCGAGAGCGCCGATCACCTGGTGGAAAATCCCATTGATACCAGCGAGCCGGAAAAGTATCCGGAGGGCGTAACCAGGCAAAGCAACATCGAGCGTTATCGCCACTACCGTTACGCAGGTCGCAGGCAGGCCGTGGCGGTGTGCGACGGCGCTGCCACACTGGCATTCGTATATCTTTTGACCGATGAGGAGAAATATGCCGCCGAGGCCCGGCGCTTGCTTCTTGCCGCCATGGACTGGGACCCCGAAGGCGCCACCGGCTTTCGCTACAACGACGAGGCGGGGATGCCTGTGGCATATTTCTCCGCCCGCACTTATACATGGCTGGGTGATTACCTCAGCGAGGCGGACAGGCAGAAAGTCATCAAACACATGACCGTGCGGGGCGAGCAGATGTACTATCACCTCCGCCACCGCAGAGGCCATATCTGGAAGCCCTACGAGAGTCACGCCAACCGGGCATGGCATTATCTCGGCGAGATGGGTACAGCGTTTTACGGCGACATCGAGGGCGCCGGAGACTGGGTATGGTTTGCCGTGAATGTCTTTTACAACTCTTACCCCGTGTGGAATGACGCCGAGAGCGGGTGGCATGAGGGAACGATATACTGGCGGGGTCTCTGCCGGCTCCGGCCGCCTGCGTCGCTCTGAGTAGCCTAGGATTTAAGACGGGTGCTGTGGATATGTCTCTCAAAGCAAAGTAAAACCGTGAAAA
>JAWODS010000396.1:0-5597 GCA_046483205.1 Armatimonadota bacterium | reverse complement strand
CCAGGTGTATCCGATGTCCGACAGCATTTCGCGCTCTTTGGCCCACAGGGTCAGGTTCAGGTTATCCAGGTGTGTATGGCCGTGACCGCCCGAGAAATGGAGTTGTGCCTGCATCTGGTCGGCGCCACGACCGCGCCCCAGAGAGGCGTGTCCGTAGCCGGGGAGGATCGTGGAGGTGGTGTGTGTCCTCGGCTGTGAGCGCTGCTCATTGGCCCATGTGTCATGCACCGGTGTCGAGCAGCCGTTGGGGAAGTCCACCACCTCGGGAGCGTGCCAGGCCTTCTGAAGGAACGGGATGTGCCTGTCGGGCTGCAGGTCCTCGAAGTGCTCCCCGTCAACCTCGTCAACGTACCCCTCCGGATCAGAATAGCCCTCAAGGGACGCCAGGCACCGGCGGATGCCGCCCATGGTCATATAGTGGTAGCTCGGGGCCTCGTGCCACATGCCGGCATAAAAGCAGCCGCTGTTAACGTTTTCCTGGATCCACCGGAAGGCCCAGTGCACCCAGGCCGGCTCCTGCATCACCATGCCCATTTGCGCGATCTCGCCCAGGTATTTTACGTAGTTGCTGATATGTTTGTTCTGTGCCTGCAGCGCAGCGTAGATGTCGCGGAAAAAATCGTCCTCGAGGCGCTGCCGGACGTTATAGCCGCGCTCCTCCGACAGCGCCTCAAACTCCTCGCTGTCGTGCACGAGGTCGTATATATCCACAACCTGGCTGGGTACTTCGCTGGCGGGATAATGCCACCCCCATTTCCCGGCATCCCACGTATATGGCGGCTCCTGGGAGGGGGCGAACTTGAAATACCGGCCCTGGTTGCTGCCGTGCTTGGTCACCGCATAATGAGGATACACGGTGGCGATTTTGTCCAGGATCAGCACCGCCCGCCGGGCGTATTTCTCGTCACCGGTGGCCTGGTACGCTTTGCCAAGCCGCACGCCCTGCTCGAGAATCCACTCGCGCTTGAACTTCATCAGATGAGCGGTAAAGAAGCATTTCTTTCCGCTCTTTTCGTCGAGGTAATACTTGTGGGTGATAGTTTCGCCGAGGGAATTTTCTCCCGTCATCGTTTCGGTTTGTGGATATTCTTCATTGGGATAGACGGTGGCCCCACAGTCCGGACAGCGGAGCTCATCGGGCCGGTCCTGGCTCCATGCCATGGTGTGGGAGGTGCTGAGACCGCCCTCGCAGTTGGGGCACGGGCAGTAGGGGGCGAAGTGATGCTCTGGAACGTAGCTCAGCATCTCCTCCTCTGACAATGCCATCACGTCGCTGACGGCGCTTTCATAGCCCTCAGGGTTGTCCGGATCGATTTGATGGTCCAGGACAGGGTGATCCGCCCCGGCGGCCGGTGCCACCGCCATGATACACAGGACTGCCACCGCCAGCGCCATGGATGTGACAATATCACAATGAAGCATCATCGTATTCCTCCGGTTCGCTATTCGGTTTGGGTGATACTGGCTGCGATCGGAATGGTGAATTCATTGTGCCCCTCAAATGTCCGCTGTGGGAAGAACAGTTCCTCGGTCTTCTCACCATCAATCTTCAGACCGTGTTCGTCGGTGAGGATAATGCGGGTTTTGCCGTCCACCTCATCAACACGGTCGATCTGGTAGCCGTGGGTATAGCCGCCGGGGTGAGTGAGAATGATATACGCGCCATGCAGCGCCGTGTCTGCGGGCAGCTTGGCGGAGGTGATGAAGGCATCGTACTCATCACCCTCGGCCCTGCGGGTGGCGTCCTCGATAACGCCCTCATATGTGCTGGTTTCCGTGGCGATGCGGTAATCGCCGCAGGTCAATTCATGGCCCTGGAAGAGCCACATCCCCGTGACCTCCCCCTCCACGCGCCGGACGATCCCCAGCCGGCCACTGATGGTCACATCTCCGGCGCTCCGGGCAGTGAAGGGCTCCTCGTCCAGCGTACTGATGATGGTGTCGGTGATATCGCCACAGGTCACCTGCAGGGCGGTGCAGTTGTCATCAGCGGGCGTCACCTGGAGATTCTCCACCTCATCAATAAACGGGCTCCCGCAAAACGGTTCCTCGACGGCGGTGAATACCGACTGAAGAGGTGCCTCTCCAGAGCGTCGCGCACACAACTGCGGCATCCAGTAGTCAAGCACCTCGCTGTCCTGCCCGTTATAGCCCTGGCCGGCGCGGCGCACGGAGGGCGCTTCGCCCAGATAAACGTCGGTGCCGTCGGCAGCCAGGACATGCAGTCTCACGCCCCGGTCCGGCTCATTATCATAGCGAAAGGAGACATTGAAGGTCTCTTCGGTATGCCCCTGCTGGATATTGCGGCAGACATCGTATCCCTGCGGGGGGTCCTCACCGGCGAACTCGCCGTTCTCTGCGGCCAGCGGTACGCTGCATTCGGCGCTCATGTCCTCGTCCGCGCTGCCGTGCATCAGCCAGTCGTGCATCGAGCCGCCGCGCGTGCGGAATACATCCACCACGTACGCGTCCTCCTCCGACACCGGCATCAGTACCATCAGGCGGCGGTACATGTCGAGGCCGTCGATGTTGCTGTATCCCCGTTTGCCGTCGGCGGCGACAACGCTCACACTCCGTGAGCTGTGCGGCGCCGGGACGGCCGGAAAGAACCATATCAGGTCTCCGTCGGAGGGCCGTCCCTGTTGCTGCTGGCGATCCACGGCGACGAGGTTGTGGCTGATGGTGCTGACCGTCCACCAGCGGATCTTCGTCCAGGTGTAGCCGATGTCCGAAAGCATCTCTCGCTCTTTGGCGAACAGCGTCAGGGCGAGGGTATCGCGGTGAGCGTGGCCGTAGCTGCCGGAAAAATGAAGCTGTGCCTGCACCTGGTGCGCTCCCTGGCCGCGGCCCAGTGAAGCGTGACCGTAGCCGGGCAGAATTGTTGAAATAGTTTCCATGCGGGGCTGGGCGCGCCGCTGGTTGGCCCACGTGTCGTGCACGGGTGTCGAGCAGCCGTTGGGGAAGGCGACGGCCTTGAAAGCATCCTGCACCTTCGCCCAGAATGGAACGTGGGTCTCAGGGTCGAGGTTCTCTATGTGCGTGCCGTCCACCTCATCCACATACCCCTTCGGGTCCGAATAGCCCTCCACGACTGAAAATGCCGTTCTCAGGCCTCCCAATGTCATGTAATGGTAGCTGGGCGATTCGTGCCAGCAGCCGTCGTAGAAAAAGCCGGAGGTGACGTTGTCTTTAATCCAGCCGAAGGCGCGATGAACCATATCCGGATCGCCCAGCACGCGCCCCAGCATCGCCGCACTCGTCACATCGTAGCCTACCACATTGCTGACGTGATAGGGGCTCACCTTCACGGCGTGATAGGTCGGGCGGAAGTAATCGTCTTCGATGCGCTGGCGAACGTCGTAGCCGCGTTCCTCTGACAGACTTTCAAAGACGTCGCTGTCATAAATCAGATCGTACGAGCGAACCATGCCCTTGGAGATTTCGTTGTGGAAATACCCCCACCGTCCCGCATCCCAGCTATACGGTGGCTCCTGGGATTCACAGAAACGGATGCGGGTGATGCTCCTGTTGTGCAGCGCCGGCCAGTGCGGATACAGCCGGGCGAGTTTATCCAGCACCAGCGCCACCCGCCGGGCGTATTTGGCCTCACCGGTGGCCTGGTACGCCCTTCCCAGCGCCTGACACTGCCTCACCAGCCAGTCACGCCGATGTTTGGCCAGGTGATCGCTGAGGAAATGGCGCATATCCTTTTCCTCGTTGTAATAGTAGTGATACGTGACCGTTTCCCCGAGGGCGTTCTTGCCCTCCATCCCCTGGTCTTCCGGATACGCCTTATCGGGAAATGTCGCGTCACAGTATCTGCATTTTATCTGGTCGGGGTTGTCAATGCTCCATTCAAAAACACCCTTGCCGCTGGCTCCCCCGTAGCAGTTGGGACACGCACAAAAGCAGACGACCGGCCTGTCGGGCATGAAGGAGAGCATTTCCTCCTCGCTCATGCTCATGACGCGCTCGACATTGCTCACGTACTGTTCGGGATTATCTTTATTGACAGTGGAGTAGATAGGGTGGTCTTCGGCAAAAACCGCCGCGGCACAAAGTGCAGCACACAGCACGAGACACACGAGCGGCAGAGGCAGATACATTATTTCAACACCTTCGAAGGGGCGCATCGATAACACCTACCCGGAACGGAGTTGACCTGTATGGGCTTATTGGACGCCAGGGGTAAGGATACCTTCCGGCGGCGCGTATTATGACACATAACGAATGTCCTGTATTACCGGCAGGTCGAGGGGGAGAGGAGGCCGAAATAATCTGAAAGCAAACACACGCCGTTTGCCCTCATCACGAGAGCGGGGGACACCATGAAACAACCAGGCCGGGTGCCCGGTGCAGCAGACAGCGACGACGGACCGGTCGTACTGAATGAAAAGGGGGTCGCAGAAATGTCGCTGTGGCTTCAGGAGGCGCACTGGAACCTGCTCGTGGAGCTTCAGGGCGCCGGTGAGATTGAATGCCGGCCCCACGAGGAATGGGTGGAAACAGCCCGCTGCCTGGGCAAAGGGCGGGAGATCCTGCGCTTCCTGCTCCCGGTACAGACCGCCGGTGATTACTGCGTGCGCCTCGCACTGGTCGATGGAGGCCCTGTGAAGATCACGAACCTGAGGCTGGATACCCCCGGACTTGAACCCCGGAACATCAAGGCCGGCGAGGTCCGGCAGATAGCTCCGGATAACGCAGAGGTGAGCCATGATGACCGAGGGTGAAAAGATAATCATCATCAACAACGACGGCCACGGCGGCTTTTACGATGACCTGTACTCATCGCCCGAAGCCCTCGCCGACTATGTCCGGGGATATAAGGCAACCAGCCTGTCGGTTTTCGAATGGGGCGTCAACTGCGGCAGCCGCGTGAACTTCCCCTGCGAGACCGTGGAGATTATGGGAGCCGGGGTGGAAAATTTCCCCCGCCGGGGCGATCGCACGGCTCATGAGAACATGCAGAGGCTGATAGACGCAGGGGTGGATTCACTGCAGCTTGTCGCCGAGACCTGCCATGAGATCGGCAAGAAGTGCCACGCAAGCCTGCGGATGAATCCGGATTATTCCGCCGGCTGGATGGGGGAGGGCATCCCGGCCATCTTCAACTCTGACTTTTGGCGCGAGCATCCACACATGCGTGTGGTTACCTTCGACGGCGAGGAGACCTCGAAGCTCAGCTACGCCTACCGCGAGGTGCGGCAGTGGAAGCTGTCGCTGGCCGAAGAGGTCCTGCAGCGGCCCGTTGACGGCATCAATCTCGACTTCCTGCGCCACCCGCCATTCGTCGGAGCCGAAGACATCATGCTGGAGGGTTTTGAAGACGAATATGGCGAGGACGCCTGGGACATTCCCGATGACGACCCCCGGCGGGTGGAGTACTGGTGCCGCCCGATGACGAAGTTCATGGAGGGCCTCCGGAAGCTCGCCGAAGAAACCGGCCGTGACATCACCATCACCGCCCGCGTGGACCACAGGGAATATCTACAGCAGGCACTTGATATCGAGACATGGCTGCAGCGAGGACTTTTGGATATCCTGATCGTGTCTGAACACGGCCTCGGAGGCTTTGAGTTTGATTTCAGGCCGTTTGC
>JAWODS010000368.1:0-8609 GCA_046483205.1 Armatimonadota bacterium | reverse complement strand
GCCTCCGGAGCCCGCGAGCTTGCGGACAAGACCGGGGCGCGGTCGAGGCTGTCGGGTCATGAGGCGGGTGAGCATTTCGAGGTCCGTTTCCCGCACCAGGACATCCACGAAGGCGACCGGATCGAGATCGGCATGCGCGAGGGCATCACCATCGGAGCGGGGATGAACGGCCGGGGCGCCGTCGAGATCATTATCGCCGGCATCGGGCTTCAGATGGGGGTCATTGACAACAACCTGTTCTCAATCCTGGTTTTCATGGCGATCTTCACCACCGCCACCGTCCCGATGCTTCTGACATGGACCGTGAACTGGCTGCGAAGCCGCGGCGAGCTGGTTACTTCGGGGGACGATCGGGAGCGTATCATCATTGTCGGAGCGGGAGCGACGGCGCGGCTCTTGAGCAAACGTCTGAGCGAAGAAGAGGAAGTTTGTCTTATCGATGCCAATCGGGAGCACTGTCGTCAGGTGCGCGAGATGGGATTTGAGGCTGTGTGCGGCGACGCGCAAAAGCAAGAGATACTGAGGGAAGCAGGAGCAGGCAACGCCAAAGCCCTCATCGCGATGACGCCAAATCCAGAAATCAATGTAATCGCCGCTCAGATCGCGTTTTTGGTGTTCGACGTTGATAACCTTTACGTCATCATTAACGAAGGTACGACTGCCGGAATGCAGACCATATTGGACGATATAGGTGCTCTACCCATGTGTGCCCTCCCCGTGGACATGACAGAGTGGGACTACCGAATAAGACATAGTCTGGCCGAAACCGCCGAACAGGAAATCGATAAACCGATGACTTTAAGTGAATTTGTGGAGCGGGAAGACCGGCGGGAGGTGCTGCCATTGATCATCCGTCGTGATGGTGAGTACACCTTCCCATGTTCGGCGGTTTCTCTGCAGCGGGGGGACACTGTGATCAGCCTGCAGACGGTTTCCCGACGGTCGGAGCGGGAGACCGCGACATCGTAGGCTGCTGCCGACATCCAGAAGAACAGCCTGGGTGGCCGTGTCGGCGCCGTGACAGCAGGCCTTTTCCCCTCGATTCTTCAAAACACAGGGAAACGCGGACGATGTTAGAGACGTGTGCGGGCTGCTCGTCGTCCCTGTGAAGGATCGCCGCACGAAAAACGCACACCGGCCGCCGGGGAGCGCCTGATGCCGAGTTTCTCCCAGGCGACATGGCCCGCAGGAGACAGCTCGAGGCACGCCCATTCATTGTATGAGCCAGTCTGAACTGCAAAAAAACATTTGCTGCCTCTTGTCGTATGGGGCAACTGTCAGGCCCCTGCGCCAGTCCTTGCTAAATGACTGGATTTTTCGGGCTTTTTGCGAACTTTCTTCGACGAATCGGGTCAGAATGCTGCAGTAAAAGAATCGTTGTTGCGATGGCATGGTGTTCGGACCGATCCTCCGGCCCATTCGCGCAGTTCGATAGTCGCCACTGCAAGCTGCAACGGTGGACATTGCTCATTCCGCGACCGGTATTCGCGCGACGAGCACAGCAGGATGTTGTTACCGGTATGCGGGGACCATAGAGCGATTTGATGGTGTTGTGGACGGGAGCTGGGAGCCACGTGAGGCCCCCAGAATGCGGAGGTGATGAATACACATCCCGCACCGGTGCGGATGGTTGCGGGCTATTGCCAGGTGTGTGCTATAATACAGGGCCCCGAAAAGGCGTTTTTTCCCGCTTGTAAGGCCATGTGCGCGGCGGGTGGGTAAACGTATCCGATGGAGTTGGCAACCGGGAGTTTCAGCGGCCTGATCGACGGACAAAGGCGCATTCACAACCGTGTAGAGAGGGAACTGCTTAAATGGAGTTTCACATAGAAAACCTGCTTCTGGTATTACTGGCTGCATGGGGGGCCGGCCAACTGGCACGGCGTGTCGGTTATCCACCTGTACTTGGCGAACTGATTGCTGGTCTCCTGCTGGGACCGCCGCTGCTGGGGTGGATCCACGGCAGCGAGGCTCTGGCGGTACTGGCCGAGGTCGGCGTGCTGTTGATGATGCTGTACATCGGGATGGAGATTCATCCCGAAGAGCTTTTCAAGGCCTCCTGGCCGGGAATCCTGGCAGCGTTTGGCGGGTTCGTCACTCCCTTCGTGCTGGCGTACTTTGTAGTTCTATGGCTCGGAGGAACAGTGATGGCGGGGCTTTTTGTGGGCATCGCCGTCGGCGTGACCTCTCTGGCGACAAAGAGTCGGATCCTGGTGGACCTGAAGCTGCTGAATACGCGAGTGGCGCATGTGCTGATGGCGGGCGCCCTGTTTTCGGATACCGCCGCTCTCGTCGTTTTCGCCGGCATGATGGGACTGGTGGACGTAGGCACGTTGCAACTCGGCACGCTTCTGGTAGTTGCGGGCAAGGCGCTGGCATTTTTCGTGATCACGGGTCTGGTTGGCTGGAAGCTGTTTCCCTACGTCACGACCCGAATGCACAAGGCCGGTATCACCAATCGCACGCTGAACGCAACCCTGATTTTGCTTGTGGCACTGTTGTTTGCCGCCATGGCTGAAATGGCCGGGCTCCATGCAATCCTCGGTGCATTCATCGCCGGTTTGTTCCTGCGCGAAGGAATGTTGCAGCGGCGTTTGTTGAGCGACATCAACAACCTCGTCCACGATGTTTCAATAGGATTTCTTGCTCCGATCTTCTTTGTGACCGCAGGGTTCGAAGTCACCTTTGACGTCTTTCAGACCGATCTGGCACTGCTCATCTGGGTGCTGGTGGTGGCAATTGTGGGTAAAGTCGTCGGCACAGCTCTTTTCTACCTGCCGAGTGGACACGGGTGGCGCGAAGGGCTGACCATCGGAGCAGGAATGAACGGTCGGGGTGCCGTGGAGATCATCATTGCCGGTATCGGCCTGCAGATGGGCATCATAGACAATACGATATTCTCCATTCTCGTCTTCATGGCAATCTTCACGACTGCGACCGTTCCAATGCTTCTGACATGGAGTGTTAGATGGCTGCGGAGTCGCGGCGAACTGGTGGCCTCCGGCGAGGGGCGCGAGGGCATCGTGATCGTCGGGGCTGGACCAACCTCGCAATTGTTGGCCCAACAGCTTGCGGACATCGAGGACGTCACCATGGTTGATGCAAACCGAGAACACTGCCAGCAGGCGCGGGAGATGGGCTTTGACGCGATCTGTGGCGATGCTCAGAAGCAAGAGGTCCAGCAGGAAGCGGGCGTCGGCAATGCGAAGGCGCTGATTGCGATGACGACCAACGCAGAGATCAATATCATCGCCGCCCAGATTGCCTTCCTCGTGTTCGATGTCGACGAGATCTTTGTAATGATTGATGAGAGAACCACTGAAGGGATGAAGACCATCCTCAACGACATTGGCGCGCTGCCAATGTGTGCCCTCCCCGTGGACATGGTGGAGTGGGATTATCGCATTTCGCACGGCCTTGCCGAGGTCGTGGAACGAAAGGTCGAAGAGCCCACCTCCCTGCGTGCATTCGTTGATTGCAATGACGAGCGTGAAATACTGCCGTTGATCATCCGTCGTGATGGCGAAGTTACATTCCCCTGCTCGGCTGTATCTTTGAAGCGTGGCGATGAGGTCATCGCTCTGGAGAGCCCACACTCATGCATGGTGGATAGACCTCGTCAACCAACCGGCGTATAACCGCTCAGGCTGGCTGAGACCTTGCATAAGCAGGCTGACGCCAATCCGGACACCTGAGAATCTTTCCAATACACGGTTCCAACCTGTGCGACGGTGAGACATCAGAACGCGGTAAACCCCGCAGACGATTTTCCCTGAGCGCCCGGCCCTGAAGACGACCCTAATGCAGGGCCGGGCCGGTGTCGCTATCTCTGGTTTATGGAGTGTCCCCCCACCTGCTGCGGTCATACTCCAGTGGCGTGTCATGCGCCCCGATTCCCTTTGCAGGCAGATGGCCGCGCCATTTCACGCGTCCGTTACACAACTTCGAACTTTTGCTGCCACTGCGGGTAAAGCTCTTCGCATAAGAGGCCGATATTGGGCATGGATATTTCTCATCTTTCTTTGTGCGAGGATGAAGAGAAATGGCTGGACGTGATTGCCCACTCACTGGCTATGCACTGGCGCCCGTCAGTCGATCGGACGACCGCGTCGGGTGTGACAGTGTCCAACTGCCTACACTGATGAACGTCCTGCAGGCGAAGGATGACTACACTGCCCGCCACTGCAAGCGCGTCATGCAGCTTACGGTGATGCTCTGCGAGGATCTGCAGGTTGATCGGAGGGTGGCCAGGCGTAGTGAGATGGCCGCACTGTACCACGATATTGGCAAGCTCGGAGTAACCAGTGACATCCTGAATAAACCGGGCAGGCTGGAAGAGAAAGAATGGGAGACGATTTATGCCCATCCAATTCTGGGCGGAGAAATACTCAGCAGTGTCGCGGAGTGTGACCGTGTTGCCGCAATTATCCGCCAGCACCATGAAGACTGGGATGGAACAGGCTATCCCCTGGGCCTGCAGGGAGATCATATCGCTCTCGAGGCGCGCCTGCTGCATGTGTGTGATGTTTATGACGCGTTGACCAGCGACAGACCATACCGGCCCGCCTATTCTCACAAACACGCAATCTCCCTCATCCGCGACGGCGCCGGGAGAGAGTTTGACCCGGAGGTTGCTCATGCATTCATTCGCATGAATGACTGCCGGCAAGAGGTTGCATAAACACACGGCATTGGTACTGAACGATCATGAATGATGGCACATACACGTCTGGAAAAGACCAGCATATTGCGGGAACGCGGGTGCGCATACTGGTGCTGGCATTCGCCCTGGCTGTGCTGACGGCAGTGTCGATCCTGATACGGTGCACAACCACGAAGTACGCGGTGGCAGCGCAGAGAATAGATCGCGATTTCCGCGCCATTGCCGGTGGCACGGAGAAAATGGTGAAAGCGGAGTTTCAGAAGCCCGGGCGGGCTTTGAACGAGACGACCGCAGCGACTTCGCGCCACATGGAGACGATGCAACAGGAGTTCTCGCGCTCGATCGTCAGCCGCATAAACGAGACGAGTGATGCCATTGCCGTCCTCTGTACCCTCGTGTTGGGTGCGATCGTTTTTTTGCTGTGTCTGGGAGTGTGGTTTGCGCTGCATAACGAGCGGATCCTCGCGGATTCGGAGCGGAGATATCGCGACCTGATCGAAAACGCGCTGGTGGGAGTGCTGGTCTATAAAAATGGCAGAATTCGATTCGTCAACGAGACAGTGGCCCGATGGAGCGGCTACGACCGCCGCGAGTTACTCGGCCGCCCCATCCTCGACTTCGTGCATCCCGAGGACCGGCCGATGGCCCGCGAGCGCATGGAGCGCAGGCAGCGTGGAGAAAATGTCCCCAACCGCTACGAATTGCGGCTGGTGAAAAAAGACGGTGGCGTGGTGTGGATAGACCTGTGGGTTCGCAGCCCACAGAGCGGCACGCAGGAGGCGGTGACCACCAACCTCGTGGACATCACCGACCGGCGCATGGCCCAGGAGGAACTCAGGAAATCGGAGCAGAAATTCCGCACCTTCACCGAAAAGTCGCTGCATCCAATCTGGGTCATGCAGGATGACAGGGTGGTGTACTGCAATTCGGCCTTCGGCTTCTATGTCGGAGTGGACGATCGGGCGGAGGTGACAGGACGCGCATTGGCGGATTTCGTGGATGACCGGGATGCAGAGGACGTGCAGACGGCCGTAGATAGAGTCAGGTCCGGGGAGGTTCAGTTCCAGCGGATTCTTGCGCGTTTCGTCACGGTGAACGAAAGCATGCGGTGGCATGACGTGCAGTTGGCGGGGATTGAGTACGAGCAGCGTCCGGCGATTCTGGCGAGCGGGCAGGATGTCACGGAGCTAAAGCTGGTGATGGAGCAGCTCGACCAGGAGCGTCTTCGAGACGGTCTCACCGGCCTGTACAATCGCCGCTACTTCAATGAATGTGTCCTCGAAGACTTAGAAAGCGCGGACGATGCGGGTGATCGGTTTACTGTCCTCTCTCTGGATGTTGACCGCCTCAAGACCGTGAACGACACATTCGGTCATGCCGCCGGAGACATCGTGCTGACGGAGGTGGCCGACGTCCTGGTCGAACAGGTGCGCAGCGATGACACCGTCATGCGTATCGGCGGTGACGAGTTTCTGATTATCATGGCGGACACGGCAATCACTGACACACGGGGAGTCCAAAAGCGCCTGCAGTCCGCTTTGCGGCGACGATTGCGGAGGCGCGCCACAGAGGGCACACTGGCGCCTGAGATCCCGCAACTGGTGGGGTTGAGCGCAGGAGCAGCGGAATATCGGACCGGTGACAACAACAGCTTCGAAGAGACGCTGCAGATTGCCGACCGGCGGATGTACGCGCAAAAACAGGCAGAGAATGTCGGTCGAGACCACCAGATCATGCGCGGGAAGGCAAACGGAAGGAATTAACCCGCTGGCCGAACTTTGGCGGCGATCTCCTGGGCGAATTCGGGAAGGGTGAGCTTCAGCAGTTCACCGTCCGTGGTGGCGCGAGCGGTATCAATGATCTCGCCCTCGATGGTGTCCCAGTATTCGACGACATAGTCCCCCGGCTCCATCCCTTCGAGCGTGACGTGACCCGTTCGGATGCGCCGCTCATCGGGCACGTCATCGGGTCGCGGATGGAGCATGTTATCGTAGTTCAGCACGTAGAAATACGCGTGCGTGCCGTTGCCCATGGCCTGGATGTCAATGTCAAGATCTCGTTCGGTTGCCGCCGAGGCCGTCATTCTTTTCAGATTCAGTCCGCGCCGGTCCTCCCCCTGGTTGAACGCAAACAGGCCCTGCTGATATTCATACAGGCGGTATTCGTCCCATGCCAGGTGATACCAGAACTGCCCCGGAGCGGCGGAGGGGATCATGTATGAGATCCACTGTCCGGTGCGGAAGTTGCGCTGCCATTGTTGCGCTGAAATGGGCAGGGCAACGGTTTGAGGCCCGTATTCGATGAACATAAACGGCTTGTCGTATTGTTCGCGGTCATTCCACCCGCGGTTCATGCACTTGATGTGGCGGTCCCAGTAGGCGTCGGCCTGGGTGTATTCGATCTCGTCAAGCTGCCACAGCTCTCCGCCATAGCCCCAGAAGATGCAGATGTGGGTGGTAATGACGTGGTCGTGGATATCAATCTCCCGGATATACTCCGCCATTTCCTTATGCCACGCGGCGGCCTCGGCTCTGTCATAACCTTCTGACAGGTCCACCTCGTTAACGAGATCCCATGACATCAACATTGGACTGTAGCCCCACCGCGCGACGATGTAGCGGAGCCTTTGCTTCATCATCTCTGTGGCTCTCTGCGAGGACATGAACATGGCAGGAGAGGCCACAAACCCGCCGTTTTTGACGGAATAGGGGTTGTATTCCCACTCTGCGTCGAACTTATCGCGGCGGAGCTGGCCGTGGCTGTTGAGGGTCAATTCGATATAGATGTCGTGCTCGCGGGCGAGGTCCATCATGTAATCCAGCCGCCAGGCGTTGTACATGCTGTAGCGCCCCACGTCGTCGAAGCGTGAGTGATACTCGTCACCCCACTCGATACCTGCCCACCACGCACACATCCAGCTCCGGACGAAGTTCAACCCTTCCTCCTCGAATCGGGTGAAGAAATAGTCGAAATCGAAGGTGCCCTTTTGTGCTTCAGCCTGGTCGCCTCCGTCTCGCATGTTCAGCCCGATGGGGAAGAAGAAATCTCCGTTTTCAAACTCGAAAAAGCGTGGGTGCTGCTGTGAGATGCGCACCAGTCCGGGCTGGTCGGGGTCGTCCACAACCGTGAAAGTCCGTTCCGCGCTGCGCTCCTCGCCCCAGGCGTCCTGGATTTTGACGAAATAGCGGTAGGTGCCGGGCTGACTCGCCGAAAAGCGTACCTTCCAGACCGGCTCTCCGACCGGCAGCAGCTTCTCGTAGCCTTCTTCGGTCTTCGTACGCCTGTAATCCTGGTACCAGAAGCCGGGCACGACCAGTCTGTCGCCGTCCGGTGTCAAAAAATGTCCCTCGACATTGACCACTGCAGGGTCAAAGGGATTTTCGTAGTTGCGTTTGACCTCGAAAGTGGCCTCGAATTTTTCGTAAACCGCCAGGGTGTCTGTATTTTGCCCGAGCTCAAGCTGACCGCGGTGAGAGCCGGGAGCACCGTGTTGCATCGGGCCCAGCGGAGGCTCATTGCCCGTGAGACGGAGATTGTCGAGACGCACCGTGCCCGACCACTCCTTTGTGCCAAAGAAACGAACGCCAAATTCCCGGGGATAGAAAAGGACCCTGTTCCACGAGCGCTGGTGGCCTGCAGCCTCCCATGCCGTGGAATCTTCGGAAATGTCGAGAGTAAATGTCTGCCACTGACCCCTCTGAAGACCCCGGGCGCGCGTGCCGGTTTGCGGATCATGCAGCGGGGCCGCCTGAAACCACCAGTATTGCTTATCTTTGATGTACGGAAATATGTCCAGGTCGCCAGGAGCATCGGCCGGAACCCACAGATCAAATGTGAGTTCCGTGAAGCCGCGCCAGTCATCCCAGATGCGGTATTTCGCACCAAATGAACCCGGCAGGCGCCCGCCAACAGCAAGGCAGCGGCCCTCGTCATCGTCGCGTTCGAC
>JAWODS010000359.1:0-6939 GCA_046483205.1 Armatimonadota bacterium | reverse complement strand
CTCGAACGGGACACTTCCACCAACTCGCACGCTCGACGCTGCGAGCTGAGGTCTTCGGCCTGCAGAAATCTCACGGCCGCTCGCTTGCGCTCAGGGCTCACCATTTTCCCCGCAACAGCTCTTTGAGCGCATCGTTGTCCATCGCCTGCTGGGCCACGATCCTTCGAAGCCGCGCATTCTCAGCTTCCAGCTCTTTGAGCCGTCGAACCTCCGACAGATCCATCCCGCCGAACTTCTTGCGCCACCGGTAGATGGTGCGTTCAGCGACCCCATACTCCCGGGCCGTCGCTGCCACCGTACGGCCACTTTCGATCTCTCCCAGGATCCGAACGATCTGCTCTTCGGTGTAACGCTTGCCACTCATGAAAGGATCCTCCTTTACGTCCGTATTCTATCAGAATCCTCTCACTCCCACTGATCTCTTTTTTCGGGGCAAGGTCACATAGGGAGGCCGATGCAGGACTTCTGGTGGCTTCAGGTCTCGGTCGCAAAGCACTGCTTAAGCGAAAGGGCCGTTGGTTTGTGGAGGCGTATGCACCAACAGAGGGGCCGCTAGATGTGACGTTGGGTAACCAGGCGGTCCCGACACTTGGCGACCATATGTGATTCCTCGGCCATAGCAATATTGCGTTCGCGGATTGCGAGAGTATGGGCAGCGCAGGCAGAGAATTTGCGACACCCGACTGGCGTGGCCCCGAAATACCGAAAGAACGCACACTTCGCGTGAGTGAGCGCAGGGATACCTATAACCCCCGGCGAAAAAGAATGCGATCTGTCCGAACTTTTGCGCGTCACTTGAGCGTACATTTGTGGCAGGCTGTTGGAGCTCACTCCATCTCCTGTTATACTTGGGACGCCGTAAAGCGTATGTTCTGGCGGACCAGGCGTTCAAAGAGTGTGTGTTTCCTTCAAACAAACTGTAAACCTGCCCCTCACGAGGAGAAGAATTTCATGCGTCGAGCTGCTGTCCTGTCTATCGTGTTGTTGATGTTCTGTCATGTCGCGTGTACTGGTCAGGTATCGCCCAATAACGTTACCGCCACCCGGACGATCCAGAATCCTCCAGCCATAGATGGTGATCTGAACGACACTTGCTGGCAGGAGCATAATTCTGCGCGATTGACGCATTTTGTAAATCCGGAGATGACCAGGTTGGCCGATCCGCAGACCGAGGCCCTGGTCTGCTTTGACACCGATAATCTTTACATCGCCGTAAGATGCGATGAGCCGCAGCCTGATAAACTCCAGATGGAACAGACGGAAAGAGATGGCCGCATCTGGCAGGACGATTGTGTGGAATTGTTTCTCGACACTAACAGGGACCGGCGTACGTTCTACCAGATTGTGATCAATGCAAAGGGAGTCGTGCACGACCGGGGACCGGAAGCCGGAGTTGACTGGGATGCCGACCTCCAGGTCGCAGCAAACATAGGCGATGAATCGTGGCAGATAGAAATCGCCATACCGTTCGCTGATCTGGATACAGTGGCCCAGCCTGGGGACGTCTGGGGCTTCAATGTAGGCCGAGAGAGGAAAGTGCAGGAGCAACTCAGCCTTTGGGCTGCCACCGGTGGGGATTTTCGGCAACCTGAACGCTTCGGCGATCTGGTATTCACGGATCTGTCGGCAGCGCCCGCTGTGGAGATAGCCCACCATCCGATGTTCGGTCTGAACGAGATGACGCTGATGGGACCGGAGGCCACATCGCCGGAGGTTCGCCTCCTCCGCAGCTGGCCGACCGGGGATTCGCCGCCGTGGGACTACCCTGCGCCTGAGCTGGCGCCCGCCAGCTCAGATCAATCCGACGTGGCAGCTTACAGAGCGCAATACAGGATTGTCGATGGCAGCGAGCAGGCGGTAGTGGCTGCTCAGAGTATTGATGATCAGACAATCCTCCGCCAGTCCGTACCGGTCTATATTCGCCCGGAGCCGCGCATTCCCGAGCTGATCGCTGACAGGCTTCCCGCGCTTGAGCGCTATGCCCGGAGAGATACAGAATTTGGGTCACAAATTGGGCAGCTGGTGAGCGAAACACGCCAGAAAATTGAACAAATGGTGCAGACGAACCTCACACGAGATGACCGAATGCCCCAGGAGCAATGGCAGGCGGCGAGCGAACAGCTTGCGCAGGCGATCAATTTGCCCTACATCGTGTGGACGAAATGGCTCTGGGCCGATGTGGACCGACATGAAATGCCGCCCAGCCTCGAGACGGAGCCCCAAATCGCCATGGAGGCATGTGTCAGCGAATACGATTCTGCCGACTTTATCCTCACCAATCCCAGTGCCAGCGCTGTTGAGGGACGCCTCAATATAGAGGATCTCCAACTCAACCAGGGGGATGACGAAGCAGGCCCGACCTTCTCTCACGAATGTATCGAGTTCCGCGAGGCTATTTATCACAAACTCCGAAGTGGCGAAACCGTTGCTGACCCGCTTCCAGAGATGGGGCAGGGCAAGATCCTTGCGGTTCCCTCGGGTGAGAGCCGCCAGGTCTGGCTGACGCTGCACACCGAAGGCCTCCCGCCGGGAGAATACACCACCACGATCACCTTCCTGCCCTTCGCCCCGGAGCTTCCAAAGACCGAGATCCCGGTCAACATCCGTGTCCGACCGGTGCGGCTGTTGGACCAGATGCCGATACTCACCTATCACTGGGATTACTTCTCTCGCGACTTCAGTGAGGACTATGTCCAAAATTTCGCCGAGCATTACGTGAACTGTTTCTCCATGAAGAGCCGCCACATATTCCCTGAATACGATAAGCGGGGCAACATAGTCGAGAAGTATGACTGGAGCGGACAGGACCGTATCCTGCATACGAAGCTGAAATACGCGCGCAAAACGGGCGGTCTCATCGTGTATTCCTACGGGGTTGCCTATGATTTCGACCGATACAGCAACCGCTATGGTTGGGAATTCATGAGTGAGCCCTACAAACGTGCCTTCGCCGCACATCTGCGCGAGTTCGAGCGGCATCTCCGGGAAGACATAGGCATGAGCCATGATGAGTACGTAGTTCAGATCTGGGACGAGGCGCATCATCGCAACCAGGGGGAGAAGGCCGTCAGGGCAGCAGAGTTCATGCAGGAGATCGTCCCTGAGATGCAGACATGCATGGATGGCGGACCACCGATAGAGGAGCTGCCGGAGGTCAATCCGCTGGTGGACATCTGGATTCCCCACATGGCCCACCTGTGGAAGGACGGCCCCCAGCCGCAGGTACAGGCCTGGAAAGACACCGGGAAGCCGGTCTGTGGGTACACCACCTCCCACCCGAAGAAGGCCCTGGACCCGCACGGTTATTTCCGACTCCAGCCGTGGAAGGTCTGGCAGCTCGGACTTGATGGGGACTTCTACTGGGGCGTTTATAGCTATGGCACCGACATCTGGAACGATTTCGACGGCAAGGGAGACGATAATGTTGTCGTTTACCCGAGTCCGGAAGGGCCGGTGACGTCCCGTCGCTGGGAAGCCACCCGAGAGGGCCGCGAAGACTACATATACCTTTACATGCTTCGTGAGGCAGCGGCCCGGGCCGGCGATGAAACACAGCAGCGAGTTGACAGCGCTATCAGCGACCTGGTGGACACGGCCGTGTTTACCGCTGATGATCCTCAAAAGTTCGAACAAGTCCGGGCCGAACTGGGGAACATGCTCGAAACTGAGGTCGCAGCCGACACCCCGGATCTCGCGGTGGCGCCGGGATTCGCCGCCGCCGACGGTAACATACACTGTAGCTGGGAAACCGACCGTCCCACCTCAGGACGGCTGATGTATCGCGTCCCCGGCTTTAAGCAGTGGAGCCATGTGGAGGTCGAACAGGGGACCGAACATTCGGTGATTATCAACGATGTTCCTGCCCATCGGCCGATTGAATGGTATCTGATCTACTGGACAGAAAATGGCGCCGCCGCCGCGAATATGGATGGATTAAACTCCGAGAACTGGTTTCGTCCTGCAGGCGGCTAAGCCAGGTATAGAGCGCACAGGAGGCAATAGATGCGAACATGGATCGCGGCTGTACTGGTGATCGCTGTGAGTTTGTCGTCGGCGATGGCAGCAGATTTCCCGGTGGTGGATGGCGACCGGCAGGCGACGATTGTGTACAGTATCGAGGCGGCAACCGCCGAAGCTGAAGAATGGCCCCATGCAATCCAGCCCAGGCAGCCGGCCACCGAACTTGTGGAGTATATCGAGAAGGTGACCGGTCGGCGCCTGGATATGGTGTGTGAAGATGCCCTGGAGCTGGACTCCGAGACGTATCCACTGTATGTGGGCGACTGCTCCGCGACCAGGGAGAACTTCGGCGATGAGCTGAACGAGTTAGACCGTGACGCCTACATGATCATTGTAGAGCCGGAACGTGCTTTTCTGGCGGGGTCGAGGCGTGTATCCACATACTGGGCGGTTTGCCAGTTTCTGCGTGATTATCTCGATGTGCGCTGGCTGATACCGGGCCCGCTTGGTGAGGACATAGCCGAACACGAGCGAATCACCATCAGCCCCGGCGAGGCCACCGAGACCCCGACGCTGCTGTCGCGACAGTGGAGCGGAATGGGATACGTCCCGGGGGCGCTGGAGTGGTCGCTGCGTCATCGCGTGCATGTTGCCAGTTGGTATGAGCGCTACAGCTTCCACCACAACCTCCCGGACATCTTCGATCCGGACATCTACTACGATGAGCATCCCGAATACTTCCCCGTACATGATGGTGAACGCTTTCGGCCGGAGAGTGGGGCTCATAATTGGCAGCCGTGCATGACAGAAACGGGTACAGTGGAGGTTGCAGCACAGGCGGCCCGGGAGCATTTCAATGATAATCCGGACGATGAATCCTTCTCATTCGGCACCGCCGACGGAGCCGGATGGTGTCACTGCCCGGAGTGCCTCCGGCTGAGAGACGATGACCGTCAATGTGGCAGATACCCCTCTCCGTATTCGCGACTGTATTATTCCTGGTTGACGGAAGTCGGGGCCGAACTCGACAAAACCCATCCGGACAAACTGCTGGGGTGTCTGGCATATACGAATAGCGTCTGTCCGCCCACAGAGCTTGATGTGGATGAAGACATTCTGCCGTATATCACCTTTGCCATCGCCGATACGTATGCACCGAGCACGTGGCGGGCGGCGCAGAAGATCATCGCCGACTGGGGCGACCTGGTGGATCAGATCGGGTTTTACGACTACGCATACGGGAATCGTTTCATCCTGCCACGAATCTATTCCCACCAGATCCAGGAGGTGCTCCAGTATGGCCTTAAACATAACCTCAAGGGTGTGTACGCGGAAGTGTATCCACACTTCGGCCTCGACGCGCCGCGTCTTTATGCGACCACTGCCCTGTGGTGGAATCCGAATGTCAATCTGAATGCGCTGATGGATGACTGGTACCAGCGGATGTTCCGCGAGGCTGCCGAACCGATGCAGAAGTACTTCGAACGGTGCGAACAGGCCCTTCGGGAAAACCCGCGATACCGCAACTGCCAGGACGGTTTCTTTGTATTCGCCAGGGACGTCCTGTTCGATGCATATCCGCCGGAGGTCGTGACCGAATGCACCGCACATCTGGATGAAGCTGAGCGGCGCGCGAGCAGCGAAATTGTCAAAAAGCGGATAAACTTCTTCCGGAAGACGTGGGACCTGGGCGCCATCTTTGCCAGGGCGTACTGGGGCGATCCGGAGATACGCAACCTCATAGAAAGCGGGGCGCCTCTGGAGAAGATCGCGGCCGCGATGTCGGATATTTCCCCACCGAGGACGCCCGAGGAGTGGTGGGAAGAGATCGATAACCGCGTGGGTGACGACCGGCTGGCGTATTTCCCAATCAAAAGACTGCTCAGTGGCAAGACGCTTCCGGCCCATGTGAACGCGGAAGTCCGCCTGTTGTCGCAGCACCTGGCGGCAAAGACGCTGGGAGAAGCCGGACGGCGAAAGATGCTGAATGCGCCCGCCGCGCGTCGGGCCATCGAGCGCGAAGTTGACGGGGTCTTTGACAGGGAAGGGTCGGAAGGCTATGAACTTTCCGTCCAGCACCTGCGGCAAATGGCGGGACGTGTAGCCGGTGCGCCGAAAATCATGACGCCGCCTGAGATCGACGGAGTTCTTGATGATGACGCCTGGTCGGCCACATACGGCGCCCGCGACTTCACCGCCCGGGGATCCATGGAGCCGGCCGAATATTCGACCATCTTCCACCTCGCTCATGACGCGCAAAATCTCTACATAGCCGTCGAGTGCTTCCAGGAGACCAGCGAAATAGCGCCGGAGGCCACTCTACGCGACGGCGACGTCTGGCGCGACAACGGTGTGGAGATATTCATCCGTTCGGCGAAGCACCCGGAAACATGGGCTCACTTTGCGCTGAACGCTGCCGGGGGTCTCTACGACCGGTGGGACGACGGCAGCGGCTCCGATCTGTCCTATGATTTCAATTGTGACTGGGCCGCCGAGATTCACCCGGATCGTTGGACGGCCGAACTTCGTGTCCCGCTCGCTGAGATGCAGATTGATCCGGACGAAAGCCGTCTGCTCCGGATCAATGTTGTGCGAAACGTGGTAACAAAGCCACGTGAAATCGGAACATGGTATCCTGAACCGTGGGGTGGAGCCCATGCAGACACCGCCAACCAGGGCTGGGCGATCCTCGAATAACGCAGGGGTAGTGCGTGTGCAGTAAAAAGGGGAGCGGAAACTGATCCGCTCCCTGTTGTCTATTGTCATGCTGCTGTAGCGATTAGTCCTTTTGCGGGGCCGGCGGGAGTTCGTCCCCGCGCTGCCTGAGATTCGCCAGCTGCTGCGCATAGGCGGGATCGTCAATGACATTCGTGGTCTCGTCGGGGTCTTTCGCCATGTCAAAAAGCTGCTCGGGGTATCCCTCTGCGGTATATCGGACGTACTTGAGATCCCCCCGCCGGATCATGAAACATTCGCCGC
>JAWODS010000331.1:0-5594 GCA_046483205.1 Armatimonadota bacterium | reverse complement strand
AGAGACGAGAGTGATACCTCCATGGCAGGACGGTGCAATATAGAGAACGGGCCGACGCAGAGAACCGGGGCGGTTCAGTCAGGCGCGGTGAACGCACACCACAGGCGGCCCCGTGACAGCTCCACATCAATGCTCTCAAAACCTGCCTGCTGCAGCAGAGCTTCCATCTGGTCGCGGTCGTACAGATATGCCTTTTCAGGCCACCGGCCAAACAGGCGCGGCAGCATTCCCTCGCCCTCGCTCGATGGCGTGACGATCACAAAGCATCCGCCGGGAGCAAGCACCCGCAGGAGCTCCTGAAGAGCCGCACCGGGGTCGTCGATGAAGAGAAAGGTCGCGATGCAGGCGCCGCATGTGAAATGGTCATCCGGCCATGGAAGGGCCTCAGCACCGCCACAGCGGATGTCCGCTCGACCTGCATCAACGACTTTTTGGTTATTGCGCCTGGCAAGGGCCACCATATCAGCGCTGTGGTCGATGGCGGCGGCCTGCTGCACCGTCTCCAGTGCCTTCTTGACCAGAAGTCCCGCCCCCTGGCCGATCTCGAGAAAAACGTCATCCGGCGTCAGTTGCAGTGCATCAATGACGCGGGCGTCAGTCGCTTCCATCGCCGAAAGGTGGCCATAGATGAAGCGGCCGAGCCAGCCCGACGGCTTCCGGGCGATGATGTCGAGGAACGAGTTTTTGAGCGACGAACCGTTATTCATGAAGACCCCGACCCGGTACGTTATAGAGCCACACTGCTGTATTATCTAACGACACCGCGCTCCGTGCAAGAGCGGGGGTCGGCCCGGCCATCGGGCGCAGGTCAGATGTGTAAAACTTGACGATTATCACATTTGTTGCTAAACTTAGCAACGATGTGTGAAGCATGACAGGCTGCGGTTGTGGATAACAGGCCGCAGGCAGCACGCGCACCTTTTGCAGTTGTAGTATCGGGCCCACTTGATGCTTCCGGTTTTTTGCACTCGCCGGGATACCGGCTGATCCAGAAAGCGTTCTGGAATACGTCGGCAAAACCGGAAGCGATGAACCAACACACGGGGCCGGTCGCTGCTTTCCCGGCAGGGGGCAGCGGCGAAGGCATCTGCTCGACGACGCATGTCACGTTTGAGATTGCAGGAAAGGTCCAGTGGTCGCCCCCAATGGGGCGGCTCATTTGTTGTCGGTGGAATATTGTCGTTTTTGCCTCTGGCTGATGCGCCACTTCGTTTCTGGCGCCCTCTTCTAACGCTTCTCTCTTTTCCACTGCTGGCCTGGAGCCTGTCTCGGTGTCTGAATATTCCGGACAGCCCGTCAGCATGAGGCAATCTTTTCTACCCGCGCGATGTCGCATCCCGGCCAGCGACCAGACCTGCAGCAAAGATGGATACACGCCAGGATCCGTAATGGAACTGCCGGACGCACCCCCCGTGTCGTGGCGGCAATCTCATATTTTTATGCCGCCGGGATGTCCGGGGGATAGACCAATAAAATCACAGTAGGTGAAAGTCAAGCATGAGAAACATGGCAACAACAATCATCACAGTGGTCGTCATTGCAGCACTTTCCGGCGCTGTATGGGCTGGCACATCAGCCACACAGCAGTCACGCCACGAGGAAGCCGGACAGGCGGCCGAACAATGCAAAAACCCTGAAATTCCCGATGACGTTGATCTGGACTGGCGGAAGGAAAAAGACCCGTTTCAGCGCTGTGCAAAGAAGGCGTTGAGCGGTGAATACGGCGAACTTACATTCTGGCAGCGTGCCGCCTACATCTGGGGTATCAAGAACGGTGTCACATGCGATGGTCTTGCGAAGGTGACCAGCTACGGATACCGCTGGGAGCCGCGCTGGCTTGCAGGCGGAAAATGGACGGCAAGCGGCTCGCACGTACACCTCGCCGGCTGTGCCGCAAATCCTGAAATACCCTTTGGGGTGCTCGTATGGACACCGTATGGCCTCCGCTACGTCACCGACCGCGGGGGATGGGTGAAGCTGACCCGCACCAACCATCGTGAGACAGCGAACTTCGATTACTACACCTGGGAAGGCTGGGACACCATGCGCAACGCACCGTATGCGGTGGTAAAAAAATCAGGCGACAAAACGGTCTGGAAGACGAAGGAAACGGATGAAACCAGGCCGTGAGATCTCCACAGTATGCGGACACCTCTTTGAGGGCAAACAACTGTCCCCGAAAGCCGTGTAAATGGATGTGAGAGTCAGTCACTCGTTGGGACGCCGGCGATCTCCTGTCGGCGCCCGATTTTGTACAGCGACACGGCCGCTGCAAAAACCGCCGCCCGGCACATGGCGGGAGGATACCGCGCAGAAAAAGGGAAGATGTTTGAAACAGCACATTTTACACACGAAGGTTGATGACCAGCGATGCAGGATTTAGAAATCACCCGGCGTCCAGATCTCGACTCGCCGATACTTCTTGTCGGGTTTACCGGCTGGATGGACGGTGGCAACGTTTCCACGGGCACTGTCAGTTATATCAGAGACCAGCTCGGTGCGACCGAGTGCGCTGAAATAAACCCGCTCGATTTCTACGTCCATCACTTTCCTATTTCAACGCTTCCCATATCAATTTCGACGGAGGCTCAGCAGTCGGTTTTCGCCTCCATCAGCCCCATGGAGTTTGCCGCCGTATTCCGGCCCCACGTTGACATTGAGGACGGCGTGATAAAGGAAATCGTGTACGAGGAAAACACCTTCTGGGCTTCAAAAGAGCACGATATTTTGCTGTTTTCGGGTGAGGAGCCGCACGTCCGCTGGGGCTCATATATGGACTGCATTTTCGAGATCGCACAGCAGTTTAATGTCAGTGGTATCTACTTCATTGGAAGCGTGGCTGGTGCCATCCCTCACACCCGCGAACCCCGGGTGCGAGCGACGGTGGCCACCGAAGCGCTTAAGAAGGACCTGCAGGGCGTGGCAAACGTAGAATTCGGTGATTACGCGGGACCATCAGGCCTGGTCACCTCACTCGCCGACGAGGCGGCACAGCGGGGGGTCAATATGTGGTCACTGGTCGTCGAAATTCCGCATTATCCGTTCCTCGAAATGCCGACATACCCCAAAAGCATGCTCAACATCTGTCTGGCTCTGAATGCTCTGCTGGATATTGAGATCTCACTGGAGACCCTCTATGATGCCAGCGCGCAGGTCGAACAGCAACTCAATGAAACGATGCAGGAAAACGAGGATTTTGAGCAGCTCGTCCGCAAGCTGGAGCAGGCGTACGACCGCGAGCGCTCACAGTCTGATGAAGACCTCCTCAAGCGCCTGATTGACGACATAGACCTCGAACAGGATGAGGGCGGCCACTGAACGCAACCCGTCACCTCAATACACTGCGCTGCCACATTCTCCGTCAGTGCTGCAAATGCCCCTCAGCGGATCGACCCCGGTTATGAAACCCTCGGCGGTATCTTGCGTCCTTACCAGCGGAGGTGCGTTTATGACACAGAAAGCAACATTTGGCGCCGGATGTTTCTGGGGTGTTGAGTCAGCCTTTCGGCAGGTCCCGGGCGTGGTGGACGCCACGGTTGGCTTCATGGGGGGCTCCACTCAGGATCCGACATACAAAGAAGTATGCACCGGGAGAACCGGCCATGCCGAGGTCGTGCAGGTGGAATATGCCCCGGAAGTCGTTTCCTACGAGGAACTGCTGGAGATCTTCTGGAGAATTCATGATCCCACGCAACTCAACCGGCAGGGGCCGGACGTGGGCAGCCAGTACCGTTCGGTGATCTTCTATTACGATGACGACCAGAAGCAGGCGGCTGTGGCATCAAAAGAAGCCGTTGAGAAGTCTGGAGAGTACGACAGCGATGTCGTCACAGAGATCGAACCGGCCGGCGAGTTTTACCCGGCCGAAGAATATCACCAGAGATACTTTGAAAAGCGCGGCATAGACCCGACGTGTCACTTTTAGAAAGCAGTCCCCGACCGCGGGAAGGGTAGTCCATGGCGGACAGTAACGGCGAACACGGCCAGCACAACTGGCACGAACAACACCACGGAGACGGCGAAGACCACCATGAAATGATGGTGAAGGATTTCCGGACACGCTTCTGGGTGTCCGTTGTTGTCACCATCCCTCTGCTGACACTCTCACCCACCATCCAGGGCTGGCTTGGGATCGACGGGATCGGTTTTCCGGGCGACCGCTACGTTCTCCTCGCGCTGGCAACCTTCATCTATTTCTATGGAGGCAGGCCTTTTCTGAAGGGGTTTATGGATGAGATTGGCGAGGGCCAGCCCGGCATGATGACACTCATCGCCGTCGCCATTACCGTCGCCTTCGGCTACAGTGCCGCGGTGGTATTAGGGCTGGAAGGGAAGATTTTCTTCTGGGAGCTCGCCACGCTTATTGACGTGATGCTTTTGGGACACTGGATCGAGATGCGCTCGGTCATGGGCGCTTCGAGGGCGCTACAGGAGCTGGCGAAGCTGATGCCCGAAACCGCCCACCGCGTTACCGACGGCGATCAGACGGAGGATGTCCCTGTCCGCGAACTGGTGGGCGGCGACCACGTGCTGGTGAAGCCCGGTGAAAGCATCCCGGCAGACGGCCTTATCGTGGACGGTCAGTCCTCCGTCAATGAGGCGATGTTGACCGGCGAATCAAAGCCTGTCGAGAAGTCATCGGGCGAAGAGGTCGTCGGTGGCTCTATCAATGGCGAGGGCGCACTGGAGGTCGAAATCGAGAAGACAGGCGATGACACTTATCTTTCGCAGGTTATCTCGATGGTCGAGGAGGCGCAAAAGAGCAAGTCTCGCACCCAGGACCTCGCCAACCGCGCAGCCTTCTGGCTCACCATCATCGCTGTCAGTGCCGGTGCGGTGACACTTGCCGCATGGCTGTTTGCAGGGAGGGAGTTCGTGTTTGCCCTCGAGCGGACGATCACCGTCATGGTCACCACCTGCCCGCATGCGCTGGGACTGGCTATTCCGCTGGTCATCGCCGTATCAACCGCCATCGGCGCACAGCGCGGCCTGCTGATACGCGACCGGGTGGCCTTCGAAAAAGCACGGAACCTCGATGCGGTGATCTTCGACAAAACAGGCACCCTCACGGAAGGGCGTTTCGGAGTGGAGGAGATGCTTGGGGCGAACGACACGTCGCGTGAAGAAGTTCTCAGGCTGGCGGCTGCCGTTGAACAGCACTCCGAACATCCGATTGCTGAAGGCATCCTGCAAGAGGCCACAGACGAGGGCATCAATCTGCCCGATGTTGACGATTTCGAGGCGATCACGGGCAGGGGCGCCCGGGGTGTCGTCGGAAATGAAGTCATCGAGGTGGTCAGCCCCGGTTATCTGCACGAAAACGGCATCGATACGGACGTGTCCGAAGCGCTCGCGGGACCGGGGCGCACGATCGTGTGCGTGTTGAGAGAAGGCGCCGTTATCGGGGGCCTGGCACTGGTGGATGTCATCCGCGACGAATCCCGCCAGGCGGTGCAGGCTCTCAAGGACCGCAATATCCGCCCGATGATGCTGACGGGTGACAACGAGCAGGTTGCCGGGTGGGTTGCGCAGCAGCTCGGCCTGGACGACTATTTCGCGGAGGTTTTGCCCGACGAGAAGGCCTCCCGGGTCAA
>JAWODS010000309.1:0-2738 GCA_046483205.1 Armatimonadota bacterium | reverse complement strand
CGGCGATGTCTCCAGAGAGTTTCAGTGGGGCCCCGACGACGGGCAGTCGCTGTGGCTGAGTGAAACCTTCGAGGGTGTGGGCGACGCTGATGAGCTGATTATCACCGCCGAAAAAGTACAGCAGCCGTGGGCGCTGATAACGCAGGCGGGTATCACCACCGACCTGGAGATGGCCCGGCCGCAGTTTTATGATGTCCGGACCAGCGGCTATCAGTACCTGTTCGACATCCGCCGTGGGCATCCCGACAGCGGCTGGTCGGCCACCTGGAGAGACCCCGAATCCGACCTTGCCCTGACGATGACTGCGCCCACCGGCTCGATGGAGGAAGTGATCCTCGCCAAAGCCGAGGCGGAGCTCAAGCCGCGCCATCCGGATACGCTGGATTACGTGCTTGGGCGCAACGTGCTGTCAGACGGCGACGGCGAGCTGGCCTCTGACTACATCGTGGCCGCCGAACCCCACAGGGGAGAGCCCAGCATCAGAAAAGTCGAGCGACTGGAGGTTTCCGACGCCGCCCGGAATGCCGTTGGGGTCGCCGTCCGCTGCCAGGAGTTCACCGACTACATCCACAGCGCCACAGACGCCTCCGGAGCCGCAACGTGGAATGTCGGCGACAACACATTCTCCGTCACCGGCGAGTACGCCCTGGTGCGTGTTGACGGCAGGGGAGTTCGCAGCATCAAGACGATCAACTGCACCCGGGTGCAGTTCGGGGAGCTTGCTGTCGAGATGGATGCTCCGCCCGCCGGGAAAGTTCTCAGCGTCGATCATGACGCCAACACCATTACCATCGATACCACCCTGCAGCAGCCGCAGCAGTTCATCGACCGCGTCGCCATACTCGGCAACGAAATGCAGCAGACGAGCTACACAATCAAAAGCATCGAAGCCGCAGACGGAAAAACGACCCTCGGCTTCGGCGATGTTTTGTGCCTCGTGCAGATGGGCCCGGTGGAAGAGATCAACGGGGATGAACATTCCGTGAAGCTCGGGAAGCTCGGGCGCGTGGACGGCAGAAATCACGAGGGGCGGTGGCTGTACAACGAGGACCGCTCCGTGGGATTGCGGATCGCGGAATGCCGGGGCGACGTATTTTTACTCGAGAGCTACGACCACGATCTCAACGAGGTGTTCCAGGATTTCGACGGCGACGGCCGGGTGACGTACTGGGTCAGTGACATCGGCCCCGGCGATGACTGCACGCTTCCTTCCACGGCTTCCATCGAGCGGGAGGGCAGCAACGTCATCCGCGTGCGGACCTCCGGAAATGCCGAGGTCAGCGTGCCCGACCATGACGAAGCCGGCGGTGCCAGTTCATGATTATGTCCCGGACGGACTTGCAGTCGCGGATGCGTCGGCGTCGTCGCTCATGCCGCTCCTGTCGTATGAGCGCGATGAGCACCGGCAGTACCAGATCAGCGAGCTTCTGGACTGGCGTATGATCTGCGACGGGCGGTACAAGTACATCCAGCGACCGGGCGATCTACAGCAGCTTTACGACCTGCAGGAGGACCCGGATGAACTGAACAATCTCGCCAATGACGCCCCCAACCGCGTGCGCGCCATGCGCGACCGCCTCGAAGCAGATGTGGGCGAACCGGCGGAGGTGGGGTAGGCACACACCGCCGGTTCCATGTCTTTCATGGTCTTATTGTGGGGCGCGGACCTGTGCCGCGCCGGCCGTGAATCTCCACGATTGGCCAAATCACTGCTTGCGACGACCCACGGTCGGGAACTGACTGGTGGTTGCCGTTTGTGAGGCCTGTCATGCGCGCGATTTCGCAGCATTTACAGATTCTCGGCGCGGCACAGATCCGTGCCCTACAGGACAACAGGACCTCCCGGACATTACTGCCAGTAATCCGCTAAATCGGCGAACTCCTCGAACATCACCCGCGACATGGATGGATCGACGGCCAGGGCCTCTGGATCGCCGTAGTTGAAGACGATGAAGCCGCCCTCCGGCACGCTCCAGTGCTCGATAAGCTGCCGGGCCTCCTCGCGGACCTTCTCCTCGGATCCACTCGGGAGGGTGGTCTGGATGTCACAGGTGGTCAAAAAGCACACGCGGCCTTTGAACTGCTCGCCGAATTCCACGAGGTCATAGGCCTGTGGCTGCTGCATGTTCAGGACGTCGGCACCGACCTCGATGAGGCGCGGCACGAACTCGTTGATTCGCCCGCAGCTGTGCAGCATCACGTGCCAGCCGTGGTCGTGTATCGCGCCGAAAAGTGTCTCGTATCTCGGGGCGAAGAAGCGGTCGAAAAGCTCAGGCCTGATGAAAGTGCCCTGCTGGGTCCCCCAGTCGTCGGTCATGAAGACACCGTGCACCGCGTCACCGAAACGCCGGTGCAGCTCCTCAAACTGCCGCACTTTAAACTCCAGGATCATATCCAGTACGGTCTCGACGAACTCCGGGTTCAGGTACAGGTCCTCCATGGTCTGCGAAAAGCCGCGGAGCATGTGCAGCCGTTCGATGAGGGCGAAGTGGCTGGTCACAACGGTGTAGCGGTCACCGGCCTGCTGCAGCTCTGGCTTCAGCCGCTCGTAATAAAACGGGTTTTTCGGGTCAGGAGGTGTATAGCTGTTCAGGGCGGAGGCATCGGCGAGCGGATGATCAACAACCTGTCCCATATTCTTCACTTCAGTCGCCTTCCACCCACACCCCCAGTCATCGGGTGCCGGGGTGTCGAAATACCATCCTGCCTCCTGCCGGTCCATCTCCCAGATGTCGCAC
>JAWODS010000258.1:0-7602 GCA_046483205.1 Armatimonadota bacterium | reverse complement strand
CCGTATCCGCCGCAGCTGGCGTTCGGTGTAGCGGAGTCGCTCCTCGAACTGAAGTTCCACAAGGTAGTCAAGGATGGGGGAGGGCAGGTCGATGATATTCAGTTGTGTCACCCGAGCACGGCTCACCTCCAAGTGCCTCGCCAGCTCCGCCCTACTGTTCAACATTCCCCCCATCCAAATTGCCGAGAAGGCTCTATCCATATGTGATGTCTCTGATACTGCAGGAAGGGGACCGCGAATTGCCTGCCGACGACACTCCATGCGATTCGCACGAAGATGTGAGAAGTGGTCAGCCCAGCAATGTTCGGCTTGGCTCCGTTCTGATTTCCCGTGCAGGAGTTAACAGGTCCCGATGCGGGACCGATGTTCATATTTCCCGGTCAGAATTCCGGGTGATCGTGGAACCCCACGACCGCCCGGGTCGTCATGATGATGGGGAGGCTTGAGAGAGGGGCTGGATCGTTCGGGTGGGCTGAAACCGCCCCGAAGGCGGATCAGAGATGTCCCGCACGAGTTCAGGATGCTTGAGATGGAGCACCGATGGGGTGAAAACATGAGGATCGGCGATGTCGTGCACGATGGCCAGGCGACCGCATCAGAGAGTATCGATCTGTTCCAGAACCCCGACGGGCTTCTGGCCTCTACGGAGACAATCGGTTCGGTGTCACCGTGGATCCACGCGAAATCAGCTCATATGAACATAAGGATTTGGAGTCGGTGTTCCGATAGTTGCACGCTGAAAATAGTGCGATGTTTGGGCGAAAATGCCCATTTTTCCAAATCACAGAAAATTCCGAGAATGCACGTAAATGCCATAAAAATGCCCGTAGGAGAGAGATGGGGTCATGGTCAGTTCATGGCCCTATCAGGAATAGTTTGAGACGGGGTCTTTGAAAATAACGGCGAGGTGAGAGCTGTGTGGAAAAAAGAGACACTCCTGGTAGTCGCTGTGGCGGTTGTTCTATGTTCAGTGGCGCTGGCGGACGGGATGCTGATCCCCGGACCTCCGACGCATATTATCCCCGAAGAGCCGTATTTTACGGTGAAGTATCACCATGTGAAGACCGAGATTAAAGACCAGGTTGCCACCACCTATGTTGACCAGGTTTTCATCAATGAGGGCAGCCGCGAGATGGAGGCCACCTACATCTTTCCACTGCCACCCGGCGCTGTTGTGCAGGATTTCACCCTCCGTGCCGACGGGCAGGAGATCAACGCCACGCTTCTGGACAAAGATGAGGCCCAGAAGACCTACGAGGACATCGTCCGCCGCCGCAAAGACCCCGCCATCCTCACGTGGGCGGGGGAGAACATGTACCGGGCGAAGATATTCCCCATCCCGCCGGACGGAGAGCGCCGCATCGAGATCCGCTACAGCGAGCTTCTGTCCTACGATACCGGCACCGTCGGCTACCGCTACCCGCTCAGCCCCGAAAGCCTCTCACACGAGCCGATCGAAAGTGTCGTTTTTAGCTGCGACATCCACGCACAGCAGCCCATCGGCACCGTCTATTCACCCAGCCATGACATCTCTGTCAACCGGATGACGAAAAACCATGTGCGGGCCTCCTATGAAGAAAAAGATGTCCTGCCCGAAAACGACGTTATCCTTTACTACAACGTCGCCGACGATCCGGTGGGCCTTAGCCTGATGACCTTCAAGGAGCCCGGCAAGGACGGCTTCTTTTTGCTCCTGGCCGCACCCACTGTGGAGCGCACGGAGACAAAGGCCGTCCCCAAAAACATCTCCTTCGTACTCGACACCTCCGGGTCGATGAGCGGTGAGAAGATCGAGCAGGCCAAAGCTGCGCTGACCTTCTGCGTCAACCGCCTGAACCCCGAAGACCGGTTCAACATCGTGGCCTTCAGTGACGGGGTGCGGGAGTTTTCCGAAGAGCTTCTCGCCGCCGACGAGGGAGCCGTCAAGCGCGCCCGGAAGTTCATCAGCGACTTTGAAGCCAGCGGGGGAACGGATATCGACAGCGCCCTGAAAACCGCCCTCAAATACCGCGTGAAAGAAAAGACCAACTACGTGGTGTTTCTCACCGACGGCCAACCCACCGTCGGGGAAACCGACGAGCAGAAAATCACCGACAATGTCTCGGGATATGCCGATGAAATCTCCTGCAGCACCCGGATGTTCGTCTTCGGTGTTGGATATGACGTGAATACAAACTTCCTCGACCGCCTTGCGCAGGATAACGGCGGCCTGACCACATACGTCCGCCCCACCGAAAGCATCGAGACAAAGGTTTCCAACTTCTACGCAAAGATCGCCCAGCCGCTGCTCACCGATATCGCCATCGGATACGGGGACGTGAATGCCTACGACACGTTCCCGCGCGAGCTTCCGGATCTTTTCCACGGCTCGCAGATCGAGGTCTTCGGCCGCTACAGGACAGAGACGACGTGCACGACGGCTGTGAAGCTGTCCGGCGCGACACCGGAGGGCTCCCAGACCTTCACCGTGGAAGCCGAATTCCCCGAGGAGCGCGGTGAGACCGACTATATCGCGGCCCTGTGGGCGGCCCGGAAAATCGGGTACCTGCTGGACCAGATACGCCTGCACGGTGAAAGCGATGAGCTCGTTGATGAGGTCATCCGCCTGAGCATGGAATACGGGATCCTCACTGAATACACCGCGTTTTTGGCCACCGAAAAAGAGGCCCTTAGTGTTGAAGAGGCACAGGACCGGGCCACCGACAGCATGAAGGCGAGCTTCGCAGCTCCCGTCGGAGCCGGTGCCACCTCCAGGGCGCAGAACGCCCAGGTGATGCAGCAGCAGGCCCAGGTCGGCTACACCAACACATACCTGGACGCACAGGGCAACCGCCAGCGCATCGCCAACATCCGCAACATCGGACAGCGCGGCTTCGTACAGCGCGAGGGCCGGTGGGAGGATACGCGCTTCCAGAAAGACCAGGAGGTGGACCTGAAAGTCCAGGCCTTCTCCGAAGCCTACTTCCAGCTCAGCCGGCAGTTCCCCACCCTCAACACCCAGATGGCCGTCGGTGAGAATGTGCTGGTCATCCTCAACGGCCAGGTCATCGAGATCGGCGACGAGGGCAAAGAGCGCCTCACACCCGAGGAGCTGGAGGCGCTGCAGGCAGAAAAACCGCACGACGGGGCGCAGGAGCCCGACGTCGGTGTGCGCCCCATAGACGACAGCCCGGAGCCCGGGGGAATACTGGCATTCCTCCGGCGCCTCCTGGCAGGCCTCACCGCCGCATAGTCTGAGGTCATGAATGTTGCGTTGCAAAACTCCAGAGGAAGTTGACGAGAGCCTCCGTTGGCTCCGCGCCCCTCTGGAGTTTTCTCTTTGCGTCACAAACCTCCCCGTGGTTTGAGCCTTTGGAGTTTGATAGAAACCAATCAAACCTCCCCGTGGCTGGGCTGAACCTCTCATACAAAAAAGCCGGGAGGGCATGTCTCCCGGCTTCTTCCGTGCATGCATGAGCTTCAGGTTCAATCGGGCTACGGCGTGCCGTCTCCCGGTGGTCCTCCCCCGTTGCCGGGCTGGTTGCCATCAGCTTTCTGCAGTTGAATACTCAGGAAGGTCTGCTGGCCGCGGGTGTGGTAGAACTCCCGCCGCGCGCCGCCGAGACCGGAACCCTCAGGCGGTGTGACCTCCAGGACGTAGTTGCCCGACAGCGGGTGCTCAAAGCGGAAGTAGCCGTCCGGTCCTGTCTCCGTCCGGCCGACCTCGCGCCGACCCCTGAACAATACGACCTCCGCGCCGACGATCCCCACGGTATCCTGCGAGGTCTGCACATCCTCGGCGTCAGCGACAACCACACCGCCGATGTCGGGGTCACCGGGCGGCAGACCACTGCCCTGGAAGGCGACATCCGTGCTCTGTGTTGAACCGCATCCGATCAGGCCAATAACGGCCAGTATTATGGCAATCTGCCAGGCTCGCTCATACCTCATGGCTACTGCCCTCCGTCACCCGTCCGGCTTTTATGAACACATTCCATGGATTCGCTCGGCTTTCTCGGTCTGTCCGCGTGCGGCGTATGCATCCGCCAAAAAAGCGCACACACGGCGCTCGTCCCTCAGAGCGCCCTCCGCATCATCGTCACTGGCATGCTTTCTCTTTTCGGCGACAAGCTGGACGAGCTCGTTTGTCGCCTCATTGAGCTGCCCGCTTCGCAGCAGCGCCTGTGAAAGCTTCAGCCGCGCGCGACATTCACCCCAGAAATCGCCAATCTGGTGAGCGAGGTCCCGGGCGGCCTCCAGCGCTGCAAAGATGTCTGACCCGATGGCGACATCGGCGAGGAGCGTGTGAGCGCTAGCCCGCAGGTCGTCATAGCCGGTCTCCTCTGCCTCCTGCAGGGCCTTCTGCAACCCCTCGCGGTCGCCATCCAGCGCGGCGAGGTGCATCTGTGCCGCCAGTTGCGGCTTATGCAGCCCCAGCTCGGTTGCTGTTTTGGCACACCGCTGGAAGTGATAGCGTGCGTCGGAAATCTGCTCGGTATTCAGGTAATCATAACCTGCATTCAAAAGCGCCCATGGCAGCACATCGGTCCGGGCCATATCGCCCGCCAGTTCCACCGCCTCCAGCGCCAGAGCGCGAGAGGTTTCGGTGTCACCACCGTGGCGGGCATGCTCGCTTTTGAAGACGGTGACCAGTGCGAGCAGGCGGTCGTCGCCGGAGACCTCCGCCCAATCCTGGATTCTCTGCAGATGCTCGGCCGCCTCCGCCATCTGTCCCGCCCGCATCATCGCGATTCCGAGGTTCAATCCCGCCTCCCGCACCTGCTCGATTGCCCCGGCCTCCGCCGCCAGTGATTGCAGCCGCCGGGCGCACTCAATCGCCTCCTGCAGCCGTCCGCGGGTCAGCGCGAGATTGCAGCGGTTGGCGGTGATATACGTCCGGGCGACGGCAATGCGCGGGGCGGGCTGATCGGCGCTCTCAACAATATCAGATACCTCGTCCAAAAGCTTTCCGGCTGTCTCCAGGTCGCCGGACTGTTCGGCCAGTGCCGCCAGCGATATCCGGCCCGACCACTGCGACCACCAGGATTCCTCGTCGGCAACTATCTGCGCCTGGCTGCGGGCCCCGGCGATGTCACCACGGGCCTGCAGCACCCTGACCAGCTCCTGCCGGGCCGAGGCAAAGACCGTCTTCTGTTCACTGTTCTCTTCCGCCGATAGGACCTCGCGCAGGCGCGTCTCCGCCCGCTCGTAATCCCCTGACCGGTACCATGCGTGTCCGAGCTGCAGCCGGGCGCGGGTGGACGCCGCGGAGTCATCGGCATTTTCAGCCAGCTCCAGCCAGCGCGTGCATGTCTCCAGCATCCCCGGGACATCACCGGCCTCACGCTGCGATTGTGCCAGCCGCTGCAGTGTATCTATGAGCGCCTGCCGGTGACTGCCCGCCTGCTGCACCCGCTCGGTTTGTTCCTCCGCCAGCCTCGTCTTCAGGCTCCGGGCCTCCTCCTGCGCCTCTTCCACCTGCTGTGCGAGCTTGCGCTGGCTGTCGTCACCGGTGAAAAAGAACTCCAGGGACCTGTCGGTCAGGTCGGCGATGGTCTGCAGGCGGTCGAGCTGCACCAGCACCTCGCCATTGACGTACTGGTAAATCAGAGCGCGCGAACAGCCCAGCTCGTCGGCGAAGGCCGACAGGGAATCGTAGCCTGCCGCGGCGATCGCCGAATGGATGCGTTTTCCGAGCTGCTGTTTTCCTTCCGCTGTTCGCAGGTCCATATATGATAATCATACCCTGATTCCAGTCTCATTATCAAGTTTTACAGTGAAAAAAGATAATTTCTACTGAGAATAGACGCTATTGGAATACTCTGGACCTTTTGTGCCTACAATACAGTCAAACACACAAGTTCAGCAGGCATTATGACCAGGAGGATGATTGAGATGAGGGCACAAAGACTGACAATACTACTCGCTGCCATCGCCGCCATCGCGCTGATTGCCGGATGTGGTGGAGGGGACAGCGGCGAGACCGCGACAGACACCCCGACAGACACCGCTGTGTTGGAGGGAACGGTGTACGCCACCGGCGTTACCGGGGCACAGGTTGATGAGCCGGTGGGCGATCCGGTCCCCGACTGTCCGGTGACGATGACACGCGCACAAACCCGCCAGCAGATAGGACAGACCCGGACCAACGACCAGGGGCAGTACCGCTTTGAGGGCGTGACCTCCGGCGATGACGTCGAGATCGGCGCCCGGCTCCGGGACGGCAGGCGGCTGATGACACGAACGCGCACCCAGGACGGGACCTGCCAGGCGGATGTCGATGCCGACACCACCATGGTCGCCGCATGCAGGCGGCTTATGGACAATGCGCCGACTGCTGACCCCGTCGAGGACGTGCCGGTGAACGATACGGTCGGTGAGGTTTGCGAGCAGTACCAGCACCAGCACAGCTTCCAGTACGGGGAACTGAACGGCAGCCCACCCGACTTCAGTGACGCAGAAGAGACCCAGCAGGCCGCGGAGGCGCTGCTGGATGCGGCTGCCTCCGACGCCGTGCATCGGGCCATCCAGAACCGCGACCGGCAGAGCTGCGATGATGCTGTGGACATGACCGCCGCCCGGCTGCGGCATTTCGAGGACGTGGACATGCCGTGGAACGACCAGGTTCGCGAGCAGATTGCCGACGCCATGGAAAACGGCTGGGAAGGCTCGCCGGAAGATGTCGCTGACGCCGCTGGAAAGGCTTTCGGGCGGCAGATTGCGGCCGATCATATCACGCAGGCTCGTGAGAGAATCCGGCAGAGGCACCCGGAATTTCAGGGTGAAGCCCTGAATGCACTGGAGGCCGCTGCTCTGGCAGTCATGGGTGACGGGCCGGATGATCCGATACAGGCCGAAAATGCGCAGCAGTTCCAGCAGTATGTGAATAACCTCGTTTCGGGGGACTGAGCGTTTGTCACCGGTCACCGATGCAAAACGGGTAGCATGACCTGTTTCATTTTGCGAGATCACAGAATACGGTAACACGCGTACCGGCAGTACCTCTCCGAAGACCGGGTGGCCTCCACCGCCCGGTTTCTTTATTGTGCAAGATTTGTCATTTGGGCAGGTTCTTGAGGCCCCTGCAGCGTACTTTAAGGATACGCCACTGGCACTGAAAGCATCTGAAACGCTGTGGCGTGGGTACAGCTGCAAAACCACCTGCCATCCGGAGGTCATCATGTGGTACGGAACGGCCGTCATCGCCGTGTTGTACGCTGCGACTGCTTTTGCACTGCCCTCAATACCTGAAGGAGTATCACCCGAGGAGTACTACGGCGGGTTTTTCCCCACCGAAGAGTGGGTGATGCAGCTTGAGCCGGTGCCGCTGGAGCTGCGGGACAATCCCTTCCAGGTTGTCAACGTTGTCGAGGAGCTTCCTGATGACAAAAGGGTGCGCTGGCCCGGTGCCGAGATGTACCTCACGCCGGATCGCGTCGAAGAGATGAAGACGGAGATGGAGCCGTACCTGCAGACGCCCGTTGATGATTTTCTGGGGCTGGTTCCGCGCCGCAACCGCATTGCCGGCAACAGCCGCGTCATGCCTTCCACGAAAATCCCCCGGTGCCCGGAAGGTGATGGGGGCAGCCTGGTGTGGAGCCCGGATAAGCCGGAGGAGCTCCG
>JAWODS010000238.1:0-3973 GCA_046483205.1 Armatimonadota bacterium | reverse complement strand
CCTTCAAGCTGGTATTCCGCACGCCCGGGGGCACCCTGACCGATGAAGAGGTTGACGCACTGGTGGAGGACATCGTCAGCCACCTGGCGGAGGAATTCGACGCAAAGCTGCGAGACTAGACGCACCCGACCGTGAACATGAGTAACTCAAAGACCGGCCTCCCATGCGGGGCCGGTCTTTTTTATGTCGTTACTGGAGAGCAGGGACCCCGCCCTGCCGGAGTTACTTTGTGGCAGAAAAGACTCCCGCCCCAACGAAGTCCCACTCGGTGCTGTACAGGCACGCCCTCTATAGAAAGACAAATCCCTAATACTGCCCGTATTCCAGACAGGCCTCCCAGTACGCCGCCATGTTCTCCTCCGGCGTGCCCTCACGGAAGCTGTCGGAGGTGCCGATGATGAAGCCGCCGCCCGGTTTGGCGATCTCCATGGCTTCGGCGATGGTCTGTTCGATCAGCTCAGGATCGCCGTGCTTGACCACGTACAGCAGGTCCACATACCCCTTGATTGTGGTCGTCTCCCCTATCTTCTCCTTCGCCTCCCGCAGGTCGAAATCACCCACGGGCGGCGGAGTGCAGGTCTCCAGCACATCAATACCGGTATCGGCGATCATCTCCATGGTGTCGGCGAGCTTCCCGTCGTCATAGAGGTCGTACAGCGCGTCGTATGAGTGGGCCAGCTCTACGTGGTCGCGGATCTGGGGCACGAATATTTCTTCATACATCGCCGGCGACCACCCCGACGAAACGGAGTTGAAGTACCAGCTTCCGAAAATCGCCTCCACGCCCGCCTCGAGCGCCGCCTTCATCTCCCGCAGCGAATGGTCGTGAAAATACCCCAGCAGGTCGTCGAAAAACGCCCGGTCATCGTAGTAATCCATCATGATGTCCTGCATATCGCAGGCGTCACCTGCGTGGTGGTCGAGGGCGCTGCGGATGCACACCATCACGATCCCGCGGTCGCCGATAATCTCTTTCGCCCGGTGATAGGGGTCGAAATTGGTGCTGATCTCGGGCATGATGTAGGGGATGCGGTCGAGGTCCTCCCGGTGCTTGATGAGGTGCTCGGTGCGGATGGGATTTGGGCTGACACCGAACTCGCGCCCGCTCGGTGGAATCTTCGTCCGGTCCGAAAGCTCGCCCGCAGGTGTCCTGAAGGTCCGCTCGACAACCTCGTACTCCCCCTCCTCGTACCGCTTCTGCTCCACTTCCACCTCCGGCAGGTTATACTCATCGCGACAGGAGTAGATGTAGTTCGGTGTGGGGCTGCCGATGATGTGCATGAAGTCCAGGTGCGGAAATATCTCGTCGCGCACCCTCTCCAGCGGAACACCGCGCCCGTACTCCGAGATGAGCCACGCGTGGTAGCGCGGTGAAATGGGCACGCGGTCGGGCTCCTGGTGCCTGATCGCCGCCATCAGCCGCTCTCGGCCCGTCATCGTTCTCAACTCCTACGTGCTGCAAGGTTTTCGAGCACCGCAACCGCCGTATCCACGGTCTCTCCCTCGGTCCCCTCCGCGGCCTTCGCGAAACGGCTGAGCTGTGTCTCATATCCGCCCTGCTTCAGTCCGGCATCGGTCGGGCAATACCCGAGGTAATCGTTGGCAAGCTCCACCGTCAGCGTGCGCTCGAAGGGAGACCGGGCCTTGATTTGAAGCCCATAGTCACAAAACATCTCCCCCGGCAGGCCAATAATGCCCACATCACCAATTCTAATCCCCATGACGTGCGTGGGACGTGTGACAGGCTCTCTGGCGAGCTCGACTATTTCATTGGCATACGCCCACCTGCGCAGATCCTCCCTGTCACCCGTTTCGAGGTATTCGCGCGCCTGGTTGAGCTCTTCTTCCGTCGATTGTCGCCGCGTGAACTCCATCATTTCCGTGTGAGCGGCGACTGACACATCCGCCCGGTAATCCCGGATTGTCCGCCAGGCCGCGTAGGTTCTCGCAGCCACCACGTCGGCCACGCGCTCCACCTGGTAGTGGGGATGGGGATGGCGCGGCTTCGGGCGGGTGAAGTCATGGTTGTTGATGTCGCCGCAGCAGCCGTTGGCCATCACGCCGACGAATTCATCACCCGTCATTCGCTGCAGAGCCCGGTCAAATGCCCCAAAATAGTTCGCCGAAATCGCGTCTGCGTCCCCCGATCCGACGAAATGCAGCGCGTAATTCGCCAGCACCGCAAGCGGCCGCTCATTCATATCAGTGAGCACGACCAGGCCGATTTCGGGATCCTTAGGTCCGGCAGGCCGCAGAGCATCCGGGTTTTGAAATCCCGGGTTCATCTGCACGCTGCCGTCTTTCATGTGCCAGCGGCGGTTGTGAGTCTCTTCCGCGCACTCCGCCGAGGCGTGACCCATCAGCGCCGGCTGCAGGCGGTTCTGGGCCAGCTTCACCGCATCACCGGTCTTCCGCATCGCCCACTGCACATACTCTTCATCCCGCCACGCATACGTCAGCTCTTTGACAGCCGGGCCGTAATGAGTGTGCGTGCAGGATATGAATATGTGCTCTTCGGGTATGCCCGTAAGCTCCCGCGCGCGAGCCTTTGCCCTGTCCAGATCATCCTTTTCCGCCAGGATCAGATCACAGACCACGATGGCGATGGCCGTCGTGTCATCTTTCAGCACTATCGCTTTCGCAAACAGTTCATCGTGCACATCAGCAGCCGGTCTCTCGTTGAAGAATCCCGACATGTAGGTTCCCAGCGGTGGCGTCAGGTTGCTTCGCGCGGCTCCTGCTTTGAATGCCATTGTGCTCTCCCCTATTTCGCCAGCCGCTTCAGCACATCCACGGCCGCGTTTACCATCTGTCCTTCGGTTCCGGGGGCGGCTTTGGCGCTGCGGGCGAGCTCCGTCTCATAGCTGCCCTCCTCCAGCGCCAGGTCCGTCGGGCAATACCCCACGGCATCATTTGCCAGGGAGATGGTCATGGTGCGCTCGAAGGGCGATTTCGCCTTGATCTGCAGGCCGTACTGGACGAAGATCTCGCCCGGCAGGCCGACGATGCCCAGATCTCCCACCCGCAGGCCCATGATCGGTGTCGGACGCGTGACGGCTTCCTCTTCGACGGCGAGAATCTCCCGGGCGTAGATGTAATCTTTATGCTCGATTTCGCCCTCTTTTTCGATATTCTCTGTCGCCCACTGGAGCTGCTCTTCGGTCGCCTCGCGCCGCCGGAAGTCAATCATTTCCGTCTCTGCGCCGAGGGCAACATCCCGCGAATAGTCCCATATCGTCTGCCATGCGCCGAAGGCCCGGGAGGCCACGACGTTGGCGACCCGCTCGATCTGGAAAAACGGGTGTGGATATTCCGGAGCCGGGCGGGTGAAGTCGCAGTTGTTGATGTCCCCGCAGGTGCCGTTTGCCATGATGGCGACAAACTCATCACCGCCCATCCGCTGCAGCGCGCGGTCGAAATAGCCGAAGTAGTTCGCAGAGCTCGCCATCCCGTACGGCCCGCCGACGTAATGCAGCGCATAGTTGCACAGCGCCGCGATCGGCCTGCGGTTTTCGTCAATAAACACGCCCACGGCGACCTCGGGATCGATCGGCCCGGCGGGGCGGACCAGCTCCGGGTTCTCAAAGCCCGGGTTCATCCGCACGCTGCCGTCGGTCATGTGCCAGCGGCGGTTGTGCACCTCCTCGGGGCAGCTTCCGGAGTTGTGGGCGAAAGAGGCGGGCTGCAGGCGGTTCTGGGCCAGCTTCACCGCATCCCCGATCTTCTTCACCGCCCAGTCCATGTACTCGTCCTCGCGCTCAACGCCCAGAATATCCAGCGTCGCCGGGCCGGAGTGGGTGTGCGTGCAGGAGATGAAGATGTGGTCCGGCGAAATCCCCGTCAGCTCGGCAGCGCGGTCTTTGGCCCGGTCGAGGTCATGCTTTTCCGCCGCAATCACATCACAGACCACGATGGCGATGGAAGTCCCATCATTTTCCAGTACAATCGCCTTCGCCCACAGCTCATCGGCAAC
>JAWODS010000226.1:0-10191 GCA_046483205.1 Armatimonadota bacterium | reverse complement strand
GCCCGTCGTACGGGTTCACGCCGCAGGGCCTCGGCGAGGCGGCCGTCCGGTGGGTCCGCGACGAAAACGACCGGCGGATGCTCCGTCTCATGGAGACCCTCGACGCCGAGCAGATCGTGCCGGAGGCCCGCACCCACATGAACGCGTGCGGGGCCGGCGCCATCGCCGCCACCGTGGCGGCGGTCCGCGTCCTCGGAGCGATGGCCGGTCACGTCATCCGATACACCACCTCGTTCGACGTCCTCCGCAACAAGATGGGCTCGTCCGACTACGAAGCCGCCGTCGGGTACCCGGGCGTGGTGTTTTAGAACGGCCGTCATTTGTCCTTGGTCCTTTGTCCTTGGTCACGGCGCGCCGGGACTCGAGCAAGCTCCTGCCCCGGCTCCAGCAGTAGATATCCTATGGGCTCGTTTTCATGGTATTCGAGATTTTCGCCCTCGCAGAGATTCACCTCGTACTTGCTGGCGCTTCCCCATCTGAACCTGATGGTCTTTTCGCAATCCTCGATGGACGTTCCCGACGGGATGACGACGGAGGTCTCGATGCTTTCGGGCTTCTGCATTCGCAGAGAAAGGCCCAGCACATCCTTGACGGTGGGATTGAGGCCGATTTCATCCCTGGCCGCGACCAATGCTGCCCCCTCAGCGACGGCAGTGTCGGGACTGTTGGGGATGCAGATTTTGTCCGGGCCGAAGTCGCGGGCCAGGCTGTCTCGAATGAGCGGCATACGGGTGACGCCACCGACGGGCAGGACGTGGTCAATGTCCTCGTTGCGCATGCCCGCTTTCTGAATGACGCGCTGGACAGTATCAAACGTCCCTCGAATGAGGTGCCCTATCTGAGCCTCCAGATCGCTGCGGGTGAGTGTCAGTGTCCGGGTAATTTGCTCCCCGCTCGCCGCCAGCAGCGTGATGTTCTTGGAGACTTCTTCGGCCGACGACAGCTCTATCTTGGCCTGTTCAGCGGCGTCCGCCAGCTGCTGGCGCGCCGTGTTAACCTCAGCATCGTCTCTGTCGGGGGCATCCGGGTCCTGCGACAGTGACGCCCACCCCGTGACATCTTCTCCCCACGACCGGAAGAGCGTGTTATACAGGATGCGGTCGAGGTCGGTGCCGCCGAGTTCTGGATTGCCGAGCTTGGCATACACCTCGTATTGCGAATCGGAGACACCGATAACCGTGGTATCAAAGGTTCCGCCACCGAAGTCATAGACCAGTACATTGCCCTGCAGGCCCCGGCGCCATGCGTAGGAGACAGCGGCTGCGACCGGTTCAGGCACCCGATCTTCGACGTGCAGGCCAGCCTCCTGGGCGGCCTCGCGAATGGCGGCAAACTGCTCGTTGCTGAAATAGGCGGGCACTGTGAGCACCGCAGATCCGGGCTGGTACCCCAGGTATTCGGCGCCCATGTTCATCATGTAGCTGAAAATTTCTACCGCCATGTCGGGTGCGCGGTACAGCGTACGGTCGAAGAGTTCGGTGTGGGTGGGCCGATACGGCGTGAAATCTTCATCCGAGGACGTGATGTTGATCTTGATGGGCTCATGACCCGGCGAAGAAGATGGGTAGGTGGCCTCGAACCGCAGCAACGCCTCCGCCTTTGCCGTGCCGCCGACGATGATGGTGCCCATTTCACCAGCATCACGTACCTCGTCCTCGTGAAAGGAGATGTAGGATGGCAAAAGCTCCGGCATCGTTGTCGTCGCACCGCCGAAGCGTACCCGCTCCAGTTCCCCCTGTTCGTAGCGCACCATCTTGCAGGTGGATGTTCCGAAGTCAATGCCAACAATGTCAGACATTTCACCGACTCCTCCGCGCGTGTGAAGCTGGCCGCCGCAGCGTGCACACCGTACTCGAGATAGATCAAAACCGCCATCTGACTGCTGTATGGATGAGAGGACAGTCACGTGACGGTAACCGCACAACCCCCAATATTTCGCCGGAAGGGAACTATCCTCCTGCACCTCTCTCGACATTATTTGCCTGCAGTCACCGACAAGACACAGATTTGTTCACGTTTCTAAAGACTCCGGGCGCAGGAAGATCAATTTCCCCTTCATACGGCATCATCCTCCAGGTGCATGTTTTGAAGTCTGTGCCGGAATCTCAGACATAGCACACGTTTCTATGGCGGCCGTGATGCACAGCCTGACCGTCCACGGGCCCATCACACGATCGCTTACTTCGCCACCTCGCATTGACGGAAACACGAATATCAGAATATACTCCTGTTCAACTTACAGATGACCTCGGTAAGGGCCAGTCATGCAGCATACGGGGCGAGTCACGCGGCGTCCGGTTCGTTCTTCTGAAGAAAGATTCAGAGAACACCCCCCAGAGAAGGAACATCGACCAAGCATGACGAATATCACAGCACGTATCAATGTGTCAGCAGTGGTTGTCATGTCAGCCACTGCTTGAGGGAGGGCTCGACGGGGCAGCAGATCAAAAGAAGGATGCTTTACATATCCACGGATCAGGGAGAGTTGGAGAGACAGTGAGATGTCCGGAGTGTGGCATCGAATGGGTCGATGATGAAGAGATTCTGGACCAGATGCGCTTTTGCCCCGGTTTTCATCCCGGCGGTGGGTATATGCGACACCTGGAAGTCATGGCAAAGCCGGAGATTGACGTTCGGGGCATTCCGGGTGGTAGCGAGACGCTTTCGATAAGACTGGTGGCAAGCGGGCTGTGTGACCGCCCCGTCAGTTTCACACTGACATCGACAAATCCTGACCTGGTAAAACTGTCACACGAGCACGGCCAGCTCCGGCCGGGTGAGGAGATGGTGGTGGAGATCACAGTGTATGTACCCACCCGTGAGGGAGATCTGGCGGCGGTGATTATTGCATCCGAGTGGATAGATCCCCCGGATGACGCAGGCGAGCGGCGATACACGATTGATATTGATGTTGCTCACGACTCCGAGCGCATCGTGTGTGATTGATCGCAGTGTGTGATGACATCCCGGGCACCGTCACAAAGCAACAGGTGACGCAGGACAGGTGGCAATGAGGCTGTGCCCCGATACACCGGCAGGGGCTGAAAGATTGTCAGGATCAGGCGAATAGCAGGCAGCGATTGGGGGGACAGCGGCAGGTGCAGACATTTGGGTGTCCACATTGCGGAAGGGAACACCCGCCGGCGTACCAGGTGTGTCCCGTATTCCCCGATCTCCGTGCAACCGGAGTTCTGTTTTGCCGCATTAGTCCGGATACGCACGGTGCCGATGCAGGGGCCCTCGGGATTGCTTTTGCAGCGCCCGGCGAGACACACGAGCTTTCATTGACAAATATCGGTGGAGGTCACGTTTGGGTCACTATCGCCAGCGCGCCAGACTGGATCCAGTTCGACAGGCAGAGCTTCGTCGTCACCGACGGCGAAGAAAGTGTTTCCGTATCACTCTCTGAAAGCTGCCCGGTTGGCCGACCCCTGACCGGCGAAATAGTTCTGGATGCTCACGGCGCCTGTGATCTGGAAGTGTTCGGGCCCCAACAACAGCCGCTGACTGTCCCTGTTTCCTGCCGGATACAGCCCGCAGATATTTCCCTCTCCGTCGATCAGTTGGCATTTGATATTGTCAACGGCCAGCCACCGGATGAACCGGCCCTCGTCGCACTTACAAACAGCGGCGCGGTGGCGGCGAATGTTCGAGTTGAAACCTCTGACGAGCGACTTCATCTTGGCGTGCCCTCCGGGGTCACCTCACTGGAGGCAGGACCGGATCCGCACACACTCGTGGGCACGATTATCCCCGAAAGTACCTCACCGTTTGAGGTCGATGTAGAGAGGGCGGACGAGTTCGATGCCCGGATAACAGTCAGCTATCAGGCTACACCTGGCGGAGCTGATGTTGTCGAAACACTGCCGGTCGCGGTCCGGTCTGTGGAAGTTCCCGAGCTGACGGCCGATCCCCCCGAGGTATCGCTGGGAAACAATTGCACCCCCGGCGACAGCCTGTCAGCAGCAATCACGGTGCGCAACGACAGCCAGCAGGCGGTCGAGCAGGCGCGAGTACGATTGGACGCTGTTGATGCAGGCTGGCAGACCGATGTCATGCCTGAAAGCGGTGGTGACACCTTTGATATTGCGCCGGGTGGTGAGGTCTCGTTCACAGTCAGCGCGACGGTGCAGCCTGAGGTGAAAGCGGATCTACACGCCAGGGTGGTCGTTACATGTGCGGAGGTGGATATTCCGGTCGCGGAGGTGCAGGCCCGCGTGACGGGAGATGTGGTAGCCGGCCCGGAAACGGAGCAGGAAACCTGGGTCGCCATCGACTTCGGGACATCCACATCCAGTGTTTGCATCATACAGGAGGATCACCCCACTGAACCGGTACCGGTCCTGATCGATCAGGAGGAGCTGATGCCCTCCGTTATCAGCTTTGTAAATCCTGACACCCCCGAGGTCGGGCAGAAGGCCAAAGGGCAGATGAGCCTGTATCCCGACCGGACGTTCAAATCAATCAAAACCCGCATGTCCGAGCCGGAGGGCGAGGTCTTTATCGACGGCGTGCGGTTGTATGTGTATCAGCTTGCCGGCCATATTCTTCATAAAATGGTGACCGAGACGAAAGATCACCTGGACAACAGCGATTCTGGCGGCGGTGGCAGTCTGTGTGCGGTCATGACTGTCCCGGCGAATGCTCCCGACAGCCAGCGTAAAAAGACAATTCTGGCGGCAAAGCAGGCCGGTTTGGACACTATTGTGCTGCAGGAAGAGCCGAGTGTCGCGGCCATGACCGCCGTGGAAAGCCCCGGCGAACAGATGCTGTTGATGGTGGATGTGGGGGGCGGGACAACCGACGTTGCCCTCATTTGGGCGCGGGTCAACAGCCTGGATGGACTTTTGGTACCGGAACGAATTGAAGTGCAAAGCGTCCACGGCGACAACAAGCTCGGAGGCGACGATTTCGACGCCCTGCTGGCCCGCTATCTGGTGCAAAATATCACCGGCAGGGATGACATCGAGCTCCCCGACCGTCTTCCCGTCCGAAAAGAGTTGGTCGATAAGTACCCTGTTGAGCGCCAAACCGATGTTATCAGGACCATCCTCAATCTCTTTGACGAAGCCGAAAGAATGAAGCGCGAATTCTCAGAAGCCGACACCGCCCAGATGCGGCCGACGCTTTTGACATTTGATGAGGACTATGCAGCAGAAACACCAATCGAAGTTACCTACGACACCTTCAAAGCCCTCAGCGCCTCGCATGTTGAGCGCGTTGTTCAGCTCATCAAGCGCACTCTGGACGCGACCAGGGTCACCCCAGAGCAACTGACACGGCTGGTCCTGGCCGGTGGGGGCTCCAGAATCAGGCCGATCCGTGAAGCTGTGGAGGATGAATATGGTGACGCAGTAGCCATCTATCAACCGGGCAACTGTGACCAGCTTGTTGTCCGGGGCGCCACACAGTACCACGCACTCCAGGCGACCATTCGCAACCGCACGTTCTACGCCTACGGTCTGAAGCTGTATGACACACAGCTCGAAGATCACTATTTCGAATGCATCATCGATCGCAACCAGATGCATCCCGTCTCCGGTGAGGACACGTTGAGCCCCATGGGCGCCCAGGCCGATATCCGCATATTGCAGGGGCGAGATAGATTCACCGCGATCGAAGATACCTATGAGCTGGGCAGCATCCATGTCGGGAATCTCGATCAATTTGACGACAGGCGGATCCGCATTTCGTTCGATATTGACGAAAACGGCGAGCTCTCCGTCGATGCGCGTCCCGTTGCCCTCCCGGCAGGTGCCTCTGCCGGGGAGTATGTGACGGTAAATCTGGCGATGGAGCGCCAGGAGGACAGGGGATGACGCTCCGGGTCTTTTCCGCAGGACGTGCACAGACAACTGTCATCACCGCCGAGCCGACGGGCGGGATTTCCGAGAAGTATTTCAGTTCATGGCTGACTGGTGATCTCGCCTCAAAGCTGGAGTTTGCGCCCGAACGGGGCTCTTCGATGGCCTTTGCTGAAGCCTGGGGACCCTGGTTTGAGCTCTCGGAGCATACCGCGGATGTGCTGAATTCGACGCCAGCAGAGCTTCTTCGGGCATGTGTGCAAAAGTATGCCGGTAAAGCGCCCGGCCCGGGTTCCGGTGACGAAGAGACAACCGGCGTCTGGCTCTTTGATGCCCTGGTATCGCAGGAGCGTCTACAGCAGCTCGCTGCCGTCGCCGCGGATGTATGTGGAGGCAGTTCACAGGTCGGCTACAGGTCGTGTGCTGCGGCGATAGCGGCACCGGGCGGCGGGAACGTGCTCACCGTCGATATCCGTCCGGGTGCGACCGAATTCGGCCTCGTGAGAGTCGGTGATACAGATCCAGTACTGAAACTGGCACATATAGACCCGTATATCGGGCTGTCTTCATTCGCAGAGGATATTGAAGACTGGGCGGCCCGAGAGTGTCCGCCTGCTGATGCTTTTTATTCGCTTTCCGAGCAGATGCAGCAGGAATACCGGGCTCAGGTTGTCAGTGACTTGATACAAAACGCCTCCTTCCTGGAAGACAGGGAGGCCGTCCAGTACGGCAACATACGACGCATGACTGGATGGGACGTTTTTTTCGAGCGGATAACACGCGAAGATTTCCGCCGGGTGTGGTCGAAAAAGCTGTCATGGTTCAAGGCGACCCTGCAGATGTTCATAGAAACGGCAAAGCGCCGAAATGCGGCGCCTGAACACGTGGTTTTCTCGGATCCGTTTGGGGTGCCGTGGGCCATGGAAGAGCTCATGAACGCGGTACTTGGGCAGGCAGACCTTGACCACGCTCCCATCAAAGGAATGCACAGACGAACGGGTGACGAGAAGCCCATGCAGCTCACTGGAGCCGCGAAAGCCGTGGAGAACGAGGTGTGTCTGGCCGAAAGAGCGTGCCCCGTGTATGCTCGACTGGGTGCGGGTCAGCGGGTGTATATCGGTACGCGGGCGGATGTCCGGTCAGCGTCCCGTGGCTTCACCTTTAGCTTCGAACCGGGAGACCGTCCGGTCATGGCACTCGATCTTTATGCAGGAATATTCCTTCACGATGGCCTGAACACCCATTGCGGGGGCGGGGAGTTCAATGTCCCGGATGACACAAAGGGGCCATACCAGGTCGCCTTTCAAACAAGACCCGACACAAAAAACCGGGACGGCTTCGTGCCCGCTGAAGTGGTCTATCAGTACGCATGCGGGGACAATAATGACCAATTGGCATGGGAGACGTTCGATTGTCCGATCTGCTTGAGGGATGAACAGTCATGATTGGGTTGGCACTGCTCATTGCGCTTTTGGCTCTCGGAGGGGTGGTAGTTGTTCTGCTTATGATGCGCCGCCAGAGTCAGCGCATTGACGAGGTGCAGCAGCAGGTCACCCGCCTCGTCGGCGACAACGCAGGCTCGCCCAAAGCGAGGGCGAAGCGCAGTCCGAAGGTAGAAGCATCCGCGGCGGCGCCGACCGGCCCTGAGAAAGCCGAATATAGTGCACCGGACGAGAAGAATGCGCGGGTGCAGGTACTGGCCGAGGCCGCTGCCGGAACCACCCTTGATGAGCGGGCGCGGCGGGCTTTTCAAACGCTTCTGGATACCGCCCGGGATGTATTCGACATCAGGCCCTCCGAAGGGAATCAGGCGGCTGAGCAGGAACAGCGGGACTGGATAGAGAACCACTGCATACCTCGTCTGGATGGACCGGTGGAGACCTTCGTGCGGCTGCAGGCCGGAGAAGACGGACGGGCGTCCAGGCGCGTGGCACAATGGTATGAACAACTGCTGGATCATCTGGGCGTTCGAACAATACCCGTAAAAATCGGACAGACCCGTTTTGATGGCTTGCAGCATAATGCAGTGTTGGGGTTTGCGGATTCCGAGTATCCAGAGATGACGATCATCGAGGAAATTCGCAGAGGCTACGAGTTCGTTGACACCGGTAAGGTTATCCGCAAAGCCGATGTCCGCGTGGCAGGTAAATAGCGCCAGATTAGAGGCCGGGTAAGTGACGATGCGAACTGAAATCGCGACTCCACAACAGGTTGAACAGCTGAGGCATACCTGCCCTCTTTGCGGCTGGGAAGTTCGCGAGGATATGCAGTGCACGAACCCGGAATGCGGGTGTCTGTGCCGCCGCTGCACCGACTGTGGCTCACTGCTCGATATTCACTGGCCTCTGCCAGAGCATTTGTGTCCGACCTGCCTGATGCCCGTGGACCCGACAGCGGGTATTGATTTCGCCACACCGGGCGGCGATATGGGCCGGGGCGGCGGCCACTGGTCCGGGACCTTCCGGCCGAAGCTGGCGGCCACCGTCACCGGTGTCAATATCAGGAGCCAGATCGTCGGCACGCACGGACTCGTCTGCGGGGTCGGCCCCGGCGTTGGACCCGAAGGGCGGCTCTACTGCGTATCTGCGGAGGCACAGAGCAGCAGATGGAAGAAGAATGTGCCCGTCACCCCGGAACTGTTTGAGCCCGCGCTCGAATACGGGCCGCTCCTGTACGCGGGCGAAATCTGGACACCCGGCGTTGACGTCGTCACTGCTCACCGCCTGGAAGACGGCGAAGCCGTGGGGATATTCCCGCTGGACAGCCCGCTGGCCTCTGGCCTGTTTCTCGGACCGGGCTCCGGTGTCTATGCTGTACAGGAGCGCGCAGAGGCCTGCCGAATCATATGCTTCAGGCCCGATCCCGATGCATCACAAACGGTATCGATCACGGAGCCGAATCTTCCTGTACCCGCCGTGACACCGACAGGGAGCCTGGAGCGTATTATATATGTCACTGCAGGAGGAGAGCTTGTAGCGCTGGGTGAAGATCAGGAAGCGCCACTGTGGCGCCAGCAGTTGTCGGTGGCCCCCTCTTTTCCCGTATCAATTGCCGGTGACCGCATCATTGTGACCTCGACCGAGGGCTATGTCGGCGCCCATGATCTGCAAACAGGCGAGCTTTTGTGGTCATTCGACAACTTTGACTTCGGTGTTGCTGCAGCGGCTACACCTGCAGGGAGCGCCGTCTTTGTGGCTCCCGAAGAAGGAAGCCTGGTCGAATTGAGCCTCGAGCACGGCCAGGTGCTCGCGAGGAGCAACCAGACCGGTTCCATCCAGGGACGCCCCAGTATCGGGACAGAACAGGTGATCGTCGGTGATAGAGATGCACGATTGTCCGTTCTGGACAGGCAGCGCAGTCTGGAGACAGTGGGCGGTCCAAATATATTATCAATGGCCGTCCGCGGGACACCGGTTGCAGCCGGGCAATGGATATTTGCGACCCTCGAGAACGGCTCGGTCAGTATTTTTGAATCTGAATGATCTGCTGGCGACGCAGGGACCTGCATCGGATGGAAAAATCCGCGCTGCACTCAGGTAACGAGCAAAATATTCGGGTGGTGGAATCTTGAGTATTGCACAAAAAAACAGGGCCGTCACAATCGCGCTGATGCTGGTACTCGCGGTCGCTGTGTCGAGTACCGTTTGCGCCCAGGAGAGCGGCACGCCCCCCGCAGATCGACAGGCGGGTGCGCCCTCGGCTGCAGACGCTTCCGCCACCGAGACGGTGCTGGGCGGGACTGGGAACTTTCAAAAAGACACCGACACCGTCGTCGAAGGACTTAGTGCCCGCAAACGTGAGCTGGCCGAGGACGGGGGGAACGACCGCGTCCATCTCGCGCTGCTGGTTGACATCTCGCGCAGCATGAGCAGCTGGTGGGGCGAGGTCCCTGCCATAGCGACACGGCTGGTCAAACAGCTCGATCCGCAGGATGAAGACCTTGTGTCGGTGATGGCGTTTGATGACCATCTGCAGTATTTGTGCGAACGCGAACCCGTTGACGAAAAGTACCGACTCGCCACGAAGTATATTCCAAGGGAAATGTCTGAAACGTGGGGGACAAATGCCCGGTGGGCTATTCATGAGGCCCTCAAGTACATGGAGCAGAGCCGGGAAAAGCTCCGTGAGGACCGGAGCGAAAAGCCGGTGGCCCAGCAGTACTGATACCAAAGATCGTTGTGTGCCGAAAAGGGCGCTCGCACCTCGCCAAGGATCGGGAACGACTGATCCCGGGTGTAGGTTGCTCGGCGCTCGCTCCTCGTTGACGGTTCTGCGTAGACGACGACCGTGTGAATCGCGCGCCCGTAGAGCTGCCAGCTGTCCTCCCCGGGCGGATCCGGTGCGACAGGCACCCAAGAGGGATCTGAGCGCATGGGTTCAGCGTGGG
>JAWODS010000169.1:0-22839 GCA_046483205.1 Armatimonadota bacterium | reverse complement strand
GGACAAACAATCCAGGACCGCGAGGGCGTAAGATAAGTCCTCCCGCCAACTCATCTTCAGATATGAAAACGCCGGGCCATCGCCGCCCGGCGTTTTTCGTATGTGCATCCAGAAAATCTTCCGCCCTATCTGACAACGCCTACTCCCAGTCCAATTTCAACACATCTTTCGGCATGCCCGATTCTTCGAGCAGCCACAATGCATGTCGCACACAATCCCTGGCACTGTAATTCGTTCCGACATACAGACCACCACCGATTTTGCGCGGAGCGGTCAGCTTGTCCGGTGATTTGCTGACCAGAACCCATTTGCGGCCTCGTTTCTTCTCCAGCGGGAGTCGTCTCCCGCTGGATTGCAGCCACCTGGCCGTATGAATAAGGACAGCTTTCCACGATTTCACTTCGCATCTCGTTCCCGCCAGAGCCATATCTTTAGGCTTCGTATGGGTGGGCGGCAGGTTATCGACCGCGAGCTTGAGATTTTCCGCGCCCCTCTCATCCGGGATTGCTGACGGCGCCCCTGTGTTGGCGAGCTGCTGAAGTACATCTGCGACCAGCTTGTTCGGAGGCAGCGCCCCGAGTTCGGCCTGCGCTTCGGTCTGAAATACCTCGATGATGAAGTCCGATGGCGATATCAGCAGACCCTCGATGATTCCGGGCAATTCTTCGCGTATCCGTTTCTTCTCACGCGCTTCGGCAAATGTCTTCTTTGCAGTATCTTTTGCATCCCCGCTCCAGACCGCATCCTTTTCAAGGTATGTATTCATGATACGGCAGACGTGTTCGGCGGGCTGGTTTTGCAGATCGATGACAGCGAATTTCCGTGCGGACCAATTCCCCTCCTCAAGGGGTAGATAAAACCACCATTCGTTGCCATTGGTCAGCACAGCGAGGGGAATACCCTGAGCAAACGAGTATTGCAAAAGCTGTTCTTCATGGGCCGCCAATCTCTGATCGGGAGCCTTTTCCTCCAGGAACAAACATGGCTTCTCATGCTGGCACAACGCCCAGTCCACCCGTCCGCCCTCCACCGAGTATTCAGGGTACATCTCTTCGATTTGGGTCGCATCCCAGCCCAGCGCTCGAAGGATAGGCTGCACCACGGCGCTATCTGCGGCCTTTTCATTGGGGATCCGATTGGTCGCCAATAGCTCCCTGGCATTGTCCACAGCACGCTCGAGATCTGTCATTGGGACTGTCCCCTTTCATCGACTATCCAGATTATAAGGGGGGTAGCGGGCTAAATCAATGACATATCATGTTGCACGCGGTTTTGGGTCGGTTATTCTCAGGTTGCGGCGGGGGTTTTGTCAGATCGCTGTTTGCGCTGCTCGTGGCTGACGAACGGCCAGTGTTTCAGATCGCCGGCGGCCTCAAACTCGCGCTTGCTCCGCCGCTGGAGGAAATAGGAGATCAAAAACAGGACTGCCGCGATGATGAATGCCACAGACATGAACAATCCCATAAACGCGACCAACCATCCGATGATGACAAACAGCCCGATCGCCCGGAGGGTGGAAATGAGGTGATGCTGCGACGGCATCGGCGGCCACTCGTAGCTGGCATCGGACTTCAGAAACAGGATGCACCGCTCCATCAGCCTGTCACTGTGCTGCGCGGGTTCGTCCTGTTCGTCAAAGGCATCGGAAAGCTGATGGTATTCCGACACCCGTCGCAGGACCGCATCCAGCATAATATCATCGCTATTGCCCGGCCAGTCCCGGCGAACCTCATGAAGATCCTTCTCACCGCTGGCGAGGTCCTCAAGCAGACGGGCCGCCTCCTGGCGCTTTGCATCAACGTCTGTCATATTCATCTCCCGCTAGGTAATCGGTAGATTTTGCCGGAGCCGGTCCTCCAGCCGCGTATATCGTGACCGTGTGTCGCTGCGCCGCACCGCGGTCCACAGGCCCTTTTTATCACCGATGATAACCGCCATCTTCTTGGCCCGCGTGAGTGCAGTATAAAGCAGGTTTCTGCGCAGCATAATGTAATTTGAGCTGTGAAATACCATTACAACCACCGGGTATTCGCTACCCTGGGCCTTGTGCACGGTCAGCGCATACGCCAGCTTCAGTTCGTCGGCTTCATGAAACTCATAGGCGATCGGCTCCTGGTCGAATTCGACAACAAATGTTTTTGATTCGTGATTGACCTGGTACAGCCGGCCGATGTCGCCGTTAAAAACCATCTTATCGTAGTTGTTGACCGTCTGCAGCAGGCGGTCACCTTCACGAAACGTCTGCCGGCCGACTGACAGTTCCCGCTTGCCGGGCGCCGGTGGGTTGATCTGCTCCTGCAGCCGCTGGTTCAGTGCGCTCACCCCGGCCGGGCCACGATGCATCGGTGTGAGAACCTCCACGTCATCATGACCATATCCCAGGCCCGGCAGGCCGGAGGTGACCACCCGCACGACGGCGTCGGCGACATCGTGAGCTGTCTCCCGCTCCATCAGCACGGTGTCTTCACCCGACCAGTCGTTGCCGGGAGTGAAGTGCGGGAATTCTCCCTGGCGGATCCGGTGGGCGTTGTGGACGATGTCTCCGCCCTCCTCCTGCCGGAAAACCTGCTGCAGCCGGACGGTGGCAAAAGCTCTCGAAGAGACAATATCCTGAAAGAACGCGCCGGGGCCCACACTCGGGAGCTGGTCGGCGTCACCGATAAAAACGACGCGGGTGCCCGGCTCCACCGCCCTGAGAAAATCGCTCGCGAGGATGACATCAACCATGCTGCTTTCATCAACGATGATTAAATCCGCCAGCAGCGGGTCGTCTTCATTATGTCTGAAGGATCGCGTGCGCGGGTCGTACGCCAGCAGGCGGTGGATGGTGCTGGCGGGCTTGCCTGCGAGCTGTGACAGGCGCTTGGCCGCCCGGCCCGTCGGGCTGCATAAAGCGACGTCCCAGCCCATCGTATCCGCCGCGTCGCAGATGGCGCGGGTAATGGTGGTTTTTCCGGTTCCGGGGCCGCCGGTGATGATCGAAACCGGCTCACACAGCGCCATACGCATCGCCGAAATCTGCTCATCCGTCAGTGGCACTGCACCCATTTCGGTTCGTTTGTTCACCCAGCGCTGCAGGTACTCCAGCCCGGGGCCCTGCGGCGTCGTTGCCCTGTTCAACTGCAGGAGTCCAACAGCCACCTCTTTCTCGGTCGAAAGAAGTCCCGGCAGGTAGTACGCCGCCTCCTGCTCATGTGTTTCCAGCTCCAGCTCGCCGTCACGGACCGCATCATCCAGGGCCCGTTCGATGAGCGCCTCATCAACCTGCAGCAGTCCCTGCGCGGACCGGAGGATTTCCTGCCGGGGCAGATAGAAATGACCGTCATCACGGGCTCTCTGCAGGGAGTGAGCCAGCCCGGCGGCGAGCCGCGCCGGATCATCCTCGGCAATGCCCTCTGCACGAGCGATCTTGTCCGCTGTATGGAAGCCGATACCCCACACTTCCTGTGCCAGTCGGTATGGCTCCTGCTCCACCACAGCCATCGAGCGGCTCCCGTAGTGTTCGTAGATCCTCGCGGCCATTCCCGGCCCCAGGCCGTGATCCTGCAGGAAGACCATAATCCGGTGTACCTCCTGGCTCTCCTGCCACGCCTCCCTGAGGGCACGGGCTCGCATTTTGCCGATGCCGTCCACCTCGTCCAGCCGTTCGGGATTCTGCTCCAATATGTCCAGCGTCTCGGTTCCGAACTTATCAACAAGCCGCTGTGCGAGGGCCGGTCCGATGCCATCCACGAGGTCTGAGCTCAGATACTGGACGATGGCGTCTTCCGTTGTGGGCCGCACCATGTCGTAGCTCTCAAACTCAAACTGCCGCCCGTACTTGCTGTTGTTGACCCATCTGCCGTACATCCGCAGATCTTCCCCCACCACCACGCCCAGCGTGTTGCCGACAGCGGTTATCGTGTCGGTATCTGCATCTATCGACAGAACTGTGTACCCATTTTGCGAATTGTGGTACACGATCTTTTGAACTGTCCCCTTCACAACTTCCTGGTCCTGCCTGGAGTCATTCATTGCCGCGGAGGGCCGCCCGCCTTTGTAGGTTTTCCACAGCTTTTCCACATCGTGCCATCAGCTTTGTGGAAAAGCCGCCAATTCGTGTGGATATTCATTGTGCAACAGGTGCATAAAAGTCATCGCTGTCCGATGACCACGCGCCTTCATGCGTGTGGAAAAAGCCGGCGACAGTTTTCCACAATCTCGTCTCTTTTTCACATCAACCGTCGCAACATTGATGTCTTAGTGTAGGCAAGAATCGGTGACAGGGCAAGGGGCTCCGGCCGGCCTCGTGTATCTTCCCTCAGGCGCTTTACTCACCCTGCCCGTCCTGCGCGGAGGCATACTGTTTCCTTGCACTGGCCTGCAGGCCCAGCATGAGCCGCCTGAGACGTACCGACGACCGGGGACCGTTTATGGAGGGATACACAAATGCCCGGATCTTTTCGGATGTCTCGTACCCCGTCTTTGATTCCGCCAGGTCGTCGGGCCATCGCGCGTAGTTGCTCAAAAGCAGGCCCTCGAAGCCTCGCCTTTGGGCATCGATTGCCACGTCGTACATTGTCCCCTCAAAAGCATCACCCGCACGCTCCGGACTGAAATAACAGCCAATGCCGGCTTCTTCGGCCAACCGTTGCGCGATGAATTGTTTCATCCCGGGGTCCGGGGGGAAAAGCGGAACAACCATGCGGTCAACCGCTGCCCGCAGGCTTTCAGCAACCGCTGCATCGTCGAACGTCGCGACAATCTGGATGCTTTTATCCGCTTCCCTGACCAGGCTGGTGGCGTGAATGAAGCGGTCAACGTGCTCTTGTTTGGGGCGGTCGGCGATGAAAATACGCAGGCGCTCTTTCCATCCATGCTTCTCACAGTGCCTCACAAGGGATCGCAAAAATGCCGACCACACCTCGTCATATATCGCGTCGCCGGGTTCCGCGTCCCTGCTGACCGGGCTTCCAGTCTCATCCCGAAAAAACACTTTCGTCGGCCCCGTGGTGTTCATCATCGCCAGGTATTCAATCGGGCCGTCAATGCCGAGGTTCCTGCACAGCCGGACGTAGCGGTCGAAATTGGTGAAATCGAACTGATACTCCCCTTCGGCCACGCGCCTGTATGTGACGTATTGACGCCCGACCTGCACAACGTCCTGGCCGCTTTCGGCCAGAAGCGACAGATACGCTTTCACCATTTTCCACCACGGTTCCGAAAACGGCTCCAGGTCGTGGTATTGTGTGACCGCCGACCAGCTCTGCCAGAAATCCAGCTCCATCCCGGTCTCTTTTCGAGGAACCGATGCCTGTACATTCAGGGCGAGCGGAACCGTATCAACCCGGCGCTCTCCGGCGTAGAAATCAACAGCGCCTGAATGCACGCCGGGGGTCACATCGGCGGGCACATCTATTTCAACCCATAAAACCGAATTATGGGTTTTGCCGACTCTGACCGTCCCGTCCGTCAAAGACATGAGAGCATCGGGCACATCCTGCCGCCCCTGTGTCACAGGCAGCACCTGAAATAGGTGAAGACGGCGCCGGGGAATGGCTGCGCCGTCAGAGGTGGTCAGGTCACCGACCCTGCAGATCAGGCTGTTTTCGTCCGCTGCCGAAAAGGGGCAATCACTATCTGCAATGCCGCAGTCTCTCCGGGGCGGGTATCGAGAAAGGCGAGATCGAAATCCTCAAAAGGCTCGTCCAGGGACACCTTTTTCATCATGCTCGCCGGGCGGGCATCGAGGCCTGAGCCTCGCATCTGCACCGACGCATTCAGCTCCCGCTTGAGCTCTTCAGCTCTGTTCGACAGCCGTTCGACCTCCCCGCGCAGCGCCTCGAGGTCATCCGTCGTCATCTGCCTGCGGGTCTCCCGGTATGTCGTTCGCAGAGACATCCACTGGGCCAGGAGCCTGTCGAGCTCCGCTTCTGCCCTTGTCCTGTACTCCGACGCTTCCAACACCGTCCACGTGCGCACCGCTGAGGCCAGTGTCTCCTCCAGCTCCATGAAAGCCTGCTCCACGCCCGGCAGGGCGATCGGGTATGGTGGAGTACGGTTGACTGTCTTGCCCTCGGCGTCCGTGATCGAAAACTGTACCGTGTTCAGGCCGTCCTGCCGCAGCTCGTAGGGCACCTGCAGCACACGTCTTTTTCCGGGATCGATACTGAACTTCGTCGCACTGTAAAAATGCCCGTAATGCGTGGGGCCCATGACCCGGACATTGGCCTTCCCGGAGAAAGTTTCGCTCCCGTGGTTTTGTACGACCATTGCCGCCTGGTTTTCTCCCAGGCGTTCATCCCCGAGAAAGGCGAGCTTCGAGGACACGGGGCCCTCTCCGAAAATGAGCTTACCGAAATTCGCCGTCTCATGGAAGCTGTTGCTCACCAGGCTTGAGGCGCTCCACTGCTGTAGATGCGGAACATACCGACCTGCGAGAAATCCCCAGGCCACCCCGGGGCTGGGTGGGATATCCTGTGCAAACGGCAGCGCCAGTTCCACCGACCAGCCCGACTCCAGCACCGCGGTGCGAGCCTGCCACCGGTAGTCCACGGTTTCGTCTTTGCCCAGGGCATCGTAGCGCACACCCTTCGGGTTAATCACCATGTGGACATATTCCTCGCCGCTGGCGGTGGGGTCGAAGAGTATCTCCAGGCAGTCGTCGCGGTACACCGGGCCGTCGTCCTCGGTCACCTCGGCTTTCATCTGGTCTGGTGCGGGATGATGCAGAATGGCGCCGATATAAAGCTGGTGGACGTCATAGGCCACCCACACTTCCGTGTCACTCGCCAGTTCACCGGTACCGCCGAGGGGGATCATGGCGCTGAGGGGTGATGCACCGGCCCATTCGTCAGGTTCCACAAAGCCGTCCAGCTTCGGGGCATCTTCAATAAGCGGCGCAGTGACGACCGGGGGAGTAAAAAACTCGAGAGCGTCGCAGTTACCTGCTGCGGCTGTGATACAAATGAGCAAAGTTACCGTGATGAAGAGCCGTGTTCGAGGCAATAGCCGCACCTCCATGTCCCGGACGCAGACCGGGTATAAGTCCGATGTTTTGCTACTTCGTCAAATATATCATCTATACCTTCACGGGCGTCGCATTTTCTGCCCCTGCATCAAACACTGTTCCAGAGCCTCATCGGCAACCACGCCTACTCTACCTGTTTGACACCATCAAGCTGCTTCAGTTCCGAGATCACTCCATCGCGATCCAGTTCATCCGGCAGTTGTGCTTTGAGTGAAATGACCTGGTCCTGCCCTTTGACCACAGCGCCGTGGCGGAGCTGTCGGACTACAGCCCCGCGCCTCTCGAGCAGAGCCGTAATATCGGCCACTCGCTCGGCTTCCGGCGAAAGCGTCAGCGTTATCAGCACATCCTGCCCCCGGTGTATCCATGCATCCTCCGCCCAATCCACCACGACAAGCACAAAAAGTCCCAACAGCGCTGCCATGCCGGCGGCAGGATACCAGCCAAGGCCACACGCCAGACCGATCGCCGCGGATGTCCACAGGGAGGCCGCCGTTGTCAACCCCTTCACAACACTGCCGTGCCGCATGATGGTCCCGGCGCCGATGAAGCCGATGCCGGTCGCCACGTTTGCGGCCACCCGGGAGGGATCGCCCCCGTCAGCCGCGGCCGCACCCGACACGATCGTGTACAGTGCGGCGGCCATGGCTACAAGAATGTGCGTCCGCAGCCCTGCAGGCCGCTTATTCCATTCGCGCTCCAGCCCCAGAACACCACCGAGAATACACGCTGCACACAGACGGAGTGCGACCAGGCCGTATGAAACACCCATTGCTTCTTCCATGAATATCACGCTTTTTATCTATTTCTATTATCGACCGATTTGCTCCTCTTTTCGTCTAAGAATCAGGCAGTTGCCCAACAAATGCAATAGTGGAAATATTGGATTATACTATATATGCGTGTTGTCACCGCTGCAAAAACCACGGCGCATACAGCGAAATCGCATGGAAACCTCCCAAATTGTGTGAATATTGCTGTGCCGTATGCGTCAATACTGAAAGAGGGATTGCCTGTGAGCGACAGATACGAGAAAATGACCTTTCCTGAAGACGATAATCCGGTGGTCGCCTATTCGGGCGCCGGTGTTCTCGATTACGCCTACAGCCTTCTGGACGAATGGGACATCACCCGCGCGTTGATCGTATGCGGGCAGAGCGTCTCCCGCCTGGAGGCTTTTGAACAATTCATCGCCGACGCGCCCGGCGGCATGACCGTGGAGGTCTTCGACGAGGTGGAGCCCGACCCCTCCGACACCACCTGTGTCGCCGGCGGGCGTCGTGCGAGGGAGATGGACGCCGAGGCCGTTATCGGTATCGGCGGCGGCAGCAGCATGGATGCCGCCAAGGCTATCTCTCCCGAGGCCGTCACACCGGGCTGGACGCTGGCACAGGACCACCCGGGTGAGCCGACCGAAATCGACTTTGAACCACTGCCAGTCATTCTCGCTCCCACCACCGCCGGCACCGCGTCGGAGGTTACGCCGTTTTCTGTGATCACCTATACAGAAACCGAGCGGAAACTGGTGCTGAATCACCCGAGATTGTACGCGAAGGCCGCGCTGCTGGATCCGGAGGTTCTCGTCACCGCCCCGCAGGAAGTGCGCATGGCCGCCGGCATGGATGCACTGACCCATGCGGTGGAGTCACTCGTCAGTAAAAAAGCAACCGAGCAAACACGAAAGCGAGCCCTGCAGTCAATCGAGCTCGTGGCCGCGAATCTGGAGCGCGTCGTCGCCAATCCCGAAGACATTGAAGCCCAGTCAACCGTGCAAAAAGGCGCCATGATTGCGGGACTGGCATTCGCCAAGAGCCGCCTGGGGATCGTCCACGCCATGGCACTTCCGCTGTCGGCATTGTTCCACGTGCCTCACGGGCTTGCCAACGCTGTCCTGCTGCCCTACGGGATGGAGTATAACTACCGGGCCGACACAGAAAATTACGCCAGAGCCGCCCGGGCGATGGGCGTTGACATCTCCGGTCTGAGCGAAAAAGCTGGCGCACTCGCAGCCGTCGAAGCCGTCCAGGAGCTGAGCGAGGCCGTCGGCGCTCCCTCCAGTATGGCAGAGGTGGGCGTGGAAGAAGACGCGATTCCACAAATGGCTCAGGACGCCATACAGAGCGCCCATATCGCCTGCAATCCCAGAGAAATCGAAATCGATGACCTGGTCGAGGTCTATCACAAAGCGTACTGATCGTACTGAAAGTGGGGCGAATATGGACATCCAGGAGTTTACCGAACGTGCGGAAAGGCTCATCGAGGAGATCGAAACGGTCATCGTGGGCAAGCGCGAGGCCGTCAAGATGGTCCTTATCGGTCTCATGTGCCAGGGCCATATCCTGATCGAGGATATCCCCGGTGTCGGCAAGACCATGCTGGCTCGCTCGCTGGCTCTTTCCATTGACTGTGATTTCAGCCGCATACAGTTTACGCCAGACTTGCTGCCGGCCGATATCACAGGAACGACCATCTATGAAAAGGGTGCGGAGCAGTTCAGCTTTCGTCCCGGGCCGATTTTTGCGAACATCGTGCTTGCCGATGAGATCAACCGTGCGACGCCCAAATCACAGTCGGCGCTGCTGGAATGCATGGAGGAGTTCCAGGTCAGCTTTGCCGGCCACACCTACAAGCTTCCACGCCCGTTTTTTGTGATCGCCACAGAAAACCCGATTGAGTACGAGGGCACCTACCCACTGCCGGAGGCACAGCTGGACCGCTTTTTGATGAACGTGACCATCGGCTATCCCGAACCCGACGAAGAGGTTGAGGTGCTGCAGCGGCAGGTGCTCGAGCATCCGATTGAGACCGTCGAGCCCGTGGCAACCGCAGAAGACATGGTTCAGATGCAGCAGCTTTTGCGGCGCGTACATATCGACCGTTCTCTACAGCGGTACGCTGTTGATATTGCCACTGCCACTCGCAACCACGACGCCGTGCAGCTTGGTGCCAGCCCCCGGGGGTCTCTGGCGCTCATGCGCTGCAGCCAGGGGATTGCAGCTCTTGAGGGCCGCTCACACATCGTCCCCGATGATATCAAGCGCGTGGCGGTACCCGCCCTTTCACACCGCATCATCGTCAAGCCGGACGAACGCATCCGGGGCATCGGTCCCGCGCATATCGTTGAGGACATCCTCGAAACGATCCCGGTGCCCGTGGTGGAAAGCGAAGTTGGTTCATGATTTCTAAGAAGAGGCAGGCTCTGTTGTGGGCGACCATCTTTCTCTTTCTGGTCGCTTTCATCCTGCACATTGAGCAGCTTTTCTGGATGTCGGCGGCGACCGCACTGATTTTGCCGCTTTCATCACTGCTGGCGCGCAGAAAGCTCGTCGGGCTGTCCATTTCCCGTAAAAGCCCGCAGACGCTGACCGCCGGAGAGACGGCCAATATTGCGCTCACCGTGAGCAATGATGCCGCCGCACGGCGCCTGTTCATCGAGGCACACGATGGGCTGCCTGACCGGGCGTCACCCAACCGCACCTCACAGATGATACCCGTGCTTGCGGCCGGCGCCACCACGGAGGTCAATTATTCGTTCGAAACCACACTTCGAGGCGTTTATCGCCTGGGACCGCTGAGGCTCGAGGCCACCGACACTCTTGGCATCTCCGAATATTCCCGAACCTTCGATGATTTCGCCGAGATCCTGGTATATCCCACTCCCATTTCACTGCCAAATCTGTGGCCGCAGGGAGGGGCAGCCAACCGCGCCCGCACCCCGAGACGGGCACTAAAGGGCGATGGCCTGGATTATTACGGGATTCGCGAATATACGCCCGGTGACGACGTCCGCAGGATGGACTGGAAATCAACGGCACGTTCCGACACCCTGATGGTCCGGGAATTTCACAAAGAGGTGTCACTCTATGCTGTCGGTGTGCTGGATCTCTACGCGGCAGCCCATGCGGGCAAGGGGGAATTCAGCACCCTTGAGCAGGGTGTCGTTCTTGCAGCTTCCGTGATGAAACAGGCTGTGGATACTGCGGCGCCGACCGCGTTCATCGCGGTTGGCCGGGATGATTATACAGTCGCCGAACCTGCATTTGGCAGCCAGACGAACCGGCTCATGGAAGCCCTGGCGAGGGCTGAACTGACGGAGACTGACAACTGGCCGGACGCGGTCGTGCAGCGTCTGTCCATCGTGCCACGTGGCGCCAGCGTCTGTGTGTTCAGCCCGAGGACGGATGACACGGCTGTGAAGCTCGCCCAGCGGCTGAAGATCCGAGAGCTGTCCGTTGCCTGGTTCATCCTCGACGCCGGGGGGCACCCGAATCATCACCGCGACGTAAGTGAGACCGCCGCTCGACTTTCCAATATGGGCTGCACGGTTCATCTTGTTGACTGCACGCGCCCTCTGCAAAACCAGTTCAGCCAGGGACACCGATCCTATGTTCAAACGATTTGACCTTCAGCGAGCCTATCGCAACTGGCCGGTTCTGGCCGGGGCCTTCGTGGCCGCCCACGGTGCGGCCGGAGCCCTGTCGGTGTCCACGCAGGTCGAAGCATTCTCCCTGCTGCTGCACGGCTGTATCACCGTCGCTATTCTCGCAAGCGCCTTCGGCCTCGCCATCAACCGCCGCTTCACCGGTATTGGTATCGGCCTGATGGTGGGAGCGAGTGTTCTTATTATCACCAGGCAGGGCTTCGGGGCCGCCGGTGAGCTGCTGTTGCCGCTGGATCTCCAGGCACTCGAAGAATCGCAGATTGCCGTGGTGCTGGCCTGGATGCTGTGCGGCTTTTGCTTCATGCAGGGGTCGGAAAATGGTGGAGCGTTCATCGCCGCGACGGGTATGGCTATCTTCGGGCTCATGGGCACCGTGAACCTCAACGCCTCGCTCATCGCGGTCTTCTGGGTTTATCTCTTCGGCGTTGTGTTCATGTGGGGATACGAGCGGTTATTGGACCGGGCGCCGGACGAGGGAGAAAGTTCCCCGCATCGCCCCACGAACTGGGCGCGGTGGCATCTTTCATCGGCGGCGCTTTTGGTGCTGGTGCTTATGGCCGTCGCTTTCAGCGTGGGCACCATCGTCTTCCACCTGAGCCCCAATATTTACGAAAGAATGTCAGGGCAGGTCCGCACGCTGACATCACATCTCCCCAGCCCGATAAACTTTACGGAGTATGAAAACGATTTTCGCGTGGGCACCGGTCCGATAAACCTGCCCGATACCCTGAGATTCACCGTGAAAACCTCCAACCCGGCGCTATGGCGCATCACCGCCTATGATGCCTATGACGGGCAGGGATGGCAGCGCACGCTGACTCGCCAGATACCCCTCATATACGAGGGGGGCACTCGATACCGGATCCCCGGTCGGCAGCTTCCGGAGCAAGGGCAGCCCGCGGACGTCTTTCGATTTGTGCGCGGCCTTCCGGACCATCTCCCGGCAGCTTCAGTTCCCGTACAAATCCAGCTTTCTCTCTCGGAAAAGGCCGCCGGTGCTGCAGAGCTCAGTGCCGGTGAAGCTCTGCTGCAGACCGACGCCTATGGTGGACTCCATCTGCGGGAAGAGTGGTTTACGGACATTATCGACACCGAGGATGAGGATATCTTAACAGACACCTATGCTGTCATCGCCGAACACCCGCCGACGGCCTCCGAGGTTTTGCGGGGACGGGGCATGGAGTATTCTCCATTTATTGCGAGGACCTATGTTGAGCAGGTACCGCTTCAGGCCGAAAAGAACCTCGATACTCTCGTTCAGAAAACCGTCGAGGGCATTTCCGACCCCTATGACCGTGTGACGGCCCTGCGGGAGATGATTCAGGAACGGTGTCTGTACACGCTCCAGGCGCCCGCCGTACCCCGGGGAGAGGACGCGGCTGCGTACTTTTTGCTGCAGAGCCAGCGCGGAGCCTGTGATCTTTTTGCGACATCACTGGCGGTCACAGCGCGCCTCGCCGGGATACCCGCACGGGTTGTCACGGGTTACCAGGTCGGAGAATATGATGCAGCGTCGCAAACGGTCCACGTTCTTGACAGCGATGCCCACGCATGGGTGGAAATCTATTTTCCGGGCGTCGGCTGGGTGCCGTTTGACATGCAGGCGAACGAGGAATATGTGGGCCGCTCATGGCTTGATCTTTTCCGCATCGGCTATCCACGCCTGGCCCTGAAGCGTCTTTTGATCATCGCCGGGCAGGTCGTTCTGGCACTTATTTTTCTCTATGCGGCGGTCTCGGCCTTTTATGACCCCTCGCATCTTCTTTCGCTCCTGCCCCGCCACCGGTCCGAATCGGAACTGGAACACGTCAGCCGCCAGTACCGGGATCTGTACCGTGCGATCGCCCGGCGTGCCGGATGTGAGGCTGAACCGTGGATGACGCCGCAGGAGGTTATCGAGACATCACTGGCGAAGGTAGCTGCACCCACGCATCTCATCGAGCGCATCGAGCGGCTCAATACGCAGTTTTACGCACTCCGATACGATGACGATCCCTCCGCGCAGGAGATCACTCGCGTCCGTGAGGGGATTGCCTCAGTGCAAAAACGGCTGCGGGAATTGAAGCGCGATTCATCATAGCCGGTGAAGGTACGAAAAACGATGACTGTGAAGCAGGCGGAAAAAACCATTTTTATCATCCACGGCGACTCGCTGGTTTTGAAGAAGCGGGCGGTCGGAGAGATCGTCGCCCACCATCTTTCGGATGAAGACCGCGAATACGGCCTCACCAAGGTCAGCGTGAATGATACGGATATTGACGGGGCCATTAGCTCGCTGTCATCAGGCTCCCTGTTTTCAGCCCGGCAGGTTGTGGTGTTGCAGGACCTCGACAGCATCCCCAAGCGCCAGCAGCAGAACCTCGTCCCCGTGCTGCAGCGGCTGGGCCCCGGAATGACGGTTATCATGACGGCCAGCCCTGCGCCGCGCGGGCCCGCCAGTCAGCCGAATCTTTCAAAGCCCCTCGTCAAGCATGTCAAACAGGTCGGCGAAATCGTTGACTGCAACACTCCTTCCAGCTACTCCTATAACGACCAGCTCACACCTTGGATTCACTCGGAAGCGCAGCGATGCGGAGTATCGTTCGAGCAGGGAGCTGTTGAAAAGCTCCTCGGCCTCGTCGGCGCAAACTGCGACCGCCTTGCCAGTGAAATCAACAAGCTTGCCACGTATCTCGGCCAGAGACGCTCGATTACGGTCGAGGATATTGAAGAAGTGGTGTGTGTCGCCTCTGATGAAGACATCTTCGGGCTGACCGACGCCATCGGGATGAAGCAGCCGGCCAGAGCGCTGGAGGTGCTGGCTGATCTGCTTCCCAAACACGCTTCTTCCGGCTCAGGTATTCCGATTCTTGCGATGATCGCGCGCCACATCAGATTGCTGTGGCAGGCGCGCCTTCTGACAGAGCACAACGTCGGCCTGATGTCGTCCAAGCAGTGTCCGGAAGAGCTCAAAAGGCGGCTGCCGGAGGGCACAAATATTTTCACAGCCGTCCGCGGGCGGAAATTTCTCGCGCGCAAGTACAGCCAGCAGGCCCGGAAGTTCAGCGACGGGCATCTCGCAAAGGCCCTGGTGGAGATCTACAACGCCGATCTCGCTCTTAAGGGCCAGACGGACACAGAGATGGACGACCGCCTGGTGCTGGAGCAGCTCATCCTGAAGATCTGTCGGCCATAGGAGTTTACCGCCCACAGCCGGCTCCGCCTGACAGCACACATTATCAGTCCGCCTGCCGGGGGATCGAATGGGCGTTATTGCCTTCATCATCATAGCTGTGGCCGCCTTGCTTTTCGGAGCCCGGATTCCCGGATGGCTGAATCTCCGCCTGCAATCCCGGTGGGCGCTGGCCCTCACCGGCCTCGGTCTGGGAATGGTGTCTGTAGCCTACGCCATCCTGGTTTTCGGCCTGCTGGGCCACCTGACGATCATCCCCATCGCCGCGGCGGTTGCGGTGATGATCATCGCCGGCGCCTCCATGTGGCGTCTCGTCCCCGATTGCCTCAACTCGGCCGCCCGATATATACGCTCCCTGTGGTACAGCGGCCCCGGATACCGGGCACTGCTCATCTTTTTCGCTCTCTGGGTGCTTTTGACACTCGCCGGAGCGCTCATCCCCCCGGCCTCGGCTGATTACGACGGGCTCAGCCAGCACCTGGCCCAGGCCTGGACGTACGCACACGAACACTCACTCGTCACTCTCTGGTACGATCACCACTCCCAGTTTCCGGCGACCATGCAGATGCTGTTTACCGCCGGGATGCTGGTGGACGGCTACATCACAGCACGCCTTTTGAACTGGCTGACAGCGCTGGTGTGCATCGTCTGGGTGGTTTTGCTGACGCGGCGCTTTTTGGCGTCAGACGATGATACGAGGGCTGCACCGTGGGCGGCATTTGTGCTGATGACGATCCCGGCGTTCAACTTCCTCACCGGCGTCACCTACGTGGACCTGGCGGTTGCTTCATTCGGGCTTGGAGCGCTGTATTTCTTTCTGGCATGGTACCATGATCGCCAGCCCGGCTCCCTGCTGCTGATGGCTCTAATGCTCGGTGGCGGCATGACCGTGAAGATGCAGATACTGGTGCTCGCAGGCTGTCTGACGATTGCCGCGATCGTGGTCGGGGTGAAAAGAAAGATGGGGCGGCAGGTCGTGCTGGCGGTGGTGGCGATGATCGTGGTTGGGGGGCCGTGGTATGTGAAAAGCTACATCATTACCGGCAACCCGGTTTATCCGTTCGCCTACGAAATCTTCGACGGCCGGCACTGGTCGCAAGAGCAGGCTGATAAGTATGAGCGGCACCAGATGGAGTTCGGGGTCGGCGAGCTGCCCTCACAGGCCGAAATGGAGCAGATGCCGTGGTGGAAGCGCCGCCTCGTTGGGCCGCGCGCTCCACACCGATGGCTGCTGGGGCCTGTGCTGCTTACCATCCGTCCATCGGAGTTTCTGGTCGGCTCCTCGCCCGCGCAATCGTTTTTGACTGAATGGGTGGGGCCACTGCTTTTGCCGCTTCTACTTCTTCTCGTCGTCTGGCGCCGCCCTCCGCCCCTGAGAACCATCCTGTGGCTTTTCCTTCCGCTGTGGTTTTGGTGGTTCTTTTCGATGCAGTACACCCGGTATCTGCTGCCGAGTCTGGTGCTTTTGTGTCCTGCGCTGGGCTATTCGCTGTGGCGCTGTGTGACACGGGGGCCGGTTATTCGCGCCGCCGCCGGGACGGTGGCGGGTATCTGGGGTGTGACGGCGCTCCTGCCGCTGCTTTTGAATATCGCCGCTGCCGCACCGGCGATCACCGGGCAAATAACGTGGCAGCAGTACCTGACGGGCAATCTCGACGTCTATGAACCCAGCCGCTATATATCCGAGTATCTTCCTGAAGACGCCGTCATCGCCACGTACGGCGAACCGCGGTATTATTACTTTCAGCGCCGCGCTTTGTGGGCCGATCCCGGCCACAGCCAGCTTTTCAACTACCGGCAGATGCAGGACCCTGCGGACCTTCTCCAGCGCTACCGTGATCTCGGCGTCACTCACGTGCTGATCAACCGTATCTATACGGGCGGAGGGCCCGGACAGTCAAATGCTCCGGAGATGGAGTTGATACAGCGCGCGATGGAGGAAGGGCATCTGCGCCGTGTCACGGTATTTCCCCGAAGAACGCAGTATTTACTGCTGGCTGTCCAGCCAGCGCCCACCGACGGCAGTTGAGTGCCGGAGCCTCAACGGGTATAATAACTCTCAGTACTCTCTGCAGCACATCACTCTACCCACCCCACTTTCGAAAGGAGACACGTTCGTGAAAACCGCCATTTTGGTCGGCGGAAAAGGGACCAGGCTGTTCGCGGAACAAACGGACGTGCCCAAGGCTCTCTATGAAATCGGCGACCGCCCCATTCTGTGGCATATCATGAAGATGTATGAGGCGCACGGGTTTCGTGAATTCCTTCTGCTGCTGGGGTATAAAGCGGAGAAAATCGTCGATTATGTGCTGCACAGACAGCCGTTTGAGGGACGCGACGTGAGGGTGACGCTCGCCAGGTCACAGCGCCCGACGGTTATCAAACCCGACCGTCTGCAACCGCCCTGGACGATTTCACTGTGTCACACCGGCCCTGATTCGCCCAAAGGTGAGCGAATCCGCCGGGTGGAAGAATATATCGCTGATGACGAGAATTTCATGGTGACCTACGGTGACGGGCTGTCAGACCTTGATATCGGCGACCTGGTGGATTTCCACAAAGATCACGGAAAAATCGCCACCATCACGGCCGTCCGGGCCGACTCGCAGTTTGGCCATCTGCAGTTGGATGAAGCGCAGGTGACGGCAATGATTGAAAATCCGCAGCTGCCAGACTGGATCAACGGCGGGTTTATGGTCTTCAGGCGGGAAATATTCGAATGGCTGGAACCCGACGACCCGCTGGAAACCGGCGCTCTCAGGCGGCTCGCGGAGGCCAACGAGCTGATGGCCTACCGCCACCGCGGTTTCTGGGCATGCATGGATACCTACAAGGACAACCTCGAGCTGAACAATTTATGGGACTCATCACAGCCTCCGTGGAAGAAGTGGTGACCATTGCCCCCGCGTAATACAGGTTTCTGGCAGCAGCAGACTGTCCTGGTGACGGGCGCATACGGCTTTCTTGCCGGACATCTTATCGAACGCCTGCTGGGAGCCGGCAGTGAGGTGGTGGGGTTGTACTTCGACCGCCCCCCCGCATCATATCTTCAGCTCCAGGGGCTGGACGACGAGGTCTGTCTGGTTCAGGGTGATGTCACCAGTGCCCGGGACTGCCGCCGGGCCATCAACGATTATTCCTGCAGCATCGTGTTTCATATCGCGGCCCAGGCCATCGTCGGTGTGGCCAACCGGTCACCCGCTGGCACATTTGAAACAAACATCGGCGGCACCTGGAACATCCTCGAAGCCTCAAGGATGCTGAATGCAACCTCGAACCTTGTCCGTGCGGTCGTGGTGGCAAGCAGTGACAAAGCCTACGGAGACCAGCCCGATCTACCCTATTCGGAGGACGCCCCCCTCCTGGGGCTGTATCCGTACGATGCCTCCAAGGCCTGCGCCGATCTTATCTCGCGCAGCTATCACAAAACATACGGGCTGCCGGTCTCAGTGACGCGCTGCGGGAATCTTTTCGGTCCGGGAGATTTGAATATGTCCCGGATCATCCCTGACACCATCCGGGCCGTGATTGCGGATAAAAATCCTGTCATTCGCTCCGACGGCTCACCGAAGCGTGATTACGTGTATATCAAAGACGCAGCAGCCGCCTACATGCGCCTCGCCGAAGCCACGGTGGATGATGCGGCCGCCGGCAGAGCATATAACATCGGCACCGGAGAACCCCTGACCGTGCTGGAGCTGGTGCGGAGGATCATCAGGGTATCGGGCAAATCGCACCTCGAACCCGACGTCCAGGGCACTTCCTGGGGCGAGATCAAACACCAGTATCTCGATGCCACGCGCGCCAATTCGGAGCTGGGCTGGGAGCCCGATCATTCAATGGACGAGGCCCTCCAGCAGACCTATGAATGGTACAAATCATATCTTCTCAAATAGCAGCAACACCGAATCAGCCATGGATCTGACAGTCATAATCCCCGTGTATAATGAGATCGCGACGGTGCAGGAGGCTGTCGAGCGTGTCATCGCCGTCCCTATCGATAAGGAGATTATCATTGTCGATAACTGCTCCACCGACGGCACACGAGAGCTGGTTCAGACTTTTGAACGCCCGGATATAAAGGTGATTCTGCAGGAGCGCAACATGATGAAGGGCAACTCGGTGCGTCGTGGGATAGCCGCGGCACAGGGCGATTACGTGGTTATCCAGGACGGCGACCTGGAGTATGACCCGCAGGATTTCATTCGCATGATCGGCGTGTGCAGAGACCCCGAGGTGCTCGCGGTGCTGGGATCGCGGATCAAAGGTGCCCGAGAACGCAACGAATCGCTGCCGGCATCGTCTTATTCAGTGGGAAGGGAATTTATCAACAGGGTCTTTCGCGTCCTGTATTCGAGCAATCTCACAGACGTCGCCACCTGCTACAAGATGTCGGCCCGGGAGACGTACCAGAGTCTCGATCTTCGACGCGACAGCTTTGATCTGGACTTTGAAATTGCCGCGAAATTCCAGCTTTTGGCCCGGCGGCGCGGGCAGCGCGTTGCCGAGGTGCCTATCGAGTATCACCCCAGAAGTGTTGACGAGGGCAAGAAGATACGCTGGCAGGATGGTCTGCACGCAATTTCGACGCTTCTGGCCTGCCGCTTCAAAGAACCGGTGCTCAAAGATGACAGTGCAGGGCCTCATGACCGTCAGGAGACCTGATGAAACTTCCCGAGCGCTCCTGGATAATCTATCCGCTTGTGTTTATCCTTATAGCGGCTGTCAGCTACGGGATCTACCGCTACACCTCCCGTCCGGAAGCCATGCGTGACATTGAGGTGGACGAGCCGCCGGAGGTGTCGCAGGGCGCTGAGCCGGGAGAAGAAGCTGACGACGGCCAGGGGCCACGCATCGTTCTCGAAGGTGGCGAGTGGACACAAAAAGACAGCCAGGACCGCGTCCTGTGGCATGTGAAGGCCGGTGGCGAAATCGCATACGATGAAGACGCCCGCCAGCTCACCGGTGACGATATCGCCTTTGAAGTTCACCGGCAGGGCCAGCCGGCGGTGGCGCTTGAGGCTCCGCACTTTTCAGCCGACTACGAAGGCCAGCGTCTCATCTTTACCGAAGGCGTCAGGGGCGAGCTTGTTGGCAGAAGCGAGCACTTCACCATCGGCACAGTCGTTTACGAGGCCGCCAACAACAAGCTCGTCGGCTCTGGCGGCGGAGAATTTGAATACGGCCAGTACAGCGCACGCGCCGACACGCTGGTCATTGATGTGAAAAATCAAAAGACACGTCTCCAGGGCAATGTCGTCCTGGCGAGGAGGGACAAATAGTATGCGTACAGGCAGCCAAACCGCGACCCGGGTCGGCTTTCGCACCATGATATGCCCTGTCATCGTTGTCTGTCTGCTGGCGGGCGCTTTCGGCATCCCACTCGCCCAGCAGGTTCAGAAAACGCAAACCGCCACGATCAAGGCAGACAGCCTCGAATATGACTGGAGCACTGAAACAACGGTGATGAAAGGAAACTGCCACCTCGTCATCGACAACGACTCACACGCAGAAATGACCGCTCCGGCGATGACCGTCCAGCTCAACCGCGACCGGAACCGCATCAACTTCCTGGAGGCCGACGGGGTGGTCCGCTTCAACGTCACGACCGCCCCTGATGATAATGGGCTTCGCCGAAAGATCAGCGCCCAGGCCCAGGGTGGAGCGACATACCGGGAGACCACCCAGGAAGTAAAGCTCACCGGTGGCGCCCGGGCGGATGTCTCAACCATCGGCACGGCGGCCCAGGCCGTTCATTTTGAGGGCAACACTATCACTGCAAACCTGAAAACCTCCAGGCTGCGAGTTGACAACGCTCATCTAAAAATCGAAACGCCACTGAAGGAAGACTGAGCGAAATCCAATGGCACTGATCGCCGAAAATCTTGTAAAAAGCTACGGCGGCCGCCGGGTTGTTGATGAGGTCAGCCTCAGGGTTGAACGGGGAGAGATTGTTGGACTTCTCGGCCCCAACGGTGCCGGTAAGACCACAACATTTTACATGATCATGGGTGCTATCCGCCCGGAGAGCGGAACCGTCACCAAAGACGGTGTATCGCTCAATGGCATGCCCATGCACAGCCGGGCCCGTGAAGGGATCGGCTATCTCGCCCAGCAGCCCTCCGTTTTTCGCAGGCTCACGGTCAAAGAAAACCTCCTGCTCATTCTTGAAATGCAGGGGCTAACGGTGAATGAGCAGCACGCGCGGGCCGATGATCTGCTGAAACGGCTGGGCATCGCAGCACTCGCCAACAGCACCGCCTCGGTCCTGTCGGGCGGCGAGCGCAGACGAGTGGAGATCGCCCGGGCGCTGTGCACATCTCCCTCTTTCATCCTGCTCGACGAGCCCTTCACCGGCGTCGATCCTATCGCCATTGAAGAGATTCAGTCGATTGTCACCGATCTGCAGGGCGATGATATCGGGATACTGATCACCGACCACAACGTGAGGGAGACGCTCGGAATCACCCACCGGGCCTATATCATCTTCGAAGGGAAGATCCGGGTCCAGGGAGATGCTGAGCAGATCGTCAACGATCCACAGGCCCGCAAGTATTATCTGGGTGAAAAGTTCCGAATGTAGGCCGACACCCGGTCTTCCGGTATGCCCGACGACCCCATTGATCTACCAGACCACACGCCACTGCTGCAACAGAAGCAGGGATTGCTGAATGCGCCGGCTTGACAGATACATTACATCATCATTTTTGCCTCTGCTGCTTTTTGGCGCCGGAGCCTTTACCGTCATTCTTATTGGCGTGGAGCTTTTGCCCAAGGCGCTGAAGATGATTGTGCGCGAGGATCTGCCCCTCGACCTCGTCGCGAAGGTATTCGCCTATAATCTCCCTGCGGTCGTGGTGCTGACTATTCCGATGTCGGTGATGTTTGCCAGTCTTATGACTGTCAGCGGGCTATCATCACACGGCGAACTCGTGGCGCTGCGTGCGGGCGGTATCCCCTTTCTCCGTGTGGCCGTGCCGGTCATATTGATGGGTTTTATCTTTTCGGGTGTGACGCTTGCCTTTAACGAGGCGCTGTCGCCGTGGGGCACTCAGCGTGCGGAGCAGCTTTTGCGCGAATACCGCGAGAGTGGCGCCGACGCCGAGTACCTCACCTTCCAGATTCCGCGTGACGGGCCCCCGAAACGGATGTTTTATATGCGCCGCTACAGCCCCTCGCTGCAGAGAGCCGATAATGTGCTGGTGACCGAATTTGAAAAGGGCGAATTTGCGCGGCTGTACTGGGCCGATTACGCTCGCTGGGAAGGCGAGTACTGGATTCTCGACAGTCCCACCCTGCGCACGATGAAAGACGGTACGCTCGAGGAGTTCAAACTTGAGGCTGTTCGGATTTATACAGGAAGGACTCCCGGGCAGGTTGGAGAAATTGACCGGGACCCCGAAGACATGAGCATCGCGCAGCTGCAGAAACTGCTGCGGCAGCGACGGATGATGAAGCTTGAATATCAGCCGCACATCGTGGAGGTTCTTCAGCTCATTCAGACGCGCCTGGCGCTGCCGTGGTGTACACTGGGATTTGCCATGCTCGGTGCGGCGCTCGGGGTTCGTCCGATGCGTGCCACCGCCGGTGTAGGATTTGGCGTGTCTCTGCTGGTCGTATTTGCGTATTACGTGGTATTTCACGCCCTGACTTTGACCGGTGAGCGGGGTCTTCTGTCACCATTTTTGACGGCCTGGCTGCCTAACTTCCTGCTCTTCGGCACCGGCGTGTATCTCATGTATAATGCAAGACGATAGGATGTAACCGGGTCCGTCTGCTGTATCATGGTGTGAAAAGATGCCTGCGTATGCGATAGTCGTCTTTGTCGGCCTTTCAGTGCTCGGGGGCCTTATTGCATGGGCTGGAGACGTTATCGGCTACCGGCTTGGAAAAAGCCGCAGTTCGATATTCGGTCTCCGCCCCCGTGCAACTGCGCGGCTTGTGGGTGTCATACTCGGCGCCTTTCTCCCACTCACCGGCCTCGTAGTCGCGATGCTGGTCAGCCCCATGGCCAAGACCGCACTCCTCAAACTTGATTACCTCACCCGTGAAACGCTGAATCTTCAGCAAACCAACAAGAATCTGCTGGAGATTACTGACAGGCTGCGCAAACGCTCGGCGAGCCTTCGGGATGAAGCCAAAAAAGCCGAGGAAAAGACGGTGGCCCTTGCAAAACGCATAACGGGCCTGGAAACAGAACGCACCGAATTGCGGGAC
>JAWODS010000069.1:0-4432 GCA_046483205.1 Armatimonadota bacterium | reverse complement strand
ACTACAAATGGCGGGTGTATCGTGACGGCCGCCCGACGCTCGACAGGGTGCTCGATGGACTGAAGGCTCTGCAGCGAAACGGCGTGGAAACCAATGCCCTGACCATGGTCACCTCCCACAGCTGGGACAAGCCGCAGATGATCTGGGATTTCCTCCGCGAACAGGACATCAGCTTCTTCCAGTTCATTCCCTGCCTGGAGCGCGATCAGAAAACCGGCGAGAAGTCCAGATACAGCGTCGAACCGGAGCAGTATGGCGAGTTCATGTGCCACATGTTCGACCTGTGGTCGGAGCCCGAATGCCCCGAGACCTACGTGCGCATGTTCAACGACCTCGTGGAGATGTACGCCGGAAACGAAGGCCCCTCCTGCATCAACAAGGAGCGCTGCGGCGAATATGTCGTCATTGAGCACAACGGCGATGTCTATGCGTGCGATTTCTTCGTCGATGAAGACCATTACATCGGCAACCTGCTGAAGACCCCCCTGAAGGACCTCGTGCATTCCGAGAAGATGGAAGAGTTCGCGCTGGCGAAAGGCGAGGCCGGGCCGGAGTGTGAGGAGTGCCCGTGGTGGGACATCTGCCACGGCGGCTGCCCGAAGGACCGGGTCTATGCGACAGGGCGGACGGATTGTGCGACCTATCTGTGTGAGGGGTATAAAATGCTCTTCGAACACGCCGACAGCCGGCTTCGGGAGCTGGCCCAGCACTATCAGGAGGAGCAGGCACAGATGCGTGACGGCCACTGTCTGCTCTGACCCCGGCGCAGATGGCTCAATACAGGATTTTGCCCCTCCCGCCCCGAAACGTACACCACGCGGAACGCACCAATCGCGAAAAGGAGCTCACACCATGCCCCGGATGAAAGCATCTGAAGCCCTCGTCGAGGCACTCGCCGCCGAGGGCGTTGAGTACGTATTCGGCCTGCCCGGCGGCCATTCAGTCTCTATATTCTACGACGAAATGGGGAAGGCCCGGCAGCCTGAGGCGATACTGGCGCGACATGAAACCGCCGGAGCGTTCGCAGCCCTGGGATACGCGCAGTTGACCGGAAAGCCCGCTGTCTGCCAGGGGACCGCCGGCCCCGGCTTCTCGCATATGCTCGTCGGTATCCACGAGGCGATGTATTCGCGCATCCCGCTGGTGGTAATTGCACCCAATGCGCCCATTTCTGAGTTCGGGAAGGGCGAGCTGCAGGAGTTTCACCAGGTGGAAAATGTCGTTCAGCCCGCCAAATGGTGGTACCGGGTGGACCGGCCCGAAAAGATTCCGTGGGTGATTCAGCAGGCCTTCAAGCACGCCACTGCACCGCCGTGCGGCCCCGTTTTCATTGATATTCCCATAGACATCGGTGACATGACCGCCGAGATGCCCGAATACACACCCGCGCCCAAAAGCACCTGTGTGGCCGATGATGCCTCGATCCAGCAGGCCGCCGATGCGCTGGTGAATGCTAAAAACCCCGTTATCATCTGCGGGCGAGGCATCCACCAGTCAGGCGCTCACCGGCAGGTGCAGACACTCGCCGAGACCCTCGCCATGCCGGTGCTGGTCACCAACCATGGCAAGACCTCCATCCCCGAAAACCATCCGCTGTATGGCGGGGGCGTGGGATGCAATCGCACCGTCATCAGCCAGACGCTGCTGGAGCAGTCGGACTGCTGGCTGTGGGCCGGCAGCCAGATCGAGGAGTTTGCCGTCGGGAAGGACTGGGACCCGCTGCCTGAGGGCCGAACCTTCATCAACCTGAATATCGACCCGACCCAGTTCGGCCGCAACTGGACGCCCGACATCTGCCTGTTCGGAGACGCCGCCCTGACGCTTGACAGGGTGATTGAGGCCTGCGCCGAAGACGCCGGTGACCGCAACTGGCGAGACAGCGACGCGGCCCGGCAGGTCGCCGAGCTTCGAGCACAGCACCGGGACAATATCGAGCGGCTCGTCGCCGAAACGAAGGGGCCCGTGCATTTTGCGCAGTTTCTGTGGGAGCTGAACAACCTGATGCCCGAGGACGCCTCCGTGGTCGTCGGCGAGGGCGCCAACCGGGTGTGGACGGCCACGCAGCTTGAGCTGAAAACACCCCATACGTGGGTATCGGCCTCCGACTTCGGCTGCATGGGCTACGCCATCGGCGCCTCAATTGGTGCTGCACTGGCGCGGCCGGGGAAAAACTGCTTCTGTTTGACCGGGGACGGCTCCTTCCAGATGCAGATGCAGGAGATCGTCGTCGCCGCCCAGTACGAGCTTCCCATCACCTACGTGGTGTTCAACAACAACGCGCTGGGCTGGATCAAGTGGGGGCAGAAGACGGGCCGGGATGAGCGCTACTATGCCACCGATTTCAGGGCGAACTGGAACCATGCGGAGGCCGCACAGGCCGCGGGACTTGCGGGCCTGTTTGTGGACAGCCCGGAGAAATGCGGCCACGCCATCGAAAGCGCGCTGCAGGCCAATGAGAGCGGCCGCCCCGCGCTCATTGAAGTCGCCGTCCCCTGGGATGAGCAAACACCGGGATTCTGTGCCCACCACATGGGCTGCTCGATGGACCAGGGCTTCGAGGAGGCCCAAAAGGGCTGCATTTTGCCGGAAGAGTGAGCGGTAGGTCGGCCGATGAGTAACAAACAGGACCGCCTGAACGAGCTGGCCGAAGAGCTGCAGGGACCGCTGCAGCACGAGGCACGGATGGGATACGCCGATGAGGCCGTTTTCGGCGGCCTCGGCGCATATATCAGCAGCCGTGCCGAAGAAGCCGCCGAGCTGGTCGGGGATAAAGACCTCGCCGAACGCCTCCGCGGCGTGGCCCTCAGTTTCGAACATTACGCCGCCAATGATACCAACCAGCGCGAGGTCCTGTGCACCGAGGCCGCCGCGGTGATGCAGCAGCTTCGGCAGCATGCAGGCCAGCCTCCTCCCGATACCGCCGACGCACGCCCCGACCAGCAGGTCCCCGAGGGTGAGCCAATTTCCTGGTATGACGACACGTCGGAGCTCAAGGGCGTGGGGCCGGCGCGGTCGGAGGCACTGGCGGAGGCAGCGATTCATACCGTCGGCGACCTGCTCCGGTATTACCCCTACCGCTACAAGGATTACCGGAACATCGCCGGCGCCGAAGACCTCACCGACGGCCAGACGGCGTGCCTGACCGTCACGGTCACCGGAACCGGCAGCAACCTCTTCCGCGGGCGCCTGAAAATGACCCGCGTGCCCGCTGAAGACGATGGTACAGAGGTCACCCTCATCTGGTTCAATCAGCCCTACCGCGTGGACCAGTTTGAGAAGGGGGAAGACCTCTTCGTGGCCGGGAAGGCGCGCGTCAATAAGGGCGGCCTGTCGTTTGTGGTGCAGGAGTGCGAGCGCATCCACGACGAAAACGGGGCGGAAATCATGGGCCGGCTCGTGCCCGTGTACAGCGATATTGACGGCGTCAGCGAGCGGCAGCTTCGCAAGCTCATCGACCAGGCCCTCAGGCGCTGCAGCGATATCCCTGACACGCTGGTCCCTCCGGAGCTGCAGGTGAAGCATAATTTGATGGGCCTTCCCGACGCGCTGCGGCACATGCACTTTCCCACAGGGCACAGCGAGCAGAAAGAGGCGCAGCGGCGGCTGAATTACCAGGAGCTTTTGGTGATGCAGCTTGAGCTGGCCCGCCGGCGCAGGCGCATCAAACAGGCTCCCTGCGGCGAGACGATGGAGGTGCCTGACACGCTGGCCGAGGAGTTCCGCCTGAATCTCCCCTTCGAGCTGACCGGCGCCCAGGAGCGGGTGATGGGGCAGATTACGGACGATTTGACGTCACCGTCTCCGGCCCATCGGCTGGTGCACGGAGACGTCGGCTCCGGCAAAACCGTCCTGGCCGCATGGGCGCTTTTGGGCGCGGTGCGGTCCGGGCGGCAGGCGGCGATGATGGCTCCCACCGAGCTTCTGGCCCACCAGCACCGCCGGAAGCTGGGGAGCCTGCTGCAGCCGCATGACATCCAGCCGGAGCTCCTCACCGGCAGCCTCACGGAGGCGGAGAAATCCGACATCCACGGGCGGCTGGCAGGCGGTGAGATACCCCTGGTGGTGGGGACACACGCGCTGTTTCAATCCGGCGTAGAGTTTGATGACCTCGGGCTGGTGATTATCGACGAGCAGCACCGCTTCGGTGTGCGGCAGCGGTCGCGGCTGGCCGACAAGGGCCTGCGCCCGGATGTCATCGTCATGTCGGCCACTCCCATCCCGCGAACGCTGGCACTGACGCTGTACGGAGATTTCGACATTTCGGTTGTGGACGAGCTCCCACCCGGCCGCCGGCCGGTTAAGACGACCGTGGTGGACGACGACGAGCGCGAAGCTGCCTACCGCCTGCTGGTGGAGACCGTCGCCGAGGGCCACCAGGCGTACGTGGTCTGCCCGCTGGTGGACGAAAACTCGGACCTCGCCGCCGAATCGG
>JAWODS010000011.1:0-11268 GCA_046483205.1 Armatimonadota bacterium | reverse complement strand
CAGACACGGCATGGTGGCCAGCGCCGCCGAAGCCGTGAAGAACAAAACTGCCGCAGCAATATACAGCCGCTTGTGAAGCATCGAGATCCCTCATAGATTATTCCTGAGCGGTAGAGCCATGGTATCACAGGTGTACTTTTGCAGCAACGGAGGAGGACGGGAGAGGGCCGTGACGCCATAGACGGGAGTTTGGGCCGATGGTTTACAGGGGATTTGTTGAACAGGTGTTACTTATTATAAGCACAGTTATGTGAATTACACGTGCCTATAGCGTGGCACGTGTAATTCCTGGAGTTTTCACGCAACAGCAACAGTGCCCCACAAACGTCCGGATTAAATGAAGAGCCCTCATCAATACAAAATCCGTGGCTCGGCCTGCGATTTGAACTGTTGGGTGTTCAAATCGCAGGTGGCGGCGTTATTTGCCGCCAGCTTCCAGCCCGAGTCCTTTTCCCCGCGTCTGGCGCATATCCGCGTGCGGTGAGACGGGTAGAATTCCTGCAGCCTGCCAGCCACGCAGCGACATCGCGGAAGTTTGGGAGCCGTTTCAGAGGTCCAGGAGCTTTTTGAGGGTCTGGAAATTGTGGCGGCTGCTTTCCCGCGGACCTCTGTCGGTGTAGTCGAGATCACACACCGCCCACCCGTCGAAGTCGTTATCGCGCAGGATCTGCGCCGGGGTTTCGAGATCGACCGTTCCGGTTTTGAGATCCGCGAACCGCCGGTCCTCGTCGAGGTCCTTGAAATGCACGTAAGACATGCGGTTGACATAGCGCCTGAAGGTCTCAGCAATATCGAAGCCCCCGAGCGCGAGATGCGCTGTATCAAGCGTGCATTTGACGTATTTGGGATCTGTGGCGTCCATCAGTGCCGCGAACTGGTCGGGATACTGAAAGAGTGTGCCCCAGTGCTGGTGCCAGGTGCAGATCATGCCATTATCGGCCGCCATCTGCCCAAGCTCGTCGGCCGCGTCCGCCACGCGCTGTACTGATGACGCGTCCACCGGCAGCTCGGTGCTCCCACCGTCGATCATGAGTACCTCTGTGCCGACAGCGGTTGCGAAGTCGATGGTCTCCTCACCAGCCGCCACCCACTCCTCGATCTGCGCGTTGTTTTCGAAGCGGCAGGTATGATAGATGCCGGACAGTTCGACCCCGACGCTGTCCAGGTACTCGCGACAGGGCCCTGGGCCGTCGAAATGCTCTGTGAGCGCGCCCGATGACCATTCGAAGCCGTCCCAGCCGGTCTCGGCGATGTCGGCGATGGCCTCATTCGAACATACGTTCTGACGAAGATAGCTTGCAGGATGGTACGCGAGGCGTATCACTATATTTCCTCTTTCTGTCCCGGGTGGAGGACCACCGCACGAATACTGCGCTCCTGCAAATCGGCCGCAAAGCTTTCCACATCCTGCTGGATCACGTCGAATGCCGAAAAATGCATCGGGACGACGGCGGGGGCCTGAAGCATCTCGGCAGCCCTCAGTGCATCGTCAGGCCCCATGGTGAAGTTGTCACCGATCGGCAAAACGGCCGCCCGGAGGTCATTGTACTCTCCGATCAGCGTCATATCCCCAAAGAGACCTGTATCCCCGGCGTAGTAGAGCGTCTGATCGCCCATGGTCACCAGAAACCCGCAGGGCGGCCCGGTATATTCGATATGATCCTCCTCGATAACCCCTCCACCGTGCAGGGCCAGGGTGAGCTTCACATGGCCGAAATCAAAATCTCTGCCGCCGCCGATGTGCATCGGCTCCACGCTCGCACCGTATCGCTGGCAATACATGCACAGCTCATAGGTGCCGACAATAGGCACCTCCAGGCGTTTGGATATCTCGATTGCGTCTCCGATGTGGTCCGAATGCCCGTGTGAGACCAAAATGGCGTCAACGTCCACATCCTCCGGAGCGGCCGAGGCTTCTGGATTCTCGGCCAGCCAGGGGTCGAAAATCACACTGTGCCCTTCATGCCTCAGCACGAAACATGCATGTCCCAGTGCTTCCAATTGCATTGCGTACTCCTCCTTTTCACTCGCTTTCGGGGTGAAAGAGGCTCCCGTATTCAGCGCGCAGGTCGCTTTGCTTGTTCAAATACTCGGTCCAGCCGGTTGCAGGCCTGAGCAGGTTGAGCTCTGAGAGTGCGCGTGCGCCCTCCGGGGGCGGTACATCGCTTCGGGGGGAATAACACCTCAGCATTTTCGAAAGCTGTGTCTGCCCCTCCTGGGAAAGCATGAATTCCACAAAGAGTTTCGCGGCGTTGGGGTGCGGACACGCCCTCAGAATGGCGACCGGCCCAAGACACACCGGCACACCGTCCATCGGCCAGATCGGTTCAACCGGCGCATCATTGGCGATATATTTCTGGACCTTATATCCCAAAACGCCTCCGGCGATATCTCTATCACCGGCGATCAGGGCCTGCAGCATTTCATCGCCCGACTTGTACATCGTCGGCGCCTGCTGGGCCATGTTCGCCCAGAAGGCGCGACCGTACTTTTCTCGCAGGAAATAGTACTGCGCATAGGCAGATCCACTGGTCTGAGCGTCCTTAAGGGCGATCTTCCCCTTCCATTGCGGTGTCAGCAGATCCAGCCATGTTTTTGGGGCGTCCTGTTCATCGACGCGGGTGGAACGAGCCATGCAAATGACCACCAGCCGCGCCCCGGTCCAGTAGCCGGGTGATTTGTATTCGGGTGCAACACGTCTGGCACCTTCGGGATGATAGCGGTAGAGATCACCACGGTTTTTGAGCGACGTAAAAACAGCCGGATCCAACACGTGCATGACGTCGGCCCGGACGTCGCGGTCTGAGATCTCCCTTTCCACCCTGCGGACGATGTCGAAGGTGCTTTCCCGGGTCAGGTGAACGCGGATGTAATCATGCTGCTGTTCGAAAAGCGCGGCGAACTCCTCGGCTCGCTGCATCGGCAGAGACGTGTACCAGTTCAGCTCACCCTCGCTTTTGGCCGCCTGCTGTATCTGCTCTCGCGTTGTCTGCTGCTGCCTCTCGCCGCCATTTTCATCGGTGATGGTGACATGGATCTCCCTGTTGGCAGGCTCGCCCGGACAGCCGACAAAGACTCCTGCCACCACGCCGATCACCAGTACCAAAACGACTGGCCGGCGGATATGTCTCGTCATCATCAAATCCCGCCCGTTTGTCCTATTCGTCCGGCGAAGCGGCAATCTGTGTCATGGCCTCATTTTCGCCGAGCGACAAAACTTCGAAGAATGCACCATCCGCAATAGACTTCGCTGACACATGACGCTGAACCTCCCGATATGCTTGCGGAGTCAGATACAGCTGCGCTTTGTCATCCACTTCGCCCGTTGCCTCGTCCAGGCCCTGGAGCATCTCGTCAATGGTCTGCTGCGGTCGGAAGTCAACGACCAGGCGCGTGTGCTCAAGTGGCGCCGAGAGGTCATTCGTTCTGATAAAATTCACAATCTGCAGACCGGCGATCACGGCCCGCAGGGCGTCATCACGTTCCGGCTGTGGCTGTCCCCAGGCGGCAACACTGCGGCCCGCACGGTGACTGAAGAACTCCCCTTCATGCTCGCTTACCGCAGCGATGATGGCGTTTGTGTAGGCCGCCACTTCGTCCTCGGAAAGCTCGATCTCCGCTTCGCGCGAGCGGGGACTGTCGGTCACCAGCAGCACCGGTGGCAGCGCCGCGGGTTCAAAGGTCTGCTGTGTGCCGACTGCCGAGCGGAACATGCTCTTGCGGACCATCGTCGCCACCTGAAGGTCCTCCACAATGCGTGACATGGAGTGGCTGAGACTGTCGAACTCATCGGTACCCGCCGACAGCACCGGGACCTCATAATCTCCGGCTGCGATCCGACCGACCGCCACGGTCAGTTTTTCAAGCGGCCTGATCAGCCGCCCCACGAAGTAGATCGTGACCAGGATGCCCACGATAATAAGGAGCACCGCCAGGGTGAAATACCGCGCCGAAATCTCCGAAGCCACGCGCCCGGTGATACTCCTGCGATATCCCATCTTCAATAGCTGCGGATACCCCTCCAGTTCGATGTTCATCGGCTGGATATCAGGATACTCATCAATATTCTCTGAGTTCACAAAGCGCAGCAGCTCGCGTCCCAGTACCGAACGCTCGGGCTTTAGAAACTTCCCCTCTTCCGTCAGGTTCTGGATATCAGGATCGGCTGCGAAGGCGATCACGTCCCCCTCCCCATCGAGCAGCAGCACATAGACAATATCCACCGAATACACCCGCCCGCGAATCTTGTGCCTGGTCAGCCGCTGTAGAAGACGTTCGTACATGCCCGGCTCAAGGGTTTTCCCCAGCGTCTGATACTGCAGAATCATATAGCCCGTCTCGATCATCGACAGTTGTGCCTGTTCGCTGATCACACTCCTGCTGTGGCGGATGGCCAGGTAGGTCCCCGACAGCACGGTGACGATAATCGCGGCGGCGACGAGCATGGCGATACGGTTGCGCAGGCTGGACGTCCATGGCCTGACCGACGCTGCACCCTCGGGCTCATCGGGGACGGTTTCGGCCTGCTGTGATGCCGTCCGCATGACGATGAGATACGCGCCGAAAACCAGGACCGCCATCCCCGCAATGTGGTAGGCGTTGAGTGCCTCATTGAGAACAATCCATGACACAACGGCTGTGACAATTGCGCCCAGAAGCTTCAGCGTAACTGCAACATGCGCCGGTATCTCTGCCAGACCACGGTAATACAAACCCATCGACAGTGAGGTGCTGACCCCGGCAAGCACCAGGAGAATGATCCATCCCTGGCTGCTGAGCTGCATCAGCCCCATGTATTCCCCGGTTCCCACGGCGATTGTGCCCGTGATAAGACACCCGATGCCGAACCGCCACATGGCGACGGTTGCAGGAGCAAACTTGCGGAGCGCTCCCTTTCCGAGGATCTCGGCGATCGCACGAGTGATACCTGCACCGAGAGCCAGGGCATCTCCAACGAGGTATTGCCGGGCCGCCGCCGTGCCCAGGGAAAGCTCTCCGACCCCTATCAGCACGTCCGCCACCACCATCATGAGAACGAGCATGACCCGGCCCCAGGTGATCCGCTCGCGGAGCGTCAGATAGGCGAAAAAGGCGACAAATATAGGGGCCGTCTTCGATATGGCGTTGACGATTCCTGCGTGGGAATGATCCAGTGCCGCCGTGAAGAGCAGGGCCCCCAGGCCCGATCCGAGGGCTCCCACGAAGAAGAGCGCCACCCAGTCGCGGCGCGTCGGTTTACCGGGAGCCTGTGGAACGGTCCTGTGATGATATCCGAAGGGCAAAAGGAAGCCGACGGCCAGCACGTAGCGGGCCGCGACGACTGTCGCATACGACAGGTCCGGAAGCAGGAGCTTGGTGAAGACCGGTGAAAGCCCCTGGAGCAAAACTCCGGCAACAAGATAATAGTATGGCGTGAAATGACTGCGGCTTTTCACGGAACAGTCACTCTTCGCTGTCCTGCCGATATGGTGAAATGTGCCTTACGCTCTGTTTTGACACCCATCCGCGCCCGCCTGCCTCGGTTCGCACCTCGCGATACTGCCCCTCGGCCGACAGTATGCGAACCTCTGCCCCATCCGGCAGCGTCGCCAGGGTATCAAACGCCGCCCCCGGTCCGCTGAGCATCGCCGCCTGTTCAATCACAATCGCGCTGTTACTGCCCCATCCCCGATTCCACTGCACCACACACAGGCCCGTGCCGACAAATACCACGATAATCCCCGCCACCAGTAGCACGGTCGCCAACCGCCGCCGCGTGCGCAGCCTCCAGATCGCTGCCGCCGCTGTCAGCCAGTACAACACCACGGTAACGATTAAAAGCTCATTGAGAGTGGTGTTGCTCACCACCCTGTCAACGACCCAGTGCCACCATGTCGGAATTTCGTTTGCCGGCTGGTACGAAAGACGTCCCTCCACGTACCTGAGGTTATGGCGGATGTCCTCACTGCGGGGAGCCACGAGAAGCGCCCGCCGGTACTGAAGCAGCGCCAGACCGTATTCCTCCAGCTTCGTGTAAGTATTACCGAGGTTGAAATAGACCCACACACTGCCGTGACCGTCACGGATCAGACGGCGGTATTGACGGGCGGCCTCGGCATACTTTCCGGAGGCGTAATGGGTATTGGCCGTTTTAAACACCTCGGCCGCATCTGCCTGTGCGTGCGCCGTTGCACACGTCCAGAGCCCCGCAGCAATGACGCATACGGCTGTCATGTACGCAGCGAGGGGTGCCCTATTGATCATGCAGGCCACTCCTCTCGAGCGTCGAAATGAGCTCTCGGGCCTCGGTAATCAGATCATCCATGGTATCACCGGCACTACCCGCAAAGCGGCCCAGACCACACCTGTTGAGGATCTGTTCGGTCTGATCGATCACATCCTGGGGGACTTCACAGTCACTGAGTCTCTGCAGGGCCACAGAATCAGGAATATCCCGGGCCTGCAGCCCGCTTCGCATGGCTATGTAATCGGTGATGGCGTGTGAGACGAGGCTGCACACACGGTCGGGCCTGCCGGTCTTCAGAGCGTCACGGGCTTCCTGCAGCCTCCGCCGCGCAACGCGTGGGGCCCTGAGGGTACGGGCGTAATCCGGATTTTGCTCAATGATGCGGGAGCGGTACTGGTGGACTGCGAGGACGAAGAGAACGATTAATGGGACGGTTTGCAGAATCCAGAAAAATGTATTGAAGACCAGGGGCTTTTGAACAGCGCCGATCATACCCGTGTGTATGTGGCGAAGTTGTGGCCCGCTCGCCCCCGGATCTTCGACATCAGCTTCTCCGGGATTCACAGTCACGGAGATCGGCTTCGTTCTCGCGGTCTTATAGCGTTCTGAAGCGGGCGAGAAATAAACGAATTCAAGCGGCGGAACTTGCAGCGTCCCCGCCTGCCGGGGCAGGACCAAAAAGTCCACCGTCACCGTGCCCCCGACCGCCAGCGGATCTCCCCCATAGCCGACTCTTGAGTTCTGGTCCTGCTGGGTTTTGCTGATGCTGCACCAGTTGGGGACCTGCGGGGTCGGCACACCCAGGCCGTGTATATTCCCGCGGCCGGCCACGTGCACCGTCAATGTAACGGTTTCTCCGGTCTTCAGAGTACTTTTGTCGGCGGACATTTCTGCGCTGAATTCCCCCACAGCCCCCTCAAACTGGCTGCCTGCGGGCGCCTGCGGAAGGGGTTTTACCCATATATTCAGCGGATTACTGCTGTATTCGTTTTTCGGACCGTAGTGGTGTTTTCGGGCATTGATGACAACCGGCTCGATCTCCATTGGCCCCTCGCGGGTGGCGAAGGCCGCCCAGCGCCACTCTTCAACCATATACTGCCGCCCGTTGAAAGTCTGAAGCTCGCCTCTGGACCGCGGGAGTTCTTTCACAATAAGATCCGACATCTGCGGCCAGTGCGGCTCACCGTACAATGTGGAGGCGTGGTAGAGGCGAAAGGTGACCATGAACTGCTCGCCCACATACGGGTCCTCCGGGTTCGCCTCGAAGACGAGGTCAATGTCACTTCGGGGGGTGAAATCACTGTCGCTCTCAGGCTCCTGGCGCTCCTCTCGCGGCGGAGTGGACGGCTGTGATGGATGTGGCTGACTGGAGGGAAGCACGGTGATGTGTACGCGATTGGCCTCCCACATCTGCCCCTGGATCTCCAGGCGTGCCGGGCCAATCGTGTGGTCTCCAGGCTCCCTGGCCCTCAATACGTAGGTAAACGTGCGTGTTCCGCGGACTCCCCCCGTGCCCATCGTGAAGCCCTGGCTGCTGGAGGTGCCGACGATTTCGAAGGCGTCCATGGAGGGCAGTTCCGGCCGCGGGATGGAAAGACCGGACATGCCCTCGATGGTGCCCTGGATTTCGTACCGGAAGGTATCGCCAACGCGCACCTCTTCGGGTGTCACGGTCGCCCTGATGCTGACTTCAGCAGCCAGACCGCAAACACACACAGTACATATTGTGATGGCCGCGACAATCGTGCGCAACGGTTACCAGTCCCTGTCACCCGGGGCGGGTTTTACTTTGTACCGGGGCTTGCGGAGGCTCTCCTGGAGCTCCTTGTCCTGTTCGGAAAGCGCCTGTAGAAGACGCTCGGCCTGCTCTTTCGAAAGCTCTCTGGGCCTTTCCTGCGGCGTTTCGTCTCTTTTTTGCTGCTGGTTCTTTTGCTTCTCATCGGCCTGCTGCTCCTGTTGCTGCTCTTCGTCCTGCTGCTGCTTTTGCTTTTCCTGTTGATCCTGCTCAGTGTCCTTCTTCTGCTTTTGGTCTTCCTGGTCTTTTTGGTCTTCTTTCTTTTCTTTTTGATCGTCCTGCTGTGGCTGCTGGTCTTGTTGTTGCCGCTGAAGCATTTCGAGATTCCATTTGGCACGCATGTTGTCGGAGTTGAGATACAGTGTGCGCCTGTACTGTTGCAGGGCCTTCTCGCGCTCCTTTTTGGCCACATAGCTGTTGCCAATATTGAACTCGGCCTTCTCCTTCAATTCCGAAGACGCCTGTTTGGCGACCTTTTCAAACGACTGCATGGCCCCCTCAATATCCCCGGCCATATACTGTGCCACGCCGCGGTTGAAAAGGAGCTCGTGGCGCCCGGGATTGTGCTTCGCTGCATCGGCGTAGGCCTGCGCAGCCTCGTCGAACTTCTGTGCTTTGAATAGTCCATCGGCCTTCATCCAGGCGTTGGTCGCGCCACAGCCGCACAGGGTGACGAGTGCAAACAGGCCTGCCAGCACGAGCAGTGCCCGGCCGCACGTTCCGTGACGGATGAGGCCTGCATCACTCCTGGGCATCCGCGCGCCTCCTCTGCCGGGGTGTCTGTCGCGGTATGAGCGTAGAGGCGAGGATAAGCAGCAGGCCGACCAGGAGCGGCCACTGAAACCGCTGGGCGTATCCGGTATATTGATACGTCCCCACCTGGATCCCCTCCAGGCTTTTGAGCCGCCGGGTGATGTGTGCGATCGCCTCAGGTTTTGAAAGCCGGCGATAAAAGCCGTTGCCCGCCTCGGCGAGTTCCTGGAGCTGTTGCTCGTGGAGCTTCGATATGACCACCTTGCCCGCACGGTCGCGCTTGTAGTCCCGGAGGTTTCCCGCGGCGTCTTTGATGGGGATGGCCTCTCCCTCGGGTGTTCCAACCCCCAGCACCATGACGACCGCGGCCGTTTCTCGATTGAGCCTGTTGACAGCTTCGTGTGCACCGGCTTCGTGATCCTCTCCATCAGTCAAAAGCACCACTGCACGGTGTTTTCCACGGGCCTGCTGGATCATCTGGCCGCTGATGTCGATGGCCTTTGCGAGGGCTGTTCCCGGCTGTGGAGCTGAATCCAGAGAAATGGAATCCAGAAACATCCTCGCTGCGTCGTGGTCAATGGTCAGCGGACAGTATTTGTACGCATCTCCCGCGAAGACGACGATCCCAAACCGGTCCCCGGGAAGGCGTCCGATGAGCGTCGCCGCAGCCTCCTTCGCGGCCGTCAGGCGATCCGGCTCCATGTCTGTCGCGCCCATACTGGAGCTGGTATCCACGGCCAGGACAATTTCCGCACCGCGTCGTTGTGCCTTCTCGCGGGTGGTGCCAACCTGTGGCTGGGCGAGCGCCAGGACCACAAAGGCAATCCCGGCGGCAAAAAGTGCCGATGCAAAGGCGCGTCTGCGTCGTATTGATCGGAGCCCGAGGCGGCTGGCCGTCTCCTCGGGGCAAAAGCGCCTCAACGCAGCATACCTTCGGCTGTCGGCCCACCAGTGCAAAAATGCAATGGCCGGAACCAGCCACAGATACTGCAGCGCCTCAGGATTGGCCCAGACGAAGAAATCGGTCAATTACGGCACCTTCCTCAATAGTGTGCAATTCAGGGCAAAGACCGCCACCAGGATGATCAGAGCAGGCCATACGAACTTTCCAAAGAGCTGTTTGTATTCCATCTGTGGAGAGCCGAGGTACTCCGATTTTTCCATCTCGTCAATCTGCCGGTAAATCGCCCTGAGGGCGCCCGCGTCGGTCGCACGGAAATATTCTCCGGACTGCCCGGCGACTTCCTGTAGCGTCTCTTCATCCAGCTTCGTCAAAAGCGGCTGTCCATCCGGTCCGCGGATGTATTGAGGCTGGCCGAGACCCTGGTTGGGGTTTGGCACCGGCGCCCCTCCGGGCTTGCCCACACCGATGGCATATATCCGGATCCCGAGCGTATTGGCCGCCCGCGCGGCGGTCACCGGGTCGATTTCTCCCCGGTTGTTCTCACCATCCGTCAGCAGGATAATCACCTTCGATTTCGCCTTCGAGTTTCGAAGCCGGTTTGCGGCGGTTGCGATGGCCATGCCGATGGCGGTCCCGTCTTCGAGCATGTTCATATCAACCTGTTCAAGCAGCTTTGAAACCATCTCATGATCACTGGTCAACGGTGCCTGCGTGAAGGCCTGTCCGGAGAACACGACCAGGCCGAGGCGGTTGGGTCCCGCTCTTTTTATGAAGTCCGCCAGCACCTCCCTGGCAACGTGAAAGCGGTTTTTCGGCTTGAAATCTTCAGCCAGCATGCTGCCGGAAATATCGAGGGTCAACACGATATCAATGCCCGCTCCCTCTACCTGTCGCACACCCGTGGGCATCTGTGGGCGTGCCAGGCCGATGACCAGCAGAATCATGGCAGCAGTTCGAAATACCGGCAGGCTTTTCGCAGCTGTGGCACGCAGGCTCCGAATCCTGTTTCGCAGCAGGCCCAGGTCGGGATACACGAGACTGGCGCTGCCCGCTGCGCCCGGCCGCACCTGCCGGAAGCCGAGGTAGATCACCACAGGGATCGCCAGCAAAATCCACGGGTGGGCGAACTGCATCAGGCGACCTCCCTCTGTTCGCCTTCATCGGTATCCGGGGCCGGAGGTGCCTGCCGCTCGATAAGATCCCGCGCGACATCGAGATCCTCCCGGGCTGTTTGTTCCGACGGGTTGGATCTGGCGAATTTCGCAAGATCCGCCCGGCTCAACAGCTCAATCAGCTCACCCTGCCATTCGGGTGGAAAGTGCGTTTTGCGGAGATCATACCGGATGAGGGCAGTCGTCGATTCCATGGCTCGCACCTCCGAGCGTTCCTCCAGCCAGCGGCGCAGAATATCACCCAGCCGCGAGTAATAGCGCTTGAAATCCCGGTCATTCAGCGGATTGTCATGCTCCAGCGTCTTCAGATCCGCCAGCGCCTGCTCGTGGAAGCTCAGGGGCGCTGCTTCAGGTGCTTCGTCCCGCAATCTTCGACGCCACCACCACACCGCCACAATAATCAGCGCAAGGATGCCAA
>JAWODS010000350.1:0-17090 GCA_046483205.1 Armatimonadota bacterium | reverse complement strand
CGCACTGATGATAACTTCCTATATATTAGTTAAAGTTTATTATCCCGAGATTCTGTATGCTCCTAAAAATATACTTCTGGTGGAAACTTTAATAGTTTTAATGCTTTTTTTTGTTATCCTGATAAATTTTAATCAGGCACTTTCAGTATATTTTCTACCCATGGCTTCTGCCGGCATTTTACTGTCGGTTTTAATCAGCCCGGCCCTTTCGGTAGTAGGAGTATTTATCGTTACCGTCTTTATTTTAACTATAACCGGTTTTTCTTTTGAACTCTTTGCTGTTTATTTTTTCGGCGGTATTGCCGGCTCCTATGCGGCCAGGAGTGTGCGTAACCGCAGGGATTTAAACAGTTGCGGCCTGTACGTGCTGGGAGTAAATACATTGACTATAGGAGCCTTTGGGCTCATAGGGGGAGGGTCGATTATAGAAACCGGCATTAATATTGCCTGGGGGGCGCGCCCGTCAAGGGGCATACGGTCGTACACAAGAACTCCGGCGGTGCTGTCCATCAGCCGCCGCATTAAGACGGCCTTTGTCGCGGGTGAGGGGATGTCATTGCTGTTGCGATCATACGGGCGCATAAGCTTCCCCACTATCAGTGGAATCCCCTGCAGGGCTTCATGTGTGGCCATAACAGCATCCCAGTCGCGCCCGTACCCGCATGACGCAATATCGCAGGCCTCAAGATCGGCGATATATTTCCAGTCCACTCCATACCGCCACTTTGTATCCGGTGAGTGATACCCGCTGTAAATGACGAATTTCGGAGATCCCTCGGCGCTGTGGGTTGCTTCCTTGAACATCCGGGCGACCCGGGCCATCCGCAGGGTCATGAAGTCAATCCACTCGTCGCGATACTGCTCTTCGATGATTGGGCCGTCGAGCTCGACATTTGCGTCAATGCCGGCGTGTTCACGAAACGCAGCCAGGCATTTGGGGCAGAAGCACGAGATGTAGCTGGTCATTGGATTTGATTCATAGTCCCAGTTGACCACGTCCGCCTCGCTGTCGGCGACAATCTCGTGTATCCTATCTGTCACGAACTGTCTCGCGCCATCCAGGAGCTCCGTGGTACAGACGTATTTTTCACTGGTTTCTCCCTTGCCGTCAATAAGCGCAGTATCCGGGTGTTGCTCAATATAGGGCTCCATGTTGATTGACCACGGCTCGAAGTTAATCGCTTTGACATTTTCGATGCCGAGCCGGTCCCCGATCTGCGAGGTGACCCTGTCTCCGGAGACGATGTCGTTGAAGCCGGCCTGCTTCATCGTCTCCATGGTGGCTTCCTTCATGGAGTCTTTGTTCATTGCGGAAAAGAAGCTGCCCCACAGCTGCCATGTCAGCTCCTGCGGCTGTCGGCCCTGCAGTGGCGGAAGGATGCGCACCGGGAAGGTCTGCCACGCCTCATAGATACTGCCCTCATTTGCCCGGGCCGCGTAACGCACCATATACGGACGGTCCTCCGGATCTCCTGCAGCCTCGTCCCATTCGATGAATACGTTAAACAGCTCGAGGATGCGCACCGATTCTTTGTACGGGATCGGCTGGTCGGCGCGGATTTCATACAGCGCGTAGTTTTGATCCTCCACCGGGAACTCATCGGCGATCTTCTCGATCGTATATTCAGGCAGGTGTTCGTGGGCGTTGTAATATGCTGTTACTCCCGTGAGGGTGAGGCCTTCTGGAAGCATTAGCTGCAGCCTGTAATCCTCGAGCACATGGCCCGGAATTCCATTGGCGGCGATTGTGAAGTGTTGCTTTGTGCCCTGGGCGACGTACAGTGCCGGTGTGGGATTCGGAAAGACCCGTGTCTGCTCCCACAGCACCGTCATCCGCATCCTCGAGGGCCCATCCGGATTGCCGATGTATTTGCCGAGTCGGCCTCCGTCATGGGTGGGGGCATGCTCCCAGTCTCTATCATCAATCCTTGGAGCGGAGAAGTCTTCAACATCTTCTGGAGCCACCCGCCAGGAGTCGCTGCTGGATGCGTACCAGTCACCGATGCCTATCTCTACCTGCGCCGTTCCCTCTTCCAGCTCAATCCCGAATGCGTTGATACCTTTTTGCAAAAACGCCTGTATCTGGTCATCGGCAGTGGCTGATTGACCCCGGGCGACCACCGAGCCGTTGAGATACAGCGTATAGGGGCTGTCGGTCACGATCCGCACCATCGCGGAAGATGATTTGACGCTGCGTGGGTATGACGGTGACAGCACCAGCGGCCGCAGTGTCACCGCATCCCACAGACCGTACTCCAGGGCGATCTCCCCCTCTTCCTCGAGTGTGACGGTCGTTGTGGCTGTCGAGCCCTCGGGAGATGTCGGGGCGAATCCAACATCCGTGGCGAACTCTTTCCTTCGTTCAACGCGGCTGTAGGCGTAATACCCGCCCTCGGCGCCGTCTGCACGCACATCAACAGTGATGTCATTGTCACCGAGCTGCAGCCGGTCGGGCAGCGTGAAAGTCGCCTGCGGAGCGCTTTCAACAAACTGCATCCCCGCCCATGCGCTGGAGTCGTGGAAGCCCTCGTGACAGAGGTTCCAGGAGCTGGTCTCGTCGTCCGCCTGCTCGATGCGGCCAAAAATCGCGCGCCAGGAGTCCCCGGCGGCCGGGGGTGTGACCCCAAGACTTTCGAAGCTGATGGCTGCCTCCAGGGTCCAGAAGCCGTCCCCTATCACTGATTCTGACTCGATATCGGCATCGAAGTCCGTCTCGCGGCTGCGCCACAGGTCTTCACCGGGTATCCTCGCATCATTGACGGTCCCGATGGCATTGATGGTGAAATCAAACTTCTCCGAGCCCTGCTGCGGGTCCAAAAGCAGCATCACCGAATCATCTGTATATACCCGGTCATCGCGGGTGGTGACGTCCTTTTTGAACTCATGGAGCTTGTTTTCTTCCGGCCGCAGCACCGGCTCCTCGCCGCGGAAGAAGAAGTAAAGATGGTCCTCGTCATAGGAAAACTGCACCTGTGAGGCGTGCCTGGCCGGGTTGAAGTTGCTGCGCTTGACGAAGTGACTCAACACCGGCGCCTGCTGCCAGCACGCGTCATCGGCTTTCCCGTCGAGTGTCGGAGCTGTATCTGCACGCACGGCAGAAAACATGGGTGCGTCTGTCAATGGCACGATTGGTGCGGAATCCAGGACATCGGCCGACAGTTCCGCTTCGGTACTGACGGCCACCGCGTCCACCTGCATGTTGCCACTGGGGGTTTTAGCGCCATGAATCTGCAAAGAGATGGTGTCACCCACGGCGGCCGCGGATACTGGTTCGCCGCTAAGCCACTGCCATTTGTCCGTGACCTCCGTGGACATCTTATTCAACCGCTGAGCGCCACTCTGCGTCGCTCCACGGACCGAGCAGTACGCATCGGCATCCGGCATTTTCGCCCGCACATAAACATATATCGGCCTGCTGGTGCGGGGCGTCGGGATGCCCGCGAGGTACATGTACGTTCCATCCTGGCAACCCTGTCCACCGGAGGCTCCTTCAATCGTTCGCACGCGGTCCGGATAAACCGACACTTCTTCCGCTTCGAAGCGTACTGGCGTGACACTCCGATCATACGTCTGTGGCGCGGGTTCCTGGATAGCGGAGGCCGAACGGATCTGCATATCAAGTTCGCCAGCTTCTTTCGTCAGCAGACAGACCCTCATACGGTCGTCGTTGACTGCCAGCGGCTTGGTGATCATGACATCCTGCCACCTGTCGGTCAGGTCAACGGTCGCGCTCGAGTACAGCCATCCGTTTCGCGAATTCGCAATGACCCAGAGCTGTCCTGATCCCCGCACTTCGGCCTTAAACGTATATCGCAAACCCGGCTCAAGTTGAGGCCCCACATTGATGCACGCGCCTTCAAGAGCCTTCACACCGGCGGTGGTCACGTGCAGGACCGGGACGTCATCCACCTGCATCATTTCCAGCGTTGTCCCGCCGTCGTCGCGATACGGCTCAAAACCTGCATTGGGTTGTGAAAAACCCGCCTGCCACACCGCCTCCTGCGCCGCCGCCGTCAGGGCCATACACACTATCAATAGCACTGAAATGATGGCTGTCTTTTTCATCCGGGACACCTCACTGGAGATACTTTTGGCCGCCTGAAGATATTTCGCCGTCGCTGAGCACTATTCCTGTCTCACGAAGGCAGTCTGCACACGAGTGTCAATATTGCCGGAGTGTCTGTTCGGCGTCTGATGGCGCATTGTAGTCCCCTGCATCGGTCTCGCTGCGGCAGTGGGTGATAGGGGATGATGACAGGTCCACAATCTGGTCAACCTGTGGCACGCATACGTCGAGTCCAAAACGCCGGTGAATGGTGCCCGCGAAATCGAGAGCCGCATCCTCCTCGCCGTGTGTGACGAACACGCCCTTAAGCCCTTCGATGCTCGACATCCATTTCAGCATCTGGCGCATATCCGCATGAGCCGAAAAGCCGCTCATGGTGTGGATGTCGGCGTTGACCGGCAGCCATTCACCAAACAGCTTTACTCGTTCGACGCCGTCCTGCAGGATCCGTCCGAGCGTGCCGGCCGCCTGGTAGCCCACCAGCATCACCGCGTTATTTGGATTTGGCAGGTCGCGCTTAAGGTGGTGGCGTACCCTCCCGGCCGTGCACATCCCGCTGGCCGAAATCACAATAAACGGCCCTTCGGTCACATTTATTTCCTTGGATTCATCAACCGTGCGGGTGAATTGCAGGCCCGGGAAATCGGTCGGCCTGTTGCCACTTTCCAGGAGACTCAGAGCCTCCCTGTCGAAGACTTCTTCATGATCCCGCAGGATTTCAGTTGCCTTTATGGCGAGTGGGCTGTCCAGATACACCGGCACCTGCGGGAGCTTCCCGTCCTGCAGCAGCAGGTTAAGATCGTAAAGGACCTCCTGGGTCCGGCCAACCGCGAAGGCGGGAATAACGAGGTGGCCGCCGCGCTCGAGCACCGTGGTAATGACCCTCTCGAAATCGGCCAGATGATCCGACATGGGTGGGTGAATGCGGTTTCCGTACGTGGCTTCCATGATGAGATAGTCAGCCTCTTCGATTTCCTGGGGGTCTCGCAGGATCGGCCGGTTGTAGCCACCGATATCGCCCGAGAACACCAGCTTCGTTTCATCATCGCCGGTCCCGATCCACAGCTCAATACTGGCCGACCCGAGGATGTGTCCCGCATCACGAAAGCGCACCCGCAGACCCTCGTTGAGCTCCACGACTTCGTTGTATTCGACGCTGTGAAAGAGGTCAAGCGTTGGGGCGACGTCCTCTGTGGTGTAAAGCGGCTCAGGGGGAGGTCCCACGCGCCCCTCTTCCTGCCATTCCCGCATATCCCATTTTTGGTCTTCCTCCTGTATATGCGCGCTGTCGGCGAGCATGATTTCACACAGGTCGCGGGTGGCATCGGTTGTGACAATTGGCCCGTCAAACCCGGCCGCTATAAGCCTCGGGAGCAGGCCGGAATGGTCAATATGGGCGTGGGTGAGTAATACATAATCGATATCCCGGGGCCGGGAGGGAAAATCGGCGCGGTTCTGATGGCGGGGGTGACTGCTGCCCTGAAACATGCCGAAGTCAACAAGGAGCGTGCCATAATCCGTGCGGAGACGATACTTCGAGCCTGTGACGGTGCGTGCGGCACCAAAAAAGCCAATATCCATGTTGTGATGTCTCTCCTGTAACGGGGCAATTCAGAAACACTCTGAAGGGTACCTCAACATTCTCACCACTTCAACTCAGCACTCTCGCTGACGCCGCCAAACGCCCCGTAGATTGTGCCACCGCAGGCCGCTTACTTATCCATCGGCCTGGGGGGTGTAATAGGCGCGGCCCTCCCGGATGCGCTCGTCGTGCAGCTCGATCGCCTTGTCGAGCAGACTCCTGGGGTCTTCGTCATACACGATTTCGGCATTGGTTTCCTTATCGATCATTTCTACGATCTTATGGAGATTGTCTGCAATCCCTCCGGTGCCCTGCAGCACCGCGATGAGTTTCCCTTCGTCGTAGGCGATGGAAAACTCACCCAGCGTTCCGGAGCGCCCGCCGAGGATTGTGACAATGTCACAACTGCGGATGCTGGTGATTTCGCGCCCCATCAGGCCGCTGCCGGTGTATATCATGACATCATACACCTCGTATGGCGAGTTGTAACGCACCACATGCTCCTCGAGGCTCAGGCCCGGGGAAATACCGACCGTCAACGTTCCTCGTTCGTGCGCCGCCACCGCAACAGCATGTGGCAGGCCGGGGCATGCGCCGGTGACGATCGTGCAGTCATGCTCGGCAATCTCTTCACCCAGCAGCGTTGCCTTCTCCAGAGCTTTCTTGCCGATGTTGCCACCTGCTGATCCCATAATGCCAATTTTCGTCTTCTGTTTGAGCATTTTTTCTGCGGGCACCTCCGGTTGTATTGCTGTCATACGTTAGTCGAGAAATACAAAAAGCGCGGCCAGCTTTCACTGACACGCGCACTTTTTTTGCGCAAATCCGCCGACTGCGGATATACTATCATTGGCTTTTACACGAAGTCAAACTCCACTCACGCCAATGTTGCGCCACCTGCAACGCAGAGGATGCGGGGGATCTGGAGGTATCGCCGAATGTCGGTTGAAAAGCTCGCTGCCACGGCTGCTGGAAAAACCGTCATTGCAGCGGGACCGTTATACACTCACCGGATCGTCCGCACGAAGCTGAATTGCGGCCTCTCAGATCGGCCGATGGAGCTGCAGGAGGCCGAAGCCATCACCGTTGCAGGCGGCGTCGGACGGCTGGCCGAGATGCTCAAAACGTGGGGCGCCACCGTCGAACTTGCGGGGTGCATCGGCGGTGATAACACGGCTAGCGACCTCGCCGGAATCATCCAGCAACACGACATCGGGACACGCTGCCTGGTGGACACAGACGATATCCAGACCCCCGTCGCCACCGACGTTTTTTACGGCGAAGATTTTTTCCACGCCCACCATCTCACCCACACTGATTTTGAGCCACTGAATCCCCCGGGCAATGTGCTTGCACAGCTTCGGGATCTGGTGATGAAACGTATTGAGGGCGCTGACATGGTCATCACTGTGGCGTCAGACCACTCTGACCCGGTCGCTGAAACAGTCTGCCAGGCAGCCAGAGATGCAGGCCTCGAACAGATGGAGGTTTCCCCTGGCGTCGTGGATTTGCTCCCCATGCTGCGATCGCAGCCCGCCCAAAAGCCCAAAACCCTTCCGGAGCTGGAATGGATCGTGCGGCAGGTTCGTCACTTCGGCGGTGACATCTGCTTTACAAATGGCTGCTTCGATCTTCTGCACGCCGGACACGTTACCTATCTGCAGCGCGCCGCAGCCTGTGCAGACCGCTTCATACTTGCTCTCAACAGCGATGAGTCTATCCGGAAAATTAAGGGAGCCGGCCGACCGGTCCTGCAGGAGCGTGATCGTCTCCAGGTGCTCGCCGCTCTGGAGTGTGTGGATTACATCACCGTATTTGAATCAGAAGACGTGATACCCCTCCTGGAGGTCCTCCGGCCCGAGGTATATGTGAAGGGTGGCGACTATACCATCAATACCATCAACCAGGTTGAGCGGCGGTTCCTTGCGGGCTATGGAGCCGAGATTGTGCTGCTTCCGGGTGTCGAGGGCGCTTCCACAACGGAGATACTCCGGAGAATCCACGACGAAGATGTTTACTGAGCCACGTGTCACGGCTCGGTGCGGCTCGTATCCTGACGTGGCCGTACGGCTTCAATGTGCCCGTCCGCATACAGATACAGAAAATCCCGGTCGGGTGGCTTCTCACTCATTGCCCCTGGCTGAGCGGCTACGATAAGCGTCTCCGGATGCGACAGTGAGGCCAACTCTTTTCCTCCGAGGTTCTCATTAAACCAGTAGCGCCGCCCGGCGGGAGTGTGCAGCGTCTCGGCGCCGACGAACCCTTCGAGTGTCTCGACCCATTCTCCCTGTGCCGGAAAACGCCCGTCATGATGTGCCGCATACACTTCAAGGGCCAGCCATATTTGCTCCAGCCCTGCCCTCGTATGTGCCTGTGCGTTTCGCGCGGTGAGATCCCGGTAGGTCGGACCGACTATTGCACACGTGGCTCCCACGCACACGACCACCAGCACCCCGGCAAATATGAGCCACTGTTTGCCGGACCAGTGGCGATATTTGTCCTCTCTGGTGCGGTCGCCTCCCGAATCGCCGAGAGACGTTCCTGCCGTGAGATCGTGTGGAGTTTCCTCGAGTAGTTCATGCAGTGGACGCCACTGACCGTCGGAGCCAATCATCGCCAGGTCGTTTTTTCTCGCACGCTTGTCCCGGAGTATGTACCGCACAGTTGCCTCGTCATACGGCCCGTACACCTCCCCGTCACGCGTGAGCCACCACGAGGTGTCCGCCCCGCAATACGGACAGGTTTGTGTATTTTGCGGCAATTTAGCGTCACATGATGGGCAGTTTGCCACTCTCAGGCAGCTCCCGGTCTCATTGGCCGTTTTTCCCGATCATTGTTCCGGAGTATCGTGGACCAGGCGTACGGGAAGCTCGTCCACCTGCGTCCCGTCGGCCTGCTCGAACTGCACGACGTGGCGGGAAAACGGTATTTCCACACCTGCTTCGTCATACGCTCTCTTAATAAGCCGACGGATTTTCGACCCGACTGCGACATGTCGTTTGGGCAAAACCGGCACCCGGATGCGAAGACCGATATCAGAGGCGTTGAAGGCCATGACGTGAATCTCGGGTTCACCGGTAACATCAGGCTCATGCTCGGCAAAGTCGCCCATGACATCCTCCGTGATCTCCACGGCCCGCTCCAAATCACCCTCATAGGCCACTCCAACCTCGACAACGGATTTGCAAAACTCGCGCGAATAGCTGGTCAAGGCCGTGATCTGGCCATTGGGGATGATGTGCACCATACCATCACGGTCGCGGACCCACGTCGTCCGTATGGTGATGCTTTCGACGATCCCACTGCCCTCGCCAGTCTCTATCCAGTCCCCCACCCAGTAGTAACCTTCGAAGAGGATAAAAAATCCCGTCACAACATCTTTGATGAGGTGCTGTGCGCCAAAGCCGATGGCGACACCGGCAACACCGGCTCCGGCCAGTATCGCCGTGGTGTCCACGTTGAAAACATTCAGGGTCATAACGCCGGCGATGAAATAGATCGCGTATCGCAGCACACTCGACAGCAGCGGTGTCACTGTCTGCCGTCGTTTCGCGGCGAGTGCATCATCGTCGGTGCGGCGTGACACGCGGTCGATAACGAGAGCGGCAACCTCCACCACGACCATCGCACCGATCCAGATGGCGATAACGTGTGCAGCTATCACAGACAGGTCATACATTATCCGGTCAAGTGTTTGATCGCCGATTTTGAAGGTGCCAAAGGTGACCTGTGAGGCGACGTAAAGAAGTGCAATGATATAGACGGCCCAGCACAACGCACTCTTGATTCGTGTGGTCAGGTTTGCGATATGCCCGCGGCTTTCATACAGTGGGTCGTTTTTCTCCTTCCAGCGGTGAATGACTCCCTCGTAAATGCTGTCCACTGACGCTGCAAGAGCGTTGGCGAGAAGTCGAACCAGGCAGTACACAACAATAATCTCGAAAACAAGAGCAATGGCATGAGTGGCCCAGTCGGTCAGCCAGAAGAGCTCGGCTCCAACGACCGCGCCGACGTACCACAGACCCGCGCGGATGACTGATAGCAGATGCTTACCGGTTGCATGGACCCGTTCGTCATCGACCCTCACGATTTGCGCAGCCTTCAGCCGTTGCACAAGCCATTCCACGACCAGGCGGCCCAGCCAGCCCACCAACCGCAGCAGGATGACGGCCGCGATCATTTTCGCAGTCGCCATTCCCAGGTCCGTCAAATATTGCACCGAGATCCCGCTTACAAATTCAAAGAACCGCTCCATAAAGTTGATACCAGTAAATGTCAAATACGCCGCAATTGCGATGGCACCAACGCCTATGATTCCGATGATCAGCCGAAGACCGTACTGGATCTGGGCGCGTATCTGCTCGGTCCGCTCCGGGCCCATGAACTGACCGGTATCGTCAAGGCTCATCCGCCCTATCGCCCCGACGACCCAGTGGATAAGACGGTCCAAAATTGCCCCCACGATTGCAAGCAGGGCCAGCGCAATGACTGTGAATGTAACATTATCAGCGATCAGCCCGGTCTGCATGTGCTGTCGCACCTCCATGTGCCGCCAGCGTGATTTTCCGGATGCACAATAGCTATTTGTTCATATTCCTCCCAATCTCCTCTTCTGTCGCCACATCCGGTCACCGACGCTCCCCCGTTGCATTCATACCGACAAAACCCTGGCCCCCTCTCGGGCTGTCTGAAGAACTGCAACTGACAGCATGAGCTATTTTCATAAATCTTAATAAAATTATTAATGTTTCAAGAAGGGAAAGAATGATATATGACGAATGGCAGATGACCTCAATAGATGTTGACCGCAGCCTTCCGTAATACTCTTGAGGGGGTGAGACAACTCACGGCCAGAGACGATAACGCCGTACATCAGCGCAGTGACAGCCGGACGACGAGGCAGCGCGTTCATATCCGCCGGCTGAAGCAGGTAACATTTTATTGGAAACAGACAGTGATGTGGCCCGGTAAAACCTATCAATGGAGGGGATGTTCATGACCCATTTGCGCAGACATCGCTGGGTGTACGCGCTGATCGCAATCGCCTTTGTCACTGTTTTTGCAGGATGCCATGGAGGTGGCCCCGCTGCAGTGCTGGCAGCTCTGTGGGGTTTCACCGGATCATGGAACGGTGACAGTACAAAACTGGCCGCGGGTATGGCCTTTATCCTGCTGGCGTATGTCGCCCTCAGCCTGTATAGCCCGTGCAGCGAAATGCAGGCCGACGGCGCTGACACTCCGACTGAAGGCGTCGCGCATTTCTACGCCCAGCTTGACGACGGCGGTGACACCGGCCCGGAGCAGGTGTATCTGGAGGGTACATTTCAACGCGACGGCCGAAACATCACCGTCAAAACCACCGAGACAGCCCAGGTCGGTCTCGATTCTCTGACGATGCATCTGCAAATGGGCGAAACGGAGGCCGACGGTCTTTCCGGAACGATCGAATACGTCCGTAATGATACGACGTATGAGGGCGAAATCGACTTCGAGCGTTTCCCGGAACGGTAAAACTGGCGACCAACCGCGAATGCCCGTAACGATGCACATAGCTGCCGCGCACCGAATGATGCAATCTCCGTGCGCGGCAGTTTCTGTCTGCAGTCCCGTGTTCGAAGATGATCGGCGACACCACCTACACGCGCGACGGCGTCGATTACACGGGGCAGATTGAGCTTGAAAGACACGAACACTGACCGCCGGGACACACAGCCGGCACGGTACGGTGATGAAAGCCTGCTGACCCTCGTAATCTGACTGCGACAGGGCCCACCTTCATGGCGGCCCTCACCTCAGCGTATTTGAGGTGCACAATCTGTTCGACCCCATCTTCATTCACTGAGGGTGGGGTTCTTCGGTGTACGACAAAGGATTCCCCGCGCCGGCCGCAGAATTTGCACACGCCGCAGAGATCTTCAGCACGATCACTATGGTGCGCGTGGTGTTTGTTACTGTATCTGTGCGGCATTCCGTCCAATACTTTGAGACCCGCACAGAGAGCACCTTATTTGCTCCCTCTTCAGGACACGGAAAGGTTGCAGCATTCGATGGCAAAAAAGCCCGTCACAGCAGTCATTGTCGGCGCCGGTCATCGCGGTGTCGGATATGGGTCGTACTCATTCCAAAATCCAGATGAACTCCAGGTTCTCGGTGTAGCCGATCCCGACGACGTCCGCCGCAAAAGCGCGGCGGAGAAATTTGATATTCCCGATGAGCACTGCTTCCGCACCGCCCAGGAGCTGGCGGATCACGAACAAATCGCGGACGCGGTCATCAACGGTACGATGGATCAGCAACATGTGCCCACGGCTATCCCGCTGCTGGAGGCCGGGTATGACATGCTGCTGGAGAAGCCCATCTGCACGAGCCGGGATGAGTTAATCCGCCTTCTGGCGACGGTTCGTGAAACCGGCCGGAAGCTGCTCATCGGGCACGTGCTGCGTCATGCGCCGTTTTACGTCGAGATACGCAACCGCGTGGCAGCGGGCGAAATCGGCGAGATCATGAGTGTCAACACCACCGAACGGGTCAGCTACCATCACATGGCGGTGGCCTTCATCCGCGGCAAGTGGAACCAGCGAGAAACCTCAAACCCCTTCCTTATGGCCAAGTGCTGTCACGATCTCGACCTGATTTGCTGGATGAAAAGCGGTATCGCACCCGAGCGGGTGGGCAGCTTCGGCAGCCTCATGTATTTCACCGAAGAAAGCGCCCCCGAAGGTTCCGGCACACGATGCCTGGTGGACTGCAAAATTGAAGAGGATTGTCCGTATTCAGCCCGCAAACACTACATCGAACAGGGTCTGTGGCCCACCTACGCCTGGGATAACCTCGAGCATATCGAGGACCCGACCGAAGAGCAAAAGCTTGAATCGCTACGCACTGACAACCCCCATGGCCGCTGTGTGTGGCGTTGTGATAATACAATCGTGGATCACCAGAATGTGATCATCGAGTTCGAGGACGGCGCCACGGCGACCCACGTGCTGACAGGCGGCACGGCCAGAGCCAGCCGCACCATGCACCTCGTCGGCACAGAGGGCGAGATTGAGGGCGATCTCGACGAGGGAGATTTTGTTATCAGGCATCCTGATGCCCGAGAGGGGCATGAGTACGAAGAAATCCCCGTCGAGGTAAACGTTTCCGGCAGAATGCACGGCGGAGGCGACATGCGGCTGGTGGCCGATTTCGTGCGCGTGCTGCAGGGCGAGGAGCCGTCGCTGTCAACGACCGACATCATGGACTCGGTGTACAGCCACATGATCGCATTCGCCGCCGATGAAGCAATGCAGAACAATGCGGTCGTGGATATCGAGGACCTGTCTGCACAATAAGATTCGCACAGTCGTCCCCTATCCCCCGGGCCCGGGCGGTTCTATTGGCGGATGAAGTTTCGTCATACTCCCCCTCCTCCCCAATACTGTCTTCCCACGCCTCGCTTTCAACCGGCCTGCATCCGCACGGGGCGTGTGGAAAAGCTGCCGGCTCTCGCTTACATCGATCATCGACACCATGACGTTTCAGACGAACCGGCCTGGGACACGCTGTGTGTTCTTCACCTCCCGGGTTCGTGATGAGTCGGCTTTTTCCCCTGTTCTTGACGCACAGGAGACACACCCGGCAGGATAAATGAGACTGAGTTCCATATTTTTCTGCTGAAGGAAGGTTGATGCACCGTTCGTGTTGAATAGTAGTCGCTCGGGCCGCCTTTTCAAGACGACCGACAGGAGGGAAGTATATGACCTACGAGCAGATGCAGGCCAGGCAATTACGCCTCAGCTCAATCCTGGCCGTCGTGTTCCTCATCAGCATCTTCAGCGTGCCGTTTCTGAACTACGCATACACCGAAGTAATGCTGACGCCGATTCTTGGGATTCCATTTACATGGCTCCTTGTGGGGATTTTGTTGCACGTGGAGTTCTGGATCATGGCCCTGGTGTATGTGACGTTCTCAAACCGCTGGGAGGAGGAACTCGTCAATGGGAACTGAGGTCGCGCTACTGCCTTTAATCGCTGCTGTCCTGGTGCTTATCCTGACCATGTTTCTGGGGCTGAGCGCAGCCCGACGCACAGAGTCGCTTGCAGACTACTGGGTCGCAGGCCGTTCGGTGGGCGTTTTTACGAATGCCTCGGCCATTTCATCAAACTATCTGTCGGCCGCCTCCTTTTTAGGGGTGCCCGCTTTTGTATGGGCGAACGGGTTTGACGGTGTGTGGTATGCCACGGGGTTTGCGGCAGGCTACATCCTGCTGCTTCTTTTCATCGCCAGCCCGCTCCGTCGTTTTGGCGAATACACCATTCCGGACTTCTGCTGCGGACGATTTGACTCCGACCGCCTCCGACACGCCGGTATCGCCTGGACCTGCGTGATTTCGGCGCTCTACATCATCGCCCAGATGGTCGGTGTGGGCACGCTGATGGAGGTTATTACCGGGATTCCGTGGGTCTGGGGCGTTATCGCCCTTGGCGGTGTAATTACCCTATACGTCGCATTTGGTGGCATGACGGGCGTTACCATCGCCCAGATGGCGCAGTTTTGGATCATGCTCACCGCCATGTTGCTGCCGCTGTTTGTACTGCTGCCGAAACACAGCTATTCGGAACTGCTGACCCATGCGTATGAGCAAACCGTGGCGGCGGAGGTGACCACCGATGCTCCCGGTGCCGTCGCCGACACCATCCAGGACACACCCGCCTTTTCCGAGACCGAGCGCGAGCGGTTCCAGTCTCTTCGCCAGTGGGTCTCTCCGTTCCAGAAATGGGACCTGTGGGGGAGCATTTCACTTTTGGTGGCACTCGTCTGTGGGACGGCGGGATTGCCCCACATATTAGCACGGTTCTATACGAACCCCAACGCCAAACAGGCGCGGTGGTCCACCGTCTGGGTGCTGATATTCATCGGCGTCTTCTACATCACGACGCCCATTTGGGGAACCTACGCCCGGGTGGTACTGGGGCCTGAGGCGGTGATTGTTGACGCCGAAGGGGTGGCCAACCCTAATTCCATGATGCTTTTGACCAGCGCCGACGCCGGTCAGTGGGCGGCAGCCCTTGTTGCTGCAGGCGCCATTGCAGCCCTGCTTTCGACCGTTTCCGGGCTGCTTATCGCTCTGAGTTCGGCCATCGCACATGACTTCTACGGCGAGCTCTTCCGGCCTGAAGCCAGCGACAAACAGAAGATGATGGTCGCCAAGCTGGCCGTCGTCGCGTGTGGAGCCGGTGCAATTGCCGTCGGCCTACTGTTCCGCGATGCCAATATCGCCTGGATGGTCGGCCTGGCGTTTGCCGTCGCAGCGAGTACATTCTTCCCGCTGCTGATTTGCGGGATCTGGTGGCGCCGAATGACAGAGCAGGGAGCCCTCGCAGGTCTCCTCGTCGGTGGTGGAATCTCCGCCATCGTCGTCATCGGCAAGCTCGCGAACTTCTGGGCCGTCGAGCAGCCCGCAATTGTGAGCGTGCCGGCAGCGTTTCTGGCTATCTACGTGGTCTCAATGCTCACGCAGAATCAGTCCACAGAGACCTGGTCGAGGTGGGAAACGGCATTCCACTGCCTCCACCACCCCGACAGCGATCTCGACGATGTCGTCGAGGAAGCTGCCAGCAAGTGATCACAACCACCGGCTGAGTCACACGGGGGAAGGGCCGGGTGTCCTTCCCCTTTTTTATTGACCGGTACCTCGCAATTGTCAGGCTGGCAATCGACACCGCTGCAACATACAATAGAGGATAAGTCTTTGTAACTTCGCCACAGACGGATGAGGTGATTGCAGTGCCTGGCACGCGTCCAAACATCCTGCTGATACTCAACGATGACATGGGCTATTCCGACATTGGCTGCTACGGTGGCGAGGTGCACACGCCCAACCTGGACAGCCTCGCCGCAAGCGGTGTGCGCTTCACCCAGGCCTATAACACCGCCCGGTGCTGTCCGTCCCGTGCCTCGCTTTTGACCGGACTTCATCCCCACCAGACGGGCGTCGGCTGGATGACGTACGACTGGGGCCTGGACGGCTACCGGGGCGACCTCAACGACGAATGTGTCACCGTTGCCGAGGGACTTCGTGCGGCGGGCTATGCCACGTACATGAGCGGAAAGTGGCACGTCACGCGCAATATCGAGCCGCACGGGCCGATGGACGCGTGGCCCTGCCAGCGCGGTTTCGACCGCTACTGGGGCACGCTTAGCGGCGCCAGCAGCTACTTTACCCCCAAGACACTCACAGAGCAGAATGACCCCGCCGATGCGCCCCGGGAAGGCTTCTATCTGACCAGTGAAATCAGCGACCACGCCGTTGATTTCATTCGCTCCCATGACCGGCAAAATCGCGCGGGGCCGTTTCGACGCGGGCTGGGATGTGCTGCGCGAAGAGCGATACGACCGCATGACCGCCATGGGACTGATTGACGAAAGCTGGCGCCTCACGGAGCGGGATGAGGCAGTCGTACCGTGGAAGGAGGCAGGCGCCAGGGACTGGCAGCGGCGGCGCATGGAGGTCTATGCGGCGCAGATTGACCGGATGGACCGGGGCATCGGCCGTATCATTGATGCGCTGAAAGATACCGGCCAGCTCGATAACACGCTCATCATTTTCCTGGCCGATAACGGTGGCTGTGCGGAGGAACTGAACCCGGACTGGACGGGGAAGTGGAATATCATCAGCCAGACCACCCACGATGGCGAACAGGTCATCGCCGGCAACCGTCCCGAAATCATGCCGGGAGATGAAAGCACCTACCAGAGCTACGGCATCCCATGGGCCAATCTCTCGAATACGCCGTTCAGGCTCTACAAGCACTGGACCCACGAGGGCGGCATCGCCACCCCGCTGATTGTCCACTGGCCGAATGCTGATTTTGAGGCCGCGGGGGAACTGGTGGACGAGCCCGTGCAGCTTCCGGACATCAGCGCAACGGTGTACGATGCCGCTGATGCTGAATATCCTGACGAGCGCCAGGGCATGCCCGTGCAGCCTCTGGAAGGGTTTTCTGTCCTCCCCGTTCTCCGGGGAAATTCCTTCGACCGCGAGGCTCTTTTCCTTGAACACGAGGGCAACTGTGCCGTGCGGATGGGCCGCTGGAAGCTGGTTCGCAGGTACCCGGGACCTTGGGAACTGTACGACATGGTCGCGGACCGCACCGAGACCAACGATCTCGCCCGCGCGAAGCCGGACATGGTAACCGAGCTTTCCGACCGCTGGCAGGACTGGGCGCAGCGCTGCAGAGTCGTTGCGTGGGACGAGGCGAATCCCAACCTGCGGGATGACGGCTGAGACCATGGGCCGCCAAAGATCACCCCACGCCGAGCGTCATTAAAGGGGGGGCCAGATGGGTAGCCTGCACCGTCTTTCGAGCCATCCGCGCCGGGCTCACTCCGTATGAATCTGCATGTCGGTCACGCCTGTCTGATGGACGATCTCTCCATCCGGGGCTGTGGGCGGAACG
>JAWODS010000279.1:0-31445 GCA_046483205.1 Armatimonadota bacterium | reverse complement strand
TGAACCCGATGAGCAGATCATTGTTCAAAAACGGCATCTCCGCCCGGTAGCCCGTCAGGGTGCCCACATCCGCCCCGTATCCCGCCGACTGGTAGCTGACGGAGATCACCTGGGTGTCAGGGATAATCTTTGGCGGATTGTCCCCGACCTCGAACCACAGCTGCCCGCTCTGGTAATCGAGCCGGTAATCCTCGCCAAATTCCTGGACCTCCTCGCCAACCTTGACAACTTCAGAGCCGTCGATAATGGGGGTATAGGTCAAAAAATACGGCCCGGCGGTGTTATTGCCCTGGATGGTCTGGTTGCGGGTGACGCCCTTGTCTTCTGATCGAAAGGCACGCAGCAGGCCGTTATTGGGGAGGCGCTGGTCAAGCTGGTATCCCGTGAGAGTTTTGCTGAATGATACAAACTCGTTGCCCGCGAGGTTGATATTGAGATCGCCGTAAAACAGCGATGTATCATGGCCCGAATATCCGGCAATCCAGCGCGTATAGTCCTCACCGTACCCGCTGTAGGAGAAGTCGGCCTGGAACCCAAACTCTTTCCAGACCGGGCCTTCGACGTGCAGGCTGGTCTGACGCTGGAGGTCATCGGTGTCCCAGTACTGCCCCTGGAAGGCCGATTCCGATCCATCAATGCTGTGTTTCTGGAAGGTGAGCTGGTTCTGCCCGGTCACCTGCACGCCCTGGAAAAGCTCCCAGCGGCGGAAGGCGTCCTTGATAGTATCCAGGGCATCGGCCTGCGCATCGTGAGCGGCGCCGGTGAGGCACACAACCGCCATCACGATGCACAATGCGGCTGTCCAATCGCATCGATATCTGCACTGCATGAACTGGTAACTCCCGCGGGTACCCATTGATATATGGGCCGGGCATGTTTCGTGTTTGCTGTAGGTTGGACGCACGTGCGGGTCTGAGGGTTCCGACCTGATGAACTTCTTCGCTTACCGGCTGGTGGGCAAAAATGCCCTGACGATCAGCCAGGCGGTGAGACCGACCGGGAAAAATGAAAAAGTGAGCAAAAACCACGGGAAGCCCGGCTGCCTGCGCCCTGACGCATCAAACCCCACCCAGATAGCGACAACCAGCCATAAAAGCCCCAGCACAAGCGCGACCATGATGCCGACAATCAGCCATACACCGGCAATGGCACCCATTCCTTCAATGAAATCTGCTTCCATTGCGTCACCCTGCCCTTCACTGTCTTATCACATCTGCATGGTATTTGTAAGGCAACATACCTGACGGCGTTTCGAAGTGCAAGAGCTATAAAGATGTTCTTCCTTCAGGCAGGGAAACAGCGGCTGAAGCGTGAAACAGTCCTACACGTTCGGCGCGTCGCACCACTATCGCGTCCCGCGCAGTGTGCCAAATGATCCCTGTGTATTTCCGGCAAACTTTCGAACCATCAAAAAGCTGGTGTGAGTATGGATATACGAAAGCCGATTACAGTCGTCATGATTATCGCTGTGACATTTGTGTTGTGGGGGTGTCCGTCTCCCACGCCGCCCGAGACAGGGCCTGCCGACCAGGGCGAACAGGTGACTGACGTGGAGATGTGGACCATCTGGAACACCGAGCCCCGAAAAAGCGCGCTGGCGCACCTGGTGGAGGATTTCGAGGCACGTCACCCTGACATCAACGTGAATGTCACACACGTGGAGCCGGACGCGTACAAGACCCGCATCCGGGTGGCGCTTGGTGGAAACCAGCCGCCCGACATCTATTTCGTGTGGTCCGGTGAGAAGATGCTGCACAACTTCGTCCGGGGCGGGCAGGTGGCCGGCCTGAACGCCTACCTGGACGCAAACGACGGGGACTGGCGAAAGCGGCTCATCCCGGCGTCTCTGGACCGCTTCACCTTCGATGACACGGTGCGCGGCATCCCCTACCTGCTGCAGTGCACCTTTTTCTTTTATAACAAAGACATGTTCGAAAAGCACGGCTGGCAGGTTCCCGGAACGTTTTCGCAGCTGCTGACGCTGTGTGAGACAATCAAGCAGACCGGGGTGACGCCGATAGCGCTGGGCAATGTCCCCAAATGGCCCGCCCATCATTTCCCCTTTGTGCTCACCCAGCGGCTGATGGGTAAGGAGGCCTCGGAGGCCCAGTATAATCCCACCGGCCCGGGCGACTATTCCGATCCGGCTTTCACGCGCGCCCTGAGCATGTTTCAGGACATGGCCGGCAGGGGATTTTTCAACCGCAGTCCCAATGCCACCACCCGGCAGATGGCCCGTGCGCTGTTTTATTCCGGCAGGGCAGCCATGTTTTACACCGGCACCTGGGACTTCGCCCGGTTTTCCGAGGGCGGGGAGGCGCCCGAGGAATTCCGGGACGCGTGGGACTTTTTCAACTTCCCGGCTGTAAAGGGCGGTGAGGGCAACCAGGAGGCCCTGGCGGGATCTCCCGACGGCTATGTCATCCACGCCGACAGCGAGGTGCAGGACGCGGCGGCCGCTTTTCTGGAATTCATGACGACCACCGATGCCGCACGGCAGTTCGTGACCGAATGCCAGGAGCTCGTGCAGGTGAAGGGTGCGGTGACATCGGAAAACGCCGGTCCGCGCCTGCAAAAATACGCCCGTATTGTCGAAGACGCCGACACGATCACTCCCTGGATGGACACCATGATGGTGCGCACCGTCGCCGAGGAGTACATGAACGGCGTCCAGGCCCTCATCGACGGGGATACAACGCCTGAAGAGGTCATGCAGCAGGTGCGAAAGAGACAGGCGCTGGTGAAAGAGCGGATGCAAAACGGCAGGGTTCCCGACGAGTCTATGGAAGAATAAAAACCCTATGAAGCGCTCACCCCTGATCGGTTATCTGCTGGTCTTCCCTGCAGTGGCGGTTTTTGCGCTGTATGTGGCCTATCCCCTGCTGCACACCGTGGTGTTGAGCGCGTATTCATGGAGCCCCGTTGACCCGCAGAAGATCTATCTGGGGCTGGATAATTTCATCGAGCTGTGCACCGACCCAAACTTCGGGGTCGCCCTGCGGAACAATGCCTATTTTATTATTATCTCGCTGGCCGTACAGATGCCGCTGGCAATGGCCCTGGCTGTCGGTCTCAATTCCGCCATACGCCGCCACCAGGTCCTGCGCACCATCTTCTTTTCCCCGTTCGTTTTGCCGGTCGTGGCGGTGGGACTGGCCTGGCAGCTCATTTACGAGCCGAGCTTCGGGGCCCTGAATGCGCTGCTGGAGGCTTTTGGCCTTCACTCATTGACGGGCGGCTGGCTCGGGGAGCCCCAGACCGCCATCATCGCCATCATCGCCGTCTCCTGCTGGCGTTACACCGGCTTTCACATGATGATCCAGCTTGCGGGGCTGCAGGCGATACCGGATGAGCTGTACGAAAGCGCCCGCATTGATGGTGCAAGCAGATGGCAGATCTTCACCCACCTCACCCTGCCGTCAATGCGCCGGATACTGCTGGTTGACGCCCTGCTGATCACCGTCGGGTCGGTCAAAATATTCGACCTCGTGCAGGTGATAACCGGCGGTGGGCCGGGGTATGCCACCGATGTGCTGGCCACATACATGTACCGCTCGGCGTTCACGTATGACCGGATGGGCTATTCGGCTGCCATCGCGGTGGTGATGCTGGTTCTTACGCTGATACTGACCGTCTTTTACGTCCGGCTTACGACCTCAGAGGTGGAGGGACGGGGGCGTGGGCGTGCCGGGAGCCTGGTGGGGTCGGTGGCGCTGGTGGCTGCACTCACAGTCCTGGCGAGCGTGACGTGTGGAATCCCGCCGGAGCTGGCAAAGGTCCTCATCGCTGCGGCTGCGGGCGGTGCCCTGGTGCTGGTCTTATGGGGCCTGTGCGCGGCATCGAGCCCCCTGCTGGAGCGCCTGCCGGACAGGTTCGTCGCCGGTGTCCGTGACGTCTCACTATCTATCCTCTCCGCCGTCATGTTCCTTCCAATTCTGTGGTCGCTTTTCAGCGCGGTGAAGCCCCAGAACGAGCTGCTGCTCAGCCCGTGGTCTCTGCCGAAGCAGTGGGCGTGGGAGAACCTGGTCAAAGCGTGGCACGGCGGCGTCGGACTGTTTCTGCTCAACAGCGCCCTGGTCACCACGCTGTCGGTGTTGGTGATGCTCGTGCTGGCAACGGCAGCCTCCTACGCGCTGGCACGTTTGAGGCTCCGGGGTGGCACGGTGATATTCGGGGTCATACTCGGCGGCCTGCTCGTGCCCGTCCATTCCGCCCTGCTGCCGCTTTTCCAGCTCAACAACGCGCTGGGCATCTCCGAATACGCCGCGGTCATCGGGCCGTACATCGCCTTTTGTATCCCCCTCTCGGTGCTGCTTCTGCGGGCGTATTTTCAGGAAATACCGCAGGAGCTGTCGGATGCGGCCATGATGGACGGGGCCGGGCACCTGCGAATTCTGTGGTCAATCTTCGTGCCGGTGGCGAGGCCGGCGCTGGCGACGGTGGCGATCTTTCAGGCCGCCTGGGTGTGGAACGAGCTTTTGTTTGCCATGGTATTCCTCAACGAAAAGGCGCACATGACGATTCCCGTCGGGCTGCTGACCTTTCAGGGAGAACACGCCACAAACTGGGCAGTGGTGATGGCGGGGGTGGCGATTTCAATCGTTCCGGTGCTGGTGCTGTATTTCATCTTCCAGCGCCACATTGTGAGGGGGCTGACGGCAGGGGCCGTGAAGTAGTCCGGGGCCCGCAGGATGCATCCAGGCAGCAAGTATCCCTGAAGTCACTGATACGTCGCGCCACTACAGATCCGGCTACATGCCATTTTCACCGTCGGCTTCATCGCCGGCATCCTCAGTCGGGGCCTGTGCATGCGTGCGGTTCATTGTCTCCCGGGCCCTGCGCTCGCCCGCTTCCTCCGGCCAGTCCTCCAGCACGGAATGCAGTGCGACCAGCGTTGCCAGTGCCACTTTCGCCCGGGATGACACCGAGAACTTGCCCTGCTCGAGCCTGGAGACGAAGCCGGCGTCGATGAGCCTGTTGAGGTGGTGGTAAAACTGCCCGCCGGACATCCCCGTCGCCTCCTGAAGCTGCCCGGTGGTTTGAGGGCCGCTGCTGAGCTCAAAAAGCAGGGCGATTCGATTGGAGTGGCTGAGGGGCTCGATCAGTTTCTCGATATCCGGTCTGGGCATTCTGTCAGAGCCCGGCCAGGCGCTCGCGCGATACCACCGGCTCGTTGCATATCCCCGGATGAGACCGCCGATGATCACTGCTATGCCGCGGTGTTGTGGCAGCGAATTGCCGAGCTCGCTTTCCAGCGCATCCAGATCGTCGGGACTCCCAAGCTGGACGGCGAACTGCTCATCGAGATCTTCGAGGACACTGGCGAGGCTGAGCTGACCTTTGCCCGGGGACTGATCGAGTGGCGCCAGGTTCGCGACAGCCTCGTGCAGAAGCCGGACCTCGTTGCGAAGCTGCTGCAGCTCGTCCGAGACATTCATATCCGTGTCTCCTCTCACCTTTGCACTCCGCTCATTCTTACTTCGACGCTGCCACGCCGGACACCTTTGTCGTACAAAGCCTCCAAACGGCAACACTTCCACCGGGTCTGAATGTCTAAAAAATATAACCGCGCTGTGGTAAAATAGCCTGTGTGCCCCAATAATGAAACGGTGCCAATTACCCTCTGGAAGGGGTCCAATGTTGATAGATATAAAGACCACTCGAAGATTCGCCGTCACCGCTGCTGTCGCCATGATGCTGCTGTGTATAGCCCACGCCGGAGCCGTGCCTGAGGCGCAGGTGGACGCAGTCGTCGCGTACGTCTCCGAAAACATCGACGACACCACGGGGCTGGTGAAGGATTCCACCGGTCAGCCGAATCTCGCCGAAACATCACCGGGCGCCGTCGCCGCCCTGATGCTTGATGGTGACACCGAACAGGCGCGGGCGATCATCGGCGCAATCGTTGACCACCAGGACACCGGTCCCGAATCGAAAACGTATGGGCAATTCACCTGGTACGACAAAAAGCCCTATTCCTACGACGCCACGCTTTACGCCCTTCCACCCCTGAGCTGGGTGCTGACACATCACGGCGATGACCTCGGCGAGATGCGCGGGCCGCTGGCGGAGAGTCTCTCGGCGGGGCTCGCGGCGATCGAACGAGAGACAGTGGAGTCGCAGAGCGAGGCCTATTCCCTCCTGCAGGCGGCGTGCCGTGCCTCCGTCGGGCGGGCGCTTTCAGATGACGAGAAAGTGCAGGCGGCACAAAAGCAGGTCAAAAAGTGGCTTCAGATGGTTACAGAAAGCGGACTTCCGGCCGGGCATTCACAGACATTTGACGCCCTGCGGGTGGCCTGTCTGAACTGGGTCAAATGGGCCGGAAGCGAGAACAACGATACAGTGGATGCGGCCCTGCACCTCGCGCTGGCCGACGTCGGGGAGCGCCTCTGGACGCCCGGCCCGATGATCGCCGGTGCTCCGTGGAGGGCGTATGCTGCCGATTACATCGCAAAGGGCGGTGTATCGCAATACCTGTTGCCGATGTTCGGGATGGGGACTTTTGAAGGCGCGGAACCGTTTTCGATGTTCATCACCCTCCCCGGGTGCGAGCAGGTCGCCGAGCCGCGCGACCTTTCGGAGGGCCCCTGGCAGGTGGACACGCGGGGAACCTCCGGTCCCGTGGCAGCGACCAGCACCTATCTGGCACCCCAATTTACCCTCGGCACCTTCAGCGGAACTCTCACCGGCTCTTCGGTGCCCGTGCTGATGCAGTTTCCGACCGGCACGCCCACCGCGTATTCATGGGCTCACCCGGCTCCTGCATCCGTGGCATCCGTCCAGAGCGGGCCGCAGGCGGTCTGCACGTTTGATTTCGACCAGATTGGTGGCGGCACGCGGCGGCAGGCGTTTGTGCGGCTCATGCTGGGGAAACAGGAAGATATCGAGGCCGTGTCCGTTCACGGCGGCCTGTGGAATAACGAGCCCACCGGTATCGCCCAGCGCGAATCACTCGCCCTGCAGATGCATGACTGCTACGTGGGAATCGTCCTTGGCCGCAGGGGTCCGATTGATAAGGATATCGAGCGGCGGGTGAAGCCCGGCAGCCTGGAGTGGGTCGAGGGCCGGCCCCTCTCGCGATTGATGCTCACGATCTACGGGCGCCAGGGAGACACGAACCTCGCCCGGCGTTTTAACAACGTCCGCGTGACCTTTGCCGTGGTCGTCACGCCGGATTCAGAGTACGAAACACTTGCCGATTTCGCCCGCCATCTCGCCACCACCAGCGTGACACAAACGGTTGAAAAAGACACCGTGACCATCGAAGACACCCGACAGGAAAGGGAGAGTCCGTTTGGCGACGGCGGGATTATCCCGAAGCCAAAATCGAAGAGCATCGCTCGCACTCGCACCCGCATCAAACACACCGTGCGGTTCAAACTTCCTGCCACCACCCTGGAGGTTGTTGAGGATATGGCGACGGGAGAGGTCATCAGCCGGTCGGTGGACGGCGAGGAGGTCTCTTCGGAATATCTGTGGTCATCACCCGGCTTTCAGTACGCCCCGGGGGAACAACTGCCGCCAGCCGTGTCATCAGCCGGCTTGTAAGGGGGGCTGCCGGGCTGTTTCAGGACGCGGTGATATGACGCTTCCGGTTGTAAAGAAACAGTCGCCCGGCGAATCGAAACCTGTACGCTATAAAAGAAGGGCCGGATATTATCGTTATCCGGCCCTCTTTTTGCGTTACGGACGGTGTCTTCAAATTGGAGGTGGTGAGGGCGGTGTTATGGGATCATCTCCGCCGTTGCTGGGAGGTGGCTGGGTTCCTCCTCCGCCGCCGTCACCGGGAGGCGGTGGTGGTGTGGGAATCGGCTCGGTTCCGCCGTTGGTCGGAGGCGGTGTGCCGCCTGATCCCCCATCCGGAGTGCCAGGACCGGGGGTGTACGGATCGGGCTCCATTTCACCGCCGGCAGCAGACCGGTCCGGGTCCGTTACATCATCGCCACCACACCCGGGAACACAAATAATCCAGGCACCCAGAAGTGTAATCAGTATAGCCGGCAGGATATATCGGATCATTGCTCTATCGACTCCCCGTTGAGAAATTGGGCGTATCCCGACTTATTTGCTCTATCTTTCATATGAACCATTATACCTTTTCAATGCGCGGGAGTGAAAATCCTTTCCGGCCTGCAGCACAAATGCCGCCGGCCGTCCATCTTTCCATCCCACATCCCACGCCAGGGGCCGCTTTATATAATCTGTCTGGACAACCGGCAGCAGCAGCACCACCTCGCGTCCCGGTGCTGCTGCTGCCCGCATGCCGAGGATGCGGCCCGTACAGCCACCTGCCCAGATACACAGCAGCTCGCCGGCCTGAGCGCGTTGCGGAAGACTTCGAAGCTGAGAGCCGAAGGCCCCTGCCGCACTCCGCGCCACAGCCTCCACGACCAGCCCGCGTTTTCGGTAGGCGATTATTTGACGGTCGCCCCCACGTGTAAGTTCCACCGCACAGATCTCTTCGCCCTCATCTTTCACGCAGTCACAAAAAGCGGCGCCCTGAAACGGTCGTGAGAAGGAGGTGCCGAGCCATACCGGCCGCAGACCGGTGCCGTCAACGGCAAATATCCAGGGCCGGAGTCGCAGCCGGTCGTCGAACACCGCCCGGGTTCGAACGCCGACCAGGACCACTGCAACTCCGCCCAGTGTACCTGTTTCAACGAACTGCGGGTGCTGCTGTGGGCCGACCTGGTCAGACCTGTGTGCCGAGCCGTTGTGTATATCAGCCAGCAGCAGATCGCATCCCCGGAGGCCGTGTGCGGTCACTGCGCCGCCCGACAAAAGTACGTAGCGGCTCCCTTCGACATGCCTGATGGCCCGCACTGCCCGTGGAACAACTCCGAAGGGCGCCGCTGTCACACGCCCGTCTTGGATAGAAAGGGCGAACAGCTTCCCGTCAGCAGCGAGGCATAATTTGCCGTCAGGGCCGCGCAGTAGGGTATCAGCAGCGACAGGGGGCCGATATGGTGCAAGCGATTCTCCGCCGGACGCCAGCACCTGGATCTGGCGACCTTCATCACACAGACAGGCGGCGATAATCTGTGAGTCCGGGAGGCGGTGGGAGCTTCGGAGGATCGCCGGTTGAGTTGCAGACAGTGCCATCAGCAGCAACAAAGCTGACACGGATGCTGATGCCGCGCGTCTGCCTGCATCGAAGCGGGTCATAATTGGCCGCACTATAGCACGCCGCCCGGGTGCCTTCAAGCAGCGCGTTTCAGAGAGGATGGAGGCTCCGGGGCCTCCATCCCCCGCAATCGGCGGTGATGCGTTGCAGTCGCCAGGGGCGCTCAGGCTGCCATGTCTCGTTCCGCAACCCGCCGAGCTTTCTGCAGTTGTTCGCCTAAACAGTACGGGCAAATGCTGTGACTGGCCCACACTCGACAGGGAAACTTCAGCCAGGATCTCCTGTCAAAACGCCTGTTGGGGTCCCTACAAATTCTGTTACAGATGCAGCACTGATACGGGACACCCTGATCCATGGAGCATCTCCTTTTGCTTCATTTTAAAAGCGCATTGTCAGGCCGCAATGGATTGGATGCTTTTCACAGGCTGCGTCCATAGACTATATCGGCCCGTCATCATCATTTCTTGAGCCAGCAGCGTCTCTACCTGCCAGACGTATTGACGGAATGGTTACACAGGTGCTATTATCATAACGCCACGCTGGGCTCAGACCGTACGCGGAACGTGTGTGCACTATTCGATGCAGCATATCTGCAGACCCGTCAGACCAGTTACACTAGGCATGAGACTGGCATGGAAAATACGGCCCGCCAATTCGAGCTCCGCGATTACCTCCGCATCGTGTCCAAGCGGAAATGGTTCATTCTGCTTGTGACGATGGCCCTCACGCTCGTCGGGGGTCTTTATGCTGTCTCCTACCGCGCGACGTACCAGGCCTCGGCGCTTGTCCTCATCCGGAGAGAGCCTCTTCAGCGCATCAGGTTTTTCCAGGGTCAGGAAATCGAGCCCCCCGAAACGCTCGCGCAATACACGCTCGACACCCAGTGCCAGATCGCGACAAGCCACAACGCTGCAAAGCGCACTGCACTGCGGCTGCAGGGCCGAACCTCGGGGCAGAGAATAGTCGCTGACGCTATAGAGATTAAGCAATCCATTGCGGCTACTCCCCAGGAGCCGGACCGAATCCTCATACGAGCAACAAACGAAGAACGCACCAAGGCAATCGCCTTCGCCAACGAGACGGCGGAGACATTTACCGCCATCATCTCCGAATTGCGCAATTCTGAGGTCCGGCAGGCCCGGGAGTTCCTCGAACAGCAAAGCGAGGAAGTATCTAACGAGCTCGATAATCTCGTCCGCAAGCTGGCCATGTACCAGCAGCAGGCGGGCATTGTTGTCCCCGAGGTAGAAGCCCAGGCCACCATGGAGGACCTCCGCGACTACACCCACGCCCTGGACGAAGCCATCTCCCAGCTCCAGGAGCTGATGGCCCAGAAGCAGGTACTCGAGCGGCAGCTTCGCGAGGCTCGTCAGCAGCCGGTCATCAAAACCGATACAGAGAAGCCGAACCCCGAGCGCGAAATGCTGGAAGGCCAGCTTCGACAGGAGCAGTTGCAGCTTGCCACTCTGCTGGCGAAATATAAGCGGGATCATCCTGCTGTTGCCCAGGTCGAGCGCCGCATTCAATCACTGGAGGCACGCATCAATCGTCTGCCCGATTTTTTGGATACCACCACGGTTGAAACGAATGCGCGGATACGACAGCTTGAAGGCCAGCTTCATGAACTCGATGTCAGAATTGCCCAAAACCAAAAGCGCGTTGCCAGGCTGGAGGAGATTACGGGGCGTGTTTCGGGGAACGCGAGCGATCTGCCACTCGAATTGGCGGACATTGATCGCCTGCAAAACCGCATCGGTCTGCTGCGCACCACCTATCAAAACTTCATGACGCAGCTGGAACAAACCAGGCTGCGTGATGCCATCGAGCCTGGCGGTGCCACGGTTATTGACCAGGCCCTGGACGCCCGGGAGATCAAGCCCAAGCCGGGCCGGGTTCTCATCTTTGCATTCGCTCTGGGGCTTTTTGCAGCATTCATGCTCGCACTGCTGCTGGAGGCGCTGGACGATACCTTCCACAGCCCCGAGGACATCAAGTATTACACCGACGTTCCCTTCCTGGGCATGATCCCGCTGCTGGAATCTGCGGGCGATGAACTTATCACCATCAGCGCGCCGAAAAGCCCGCCCGCGGAAGCCTACCGCGTCCTCCGGTCGCATATCCACTTTGCGCAGGTTGAGAATCCCGCCCGAACCTTTATCGTCACCAGTGCGGGCGCCGGTGAGGGCAAGAGTCTGACGGTGGCGAATCTGGCCGTCGTGTTTGCACAGGCCGGACAGAGTGTTCTCCTGGTCGATTCCGACCTGCGGCGGCCCGTTCAACACAGGCTGTTCGGGATTGGTGCGGATCGCGGCCTGACCACTGCCCTGGTCGGAGAGACCACGCTCGACGAGCTCGTGCGTGAGACCGAAGTCCCGGGCCTGTCGATTCTTCCAAGTGGACCGTTACCACCAAACCCGGCGGACCTTCTCAACTCTGACCAGATGGATGAGATCCTCCGCCAGGGCACCACTCAATATGACATTGTGCTGCTGGATACACCCCCCGCCGTCGTTTTGACCGATGCGGTTCTTCTGGCCTCCAAGGTGGACCAGGCGCTGCTGGTGGCCGAATGCGATCATGTCAGCCGTTCGGCCTTCCAGGAAATGGTGCGGCTTATCAGAAACGCCCGCGGCAATATTCTCGGCGTCGTTCTCAATAAGCTTAGGCTCAGCACCACCGATTACTATTACTACTATTACTATTACGACTACTACAGCCAGGAGCCTCCGGGCCCGGACGTTACCGAAGAGCAGAGAGAGACGGCTTCGGAGCCGGCACCTGTAGAGCCGGGGCCCTCGGATACAGTCCCGCCGGACTTCGAAAAACCGGCCGAACAAGAATCTGAGCAGGCCCCTGAAGCCCCAATGGAGAAAGAACAACCACAGCCCGACGAGTCCGACGTGGATTCCGACGCCGACCGCGCCGAAAGCAGCGACGATGGTGCCGACGATGCAAACGGTCTGCTCGACGATCTGCTGGGGCTCAACGGCGATGATGAGTAAGCCGTTATTCGAAGGATTGCCGCTTTGCAGGGGGTGATCCGACATTGGGGGATTTGACATGACACGTCACCAGGCGTCTGCTGTGCGTTTGATATGTATTGCTGCCGCAGTAGTGACACTCACGTGCGCTCTGGCCGACCGCCCCGCTCAGTATCGCTACACAGGGACCCCGGATGCCCCACAATACAGCTTCCCGGTCCAGCTCGACAATCTCAACAACGCGACGCAAATATCGCATCTGACACCCGAACAGAAGGCGATGCTGCGGCAGCAGGGATTTGTTGTCATCCCCGATGACGCCGAGCAGATGTTTTACATGTACGAGGATTATCCCGACTGGGAGCTTGGATACGACAAACCGACCCCGAATTTTATCACCGTCGATTCCATCCTGCAGGCCTACCATCTCTTTTTCGACTACAGCCTCCGCTCCGTGGAGCGGGAGTACCTGGTTGACGCCTGTATCGAGCTGACGAAAATCTGCGCCTTTCACAATGACAAGTTCTCCACCCAGTGCAGCGGGGAGCTTCATGAGGCGGCCCGGGATAATGTCGTGTTTTTCTCCATCGCGTGGTCTCTTGCGACCGGGCAGGAACAGGTGCAGTTTCTGCAGGGCGATGAGCGGCAGCTTTTCAACGCAGAGATGGCCCTGATCGATGCAATGGGTGGGCGCGATAAATCTCCGCTCATGGGTACCACCATCCACTACGACCAGTTCCGGCCGCGCGGACACTACACGCGCCACGAAGAGCTCAAGGACTATTTCCGCGCCATGATGTGGCTCGGGAGGGTGGGTTTTGAGCTTGACGAAGGCCCGCCCGAAATAACGGAGACGGTCGTGCGGAGTCACCAGCGGCAGGCGCTGTTGATCACCAAAATTCTGCTCGGTGACGACAGAGCCCGGCGGCTGTGGGCCAGGATATACGAGCCGACCGACTTCTTCGTCGGTGGCAGTGATGACCTGGGCTTCCGGGAGTACGAAACCATCGCGCGGGACGTCTTCGGGCCGCGGATGCAGCTCTCAACGCTGGCAGATGAACAGAAACTGAGCTCCTTCATCCAACGGGCCCGCGATGAGTTTGAGCAGGCCGGTATTCGCCCGTTCTTTATTGCGGCCGGTGAGCGCGATCCAAAGCTGCAGGGCCGGCAGTTCCGCGTCATGGGCCAGCGTTTCATTCCCGACTCCTACATGCTTCAAAACCTCGTGTCTCCAAAGGTGCAGCCGGTGCCCGGCACCGATGACGCCCGCGATGTACCCATGGGACTTGATGTCATGTCCGTGCTGGGATCCGCGCGCGCTTACAGGCACCTGATCGAATTATACGATCAGGGACGCTTCCCAAAATATGAAGAACAGATGAGCAAGCTGCGGCAGGAGTTTGCGGCCTATCCGGAGAGCAAATGGTGGTCGAATCTCTACTGGGGCTGGATATACAGCCTGGAAGCTCTCCTGGAGGAGTGGGGCGGCGGTTATCCCAGCTTCATGCAGCAGGTTGCGTGGCAGGATAAGGAGCTGAACACATCTCTGGCAAGCTGGGCGCAGCTGCGGCATGACACGATTTTGTATGCCAAGCCTTCGGGGGCCGAGATGGGTGCGGCGGCACCAGAGTATGTCCGCGGTTACGTCGAGCCAGTGCCCGAGGCGTGGGGACGGCTGGCCTATCTGGCGAAGCTGGCACGCGACGGGCTGCAGGCCCGCGGGCTTTTGCACCAGGACATGGCCGACGCGTATGCCGGGTTCGGCGGGATGCTGCAGTTTCTGAAAGCCTGTTCCGAAAAAGAGCTCGCCGGTGAAGCCCTCACGAGAGACGAATATGAGCGCATCCAGTATTTCGGTGGTGAGCTGGAGCGCCTCCAGCTTTCGGTTGTACAATCCCAGTACGAGGATCTGCGCGTTGACAACTGGTTCAGCATCGAAAGTGACGTTGAGCGAAATATCGCCACGGTCGCTGATGTGCACACCTCGTTCTCCCAGTGTCTCGAAGAGGCCGTGGGTTATGCTTACAGGATTTACGTGGTTGTCCCGGATCCCTACGGCGGGCTGGCGGTGACCAAGGGCGGCGTGTTTTCTTACTACGAGTTCCTGTGGCCTGTCAGCGATCGACTTACTGACGAGAAATGGCTTGAGATGCTGAAGAATGACCGGCAGCCGGACCGGCCGGAATGGACCGAGAGCTTCATCCAGCCGTAGCGGCAGGATTGAGTGTATGGATGTCGAATAGACAATAATGAAGAACTGGTGGCGGACCTGCAATGCTCTCTGCAGGCGAGCGTACAGATTTGAGGCGCACACGGAGGAATATCGGATGATGCGCAAGTGTGGCTATGGTTTTACGTTGATTGAGCTTCTGGTGGTCATCGCTATTATCGCGATTCTGGCTGCCATTCTCTTCCCGGTATTCGCCCGGACCAGGGAGCGGGCGCGTATTGCTCAGTGCAGCTCCCGGCTGAAGCAAATCGGGACGGCCATGGAACTGTACCGCACCGATTTTGACGGCCGCATGCCCTTTATGCACTTCAAGGCCGATGATGATGTCTATTACCGGTGGATGGACGTGACCTTTGAATACCACGGTAATAAGGAAATCTACTGGTGTCCAACCAATCCTGTGGAAATGTACGATACAGATGCATTCCCGCCCTATAACACGGCCGGCATCGTCCCGGACACCTCTTATCTTTACAACCAGCCGCAGCTGGAGGGGATCCGTGAAAATGACGTCCGCGACACCTCCGGCACCATCATGGTCATGGACGGCTGGTGGTTCGGCACCCAGGACAGGGCCATCGAAAATCCCAGCGACGCCCGAAACTACAACCGCGCGATGTTCGATATCAGCAACGCCACCCCCCTGATGATGAGCCAGTGGGTCAATGACGAGCTGCCGGACGCGCAAATATACGTCAATCCGACCATACTCGAGCGGCTGCACAGGCACAACGGCAGGGTCTTGTGCTGCTATTTTGACGGGCATGCCAAGGCGCTTCAGACGGCACGCCCCGCTGATTTCACTCCGGAGATTGACTGAGGCTGCGTCCTGAAATGCCCAAATGCGTCTCTACCCCGCTCCGTGGGCCAGGAGTAATCGAGCGGGGCTTTGCTTTTTACAGGGGGCTTCTTTCCCCGCACGCCTGCTTTTGCTGATACCGGCGAGGGTCATCGCCATCGCACCACACACCCTCGGCCAGGCAGGTGAGGGTCAAATGCCGTCGGACCTGTTAGTGGGTTTAAATCGCGCAGAATTGACACTGACCTGACAATATTTTATACTTTTATCCTGCGCACAATTCAATTTCCTGTCCGCGTGTGCGCGGCCATCGATGTTCAGTGCTGATACCTGTCTGGACTTGCGGTCCCCGGTTCGGAATTCTGGGTCGGGGCCGCCTGTTGCGTTTTCAGGAAAAGAGTATCTGTCGGCAAGCGCATCTCCGTCGCTTGCCTTTTTATTAGGCTTTCCGACAAAGGGGAACGACTCATGCAGTCTCGCTATAAGATGTGGATCGGTCTCATGATCCTGATCCTGGTGGTGGCTTTTCTTATCGCGTTTGCGCCGATACGCCGCGCGCCGCAGGATACTGGATTTAATGTGCAAAACGTCACCCGATTCAGCTTTGCAGATGCGGTGGCGGAGCAGAATGAGCTTGAGGAGAAGGCGGCGACGCTGCGCGAGAAGCTGACAGAAGCCGATATAGACCTCGACAACGTGGAGTTCACAGATCCGCGACTTCTGGAGGTTTCCACCGTCGCCCTCACCCAGGAGCAGGCCGACGAGTACGCGGCACAAATCACCGAGATCGTCAAAGAAGAGTATCCCGGCGCCAGCCGTGTGAGTATGCCCAAGCCCGGCGACGAGGATAAGCCCCTGTTGACCATCGGCAGTCTCTTCGCCATCTACCCCCCGGAGCCGCAAATCCGTCTCGGACTGGATCTGCAGGGCGGTGCCCACGTGCTGCTGCGCTGCATGCCCGAAACGCGCATTTCATTCACATCGGCCGAAGGCCAGCCGATGGCCATACCCTCCGACCTGATGCAGCTTCCGGAGTCCGAGCGCCCCCAGACAACTCCCGACGGCAAAAAAATACGCTATCCGTCCTATACATACGACCAGCTCGAGGAACTTGTCGCAAACTACCTCATCTCCAACGGTGTGCCGGAGGACAAGCTTGCCGTGGAGGTCATCAGCGATAATCGTCTTCAAATCCGCACTGAGGCCAGCAATGAGCAGGAGTCGAAAACGCAGCGCGACCTGGCCCAGGGGTTTTTGGAGCGAACCTTTCCCAATGTAGATATCACGGCCGAGCCGGTCGAGGCCGTTTACATCGAGCCCAATACCGCCGACAAGGTCAAAAACATCATTCAGCGCCGGCTCTACCGGATGAGCGAAATCCGCGAGCCGGTTGTCCAGAAGCAGGGAGATGACAAGATCATCGTCGAGCTGCCGGGGGTCAAGGACCCCGACCGCGTTCTGGACATTCTCAAAAGCACAGCATTGCTGGAATTCCGCCTGATCCCCGCACGCTATGAGCCTGCTCAGCCCGACACCTACGCGGAATGGCGCGATGTCCGCTCCAACGATATGGTGCCGTGGGAACAGGTACTGGCCGAATCCGAGCTCGCCTTCAGCGGCCGCGATCTTCAGAGCAACGCACAGGTGCAGACCGACAACACCGGCTCGTGGGTCGTCCGCTTCGAACTGAAGCCGCAAAAGAAGCGCGAGTTCCTTGGTTTCACCCAGCGTAACGTCGGCCGCCTCATGGCCATCGTCCTGGACAAGCAGTGTCAGATGGCACCAAAGATCAACGGACCGATCCCCGGTGAGGGCATCATTGAGGGCAACTTCAGCACCCAGGAAGCCCGCGATCTGAAGCTTCTGCTCAACGCCGGTGCGCTTCCCGTGCCTCTGGAAATAGATACCAACCGGACGATCAGCCCCACCCTGGGAACAGACTCAATCATCCGCAGCTTCCGCGCGGCGGTTATCGGGTTTATCCTGGTGCTCATCTTCATGATCGCCTTCTACCGCGTTCCGGGCGTTCTGGCCAGTATCGCACTGGTCATGTACGTGCTTTTGACGCTGGCGCTGTTGACGTGGGCCAATGCAACGATGACGCTGCCCGGCGTGGCGGCCTTCATCCTGTCAATCGGCATGGCTGTTGACGCCAACGTCATCATTTTCGAACGCCTCAAAGAGGAGATATGGTCCGGTAAGGGCATGCGTATGGCTGTGGACGCCGGGTTCGACCGCGCGTGGACGGCCATTCTGGACGCCAACGTCACCACACTGATCGTGGCGGCCGTGCTGTACTTTTTGGGAACCAGTGCGATTAAGAGCTTCGCTGTCACATTGTTCATCGGTGTGGCCTGCTCGTTGTTCACCGCAGTGACCGTCACCCGGTGGCTGGTGACGATGGTCGGGAATACGAGACTCGGCGAAAGTGCATCGCTGTTCGGTGCCGGTGGCGGCACAGACACTGACTAACCACAGTCTCGTACAACGACGCAGGCTGTGTCGCGTTATATCCAAGGAGGTCTTCTGGACGTGGATTTCTTTCGCAGGCAAAACTGGGATATCGTCGGAAAAGCCCCGATATGGCTGACGATTTCCGGCGTCATCATACTTTTCGGGATTTTCTGGTGGGCCACCCACGGCCTGAACTACGGCATTGACTTCACGGGCGGCGAGCTGATCCGATATCAGATCGAGCGCCCTATCACCGGTGGACAGGCCGAGGAATCCAGGCTTGTCGCCGAAATCCGCAGCATACTGCAGGACATCGGCGTCGAAAAGAGTCAGATCCAAATATCCGGTGATAACCAGATATTTATCAGGATCTCCGACATTGGCGAAGACACGGTTGATGAGACTCGCAGCCGCCAGGTCGAAGCCCAGATATTGGAGGCGCTCGAGGACAATTTTGGCGAGCAGTATGGCAGTGTGATCACTCTGGGGCGCGAAAAGGTCGGGCCGATTGTGGGGCAGCAACTTCGGCAAAACGCCCTTTATGCGCTGCTCATTGGCGCGGTGCTGATTCTCATCTTCATCACCATCCGTTACGAATTCCGTTTCGCTGTCGCTGCTATCTGTGCCCTGCTGCACGATATTATGATCGTTATGACAGGTGTCGCCGTCCTGCAGATTGAGCTGGATTCGGCCTTCGTCGCCGCCATTTTGACGGTTGTCGGTTACTCGATCAACGATACCGTCGTTATCTTCGACCGTATCCGGGAGAACCGCAAGCTTCATCGCGGCACCGGCTTTGGTGATACCGTCAACATCTCGCTTTTGCAGACGATGACCCGCTCGATCAACACCACCGTGACGACGCTATTTACCCTGACGGCGCTCGCCGGCTGGGGTGGGGCGACGATTCACGGGTTCGCCGTGGCACTGATTATCGGTATCACCACAGGTGCATATTCCTCCGTCTTCGTTGCCAGCCCCATCGTGTATCTCTGGCACCGAATGAAGGCCACCGAAGACAGTGTCTCGCGGCGCCGCCAGCGTGCATCCGACCGGGCCGTAAGTGATGATGACACTGAAGATACAGAGGACGCCGAAGAGACTGACGAGAGCGAAAAGCGCAGTGCCAAAGAAACGATGCGCCAGGCCGAGGCGAAGGCGCGTGAAGAAAAGCGCAAGGAACGGCGCGACCGCAGAAAGAAGAAAGATTCAGGGAGCAAGCGCCGCTACTAAAGAGTTCGCAGCGGCCGGATCGTTGGACCTGTATTATAGATAAACCCGGGGCCGGCCACTCTTGAAGTGTGCCGGCCTTTTTTTGCAGGAGGAAACCGGGCGCATGAAAACACCCCGGACACAGACTGCCGGCCCAACCGAAGGCGCCATATTCGGCTCTGACCGTGCAGGCCGCCCCATCTGGCGACTGCTGATTTTCGTTATCATCTCTGCAGCCGCCGCAGCAGCAGCCTTTCCCCCTCTGGAGATCAATGCCCTTGCATGGGTTGCCCTTGTGCCGCTGTATCTCGCCGTCAGCCAGTGTCACCCTCAACAGGGCTTCGCACTTGGGCTTGTATTCGGTGTCCTGTTTATGGGATATTGCTCGAGTTTCGCCGGCCAATTCGGCTTTCTTCCATGGGCCGCGATTTCGCTTCTCATGGGCCTTTTTTACGCACTTTTCGGGATGATCGGCGGTCTTTTGGCACCACTGAATGACCCACCGCTTCGGGTGCTGGGCCTCGCCGGGGCCTGGACACTTTGCGAGCTTGCCCGGGGGTACTTCGGCCCATTTGCCTACAGCTTCGGCCAGATCGGCTATTCGCAGCACGCGATGATACCGATGCTGCAGGTCGCCAGTATGACGGGTGTGTACGGCCTCGGCATGCTCATGGCGGCCACCACGGCGGGTATTGCCACCCTTTTGCAGGCATTCCTGCCGCCGGGGAAGTGGTACTATCCCCCCGGCGATCACCGCCAATTCACAAGGATGGCCGGCCGCACCATGCTGGCGGTGTATGCGGCGGTTTTTATCACATACGTCTGGGGGGCGATGGTCGTCGGCAGGGCCGATGATGAAGTCACGAGCGGGTTGAAAGTTGCCGCAGTCCAGGGAAATATCTCGATCAAGCCCGGCGAGACCAGTTACGAATTGGACGAAACCCTGGACATCTACTTTAGCCTTACCAAAGAGCTGCCGGAGGATGTCCGCCTGGTCGTGTGGCCCGAAACGGCGATCCCGGCATATCTCAACGAGCAGCCCGAGCTGCAGCGCCGCGTCGCCGGGCTGGCGAAAACGCTGGACACCTACATGCTCGTCGGCGCCCTCGACAGGACCAATGATAGAATCTACAACGGTGCATTCCTCTTCAGCCCCGACGGGGAATTGACTGATGTCTATCGGAAGATGGATCTCGTGATGTTCGGCGAATGGGTTCCCTATCGCGAGGAGCTTCCGTTTCTCAAACGCTATCCAATCCGTGAGTGGGATTTCAGCCCCGGGAGCCAGCGCACCGTGATGTTCGTTGACGGACTCGCCATCAGCCCCATCATCTGCTTCGAGGCGATCTTCTCACGTGCGTCACGGGAGGTCACCCACCTGGACGCCGAATGCATTGTTGTGCTCAACTCCGACGCCTGGGCCGACCGGAGCGCAGAGATTATGCACAACAGCTATACGGCGCCCCTGCGTGCAGCAGAGTCGCGGCGACCACTTGTGCGCGCGGCTTCCACCGGCGTCTCCGGCATCTACGATTCCTACGGGCGACCCGTTGAAACGGTTCCCGCCAACAGCCAGGGGACAGCCGTCGCGCGGATCGAAGGCCGGGGGCATCTCTCCGCGTACGACAAATGGGGAGATGCGCCTGTTATTGTGATCTGCATGCTCGGCCTCATCATGGCACTGGTCAACCTCCCCCACCGACGTCTGGCCTCCGCACCGCCCAGGGCCGACTCGTAGCCATACGTCACCGCTGTGATGATCGCAGGCTCCGGCTCGATATGAACCGCGCAGACCTCCATTCGTCCGGATACAAAGCCGTCCCAGCTGTCAGAACTTTGAAGAACAAAAAAAGACCCCGCAGCGTGTATGCTATGGGGTCTCAACGGTGCTTCAGTGACCTGTTATTCAGGCCTCATCCTGGCGGCGCAGCCAGACGGTGAACTGCCAGGTGGAATGCCGGCGGTCACGCACAAACTCCAGCGGTGTGCCGTTTTCGAGATATGAGGTTCGTTCCACCAAAAGCAGGGGACTTCCCTCGGGCACATTCAGATAGCGGCCGTCTTCATCAACCGCGGTGGTCGCCGTAATACGTTGCCTGGCCGAAGCGACCACAATACCATATTCCTCGCGAAGAATGTCAGTGATCGATTCTTCGATACCGATGTTTCGGTCTTCCAGACCGCTGACCTTGTCGGCAATGAACCATGCGGTCTGCAGCGAGACGGGCATCTCGTTGGCAAGCCGCACACGGCGCAGCATGACAACGTCATCCTCCGCGTCAAGCTCAAGTTCCTGCTGGAGTTGTCGGTCCGATCCTACCTTTTGCTTTTCGAGATCCAGGACCTCCGCAGTCGGCTTGAGACCGCGTTCTTTCATCTCTCTGTGGAACCACGGGATACGGCTGTACTGGATGCGCTCCTCACGGACCGGGGTGATATCTCGGACGAACGTTCCCTGTCCCTGTCGGCGGGCAATAATTCCGTGCTTCTCAAGCTCGCTGAGCGCCTGTTTGACAGGGGCGAGGCTGACACCAAAAAAGTCAGCCAGGTCTGCCTGTGGAGGCAGCCGGTCACCAGATTTCAGGACGCCGGTACGAATGGCTTCACTGAAATTATCGATGATTTGTACATACAGCGGCGTTTTTGAATCTCGGTTCGGCTTCTCAATCTGTGGAAGTTGCATGAGTTGCGATCATCACCTGTGCCTTTTCGTCTGTGTTTAGCGGTATGAAAGACTTTACAAGCTCGGGGGTTTAACAGGGTTCACGCCGGGACGGTCCTACTGTTCGTCTCCGCCGCTTTTTGCTGTCGTGGTCGTCAATCCCTCGCCGGAGGGCGCCAGGACGCCTATGGCCATGAGATTCTCGGCGGCCTTTGCGATGGCATCCTTCCCCGATACGGAGCGCTCCTGCTCCAGGGCGACGAGTGCATCTTTGATCTGCTGCAACAGGTCTATTGCAGCCTGTGGCGCCTTCTGCAGCTCTGCGATGCGCTGAAAGCCGACACAGGTCTCTTTGTCACGGGATGGGTCAACGAGACCGACGCGCATTTCAATGAGCCAGGCACCGAAATCGTAATTGACCTTCTCAAGTCCCTCGCCGCCCCCGTCAACGACCCAGTTGTCACAGGCCTTTTCGAGCTTCTCTGCATGCTCGGCGGCGACCGTGATCTTCGGCGGCTCTTCGGTCAGAAGCTTACGAGCGTTATCCGCCAGCTTAATAAGCTCATCAGGCGCATTGAGGTCCTTTAAATAACGCCCTACATTCGCGGAATTCAGTCGCGCTGTCTCCACGCGATCTGAATCGGGCGCCCCCTCTGCATCGTCCATTATCTTCGTTATGAGAGTCGCGATGCGGAGAGCCGACCCCAGGGAGAAGAATTGGCGAAGCGACTTTTCCTCGAGCGGGGGGCCCTGCCGGGGCATCTGGTCGTCATCAATGTCTTCGCTGGGAGGATGGACGGGGCGGACGCTGCTGCCGGCGTCATGCAGAAAGCGTGCCAGCGTGGTGGAGGAGATCAGGAATGCAAATGCTGTCGGGTTGTCGCTGGAGCCGCCCATCGCCTGGATGACGCCCACGACCAGCCCGTTTTTGTCTATGGCCGGCCCGCCGCTCATCCCGTGGTCGATGTTCATATCCGCTTCGATGATCGCGCCACCGTGTGTTACCCGGCTCACATATCCCCGTCGCAGGGCGACACCCGGGCCGTTGGGGCTTGGATCAAACAAATCGCCCATAGGAAATCCAAAGCCCATCACCCGCGCATTCTTCTGTGGGAGCAGCGCGCTGATTGACAGGGGCGTGATGTTTTCGGGCTTGTGTCGAACCGTCAGGAGTGCCAGATCTGCACTCTCAAATTCTCTTTCGACATACGCCTCATAGCGCTTGCTGCGGGATCGGCCGCTGCAGGTGCGGATGGTAATGCGCGTTCCGGGCCGTTTGATCGCCTCGGCAATGACGTGATAGTTCGTGATAATCTCGGTATCGCTGACGAAAAAGCCGCTTCCCCACGAATCATCAATAGCACCGTCGGCCGCCTTCCACTCTGCGTGGATATAAACGACCGCCGATTCCACCTCCTCGGTGACGTCCGCACTGATCCGCGGATTGTCGGAGGCAGCGATAGCCGCGGCTGATGTCGCAACAATGCACGCGGCAATCAAAAGAGCAAATGCCAGACATTTCTGGTTCATGCTGTATCCCTGCGAGAGAGGATGGCTTCGAAGTGAACACGGCTTTTTAGATGGCGATAACAGGTATATTATTATAACCTATGCACTGCTGCCATGCAATCCTATTTCCCTGCCGGTTGGGGAAGTGAGGGAAAAGCGGGCCGTGGGAAGGTCATTTTACAGCAATGACGAAACACGTCAAGGCATTCGCACAATAAAGCGACGATCGGAGGGCCGAAAAATGGCCGATCTGAAGATTGCAGTCATGCTCAGCAACCTGCGTATGGACTATTATGATGGGATGGAAGTTGTAGCCGATATGGGTGTTCCCGGTCTCCATATCAGTGTCACAAGGGAGGGCTTCCGCCCCCGGGACCTGGACAAATCTGACCGGAAGAAGCTGCTGGACCATATCAAGTCCCTCGGGCTTGAGGTCTCTGCCGTCTCGGCATGGGGCGGGAACGTCGATCTGGGAGAAGAGGAAGACTGGCAGGAAAACATCGAATGGGGCAAGCGCATCATGGATCTCGCGGTGGACCTGGACTCCGGCATCTGGCAGGGCCACTGCGGCATCATGCCCGAGCGTCCCGGAAGCCCCGAGTGGCAGCGTTTCATTGATGCATTCGGACAAATCGCCGAGCACGGCGAGAAGGTCGGGGCATGCCTGGCCATCGAGACCGGTCCCGAACCGCCCTTTGTTCTTCGGCGCCTGCTGGATATTGTCGATAGCGACGCGATCAAAATTAACTGGGATCCCGCGAACCTCATCATGTGGCCGGCCCGGTTCTGCCAGGAACGTGGCGAAGAATACGACCGGCTGAAGTGGTTTGAGAAGTTCCAGCCCAACGAGGGGGCGCTGGCGATGGCCGACGAAATCGTGCACACTCACGCCAAAGACGGCCTCGTGCATGAGGACGGGACCCGCGAGGAGGTTCCGCTCGGCGAGGGATGGGTGGATTGGCCCCGATACGTCGGCTATCTGCTGGATTCAGGCTATGACGGCTACTTCGCCATCGAGCGAGAAACCGGCGACGATCCGGTGGGCGATATCCAGGCTGCCGTTGACTTTCTGCGCAGCATCGAACCCGAACGCGGCAACATCTAATCCTCACGGTCTCCCTGTGCCAGCCGCCAGCCACCGGTCCTTCATCCAGGCCGGTGGCTTTATGCTACGAGCGGTCAAGCTCCAGGATGGCAGCGAGGATCGCCTGCGTGGCAAGATACACGTTTGCGATGTCAACTTTGTCAGCGGTGTCGCTTTCGCGATGATAGTCCGGATTCGCGTACGGATATGACCCGACGTTCATGATGGCGGCGGGAAAGCCGGCTTTCACAAACGAGCCATCGTCATCACCGGGTTTGCTGCGCCTCTTTATGGTTTGCTGCAGCCCGATATCGTAATCATCGATAACCTGTGTCATGAGCTCCGCCAGGCGGCGCCCTTCCTTTTCGGTGTACACCGACACATTGGTCATCCGCTTTGCCGCAATATCGCGTCTCGATTTGCCGCCGATAGAGTCGGTGTTGAAAACGGCGATAATGTTATGGCCCCGCTCTCTCGCACGCCTTGCGGCAGTGATACTCGTCCAGGGGGTGTGTTCCTCGTTGCAGAATAAAAACCAGACCGACCGGCGTGTGGGGAGGTCGGCCAGTACGCGGGCGATCGCCATCACCGCCGCTGTGCCCACGGCGTTGTCATACGCGCCCGGTGAATCACACCAGCTCTGGGAATCTTTGTGGGCACAGGCAACGATGATCTCTTCGGGCCGTTCGGTGCCCTCTTTTTTGGCGTAGAGGTTGTAGGCGGTGAACCACGGATCGCAGGGTTGAGGGGGAGAATACTGCCGGGCCTTTGGCTTCGACACATCGCAGCGATATGCCTGCACCCGCACGCCCTCCGCCTGGACGCGATACCCGCAGTCTCTCAGGCAGCCGGTGATGTAATCGTCGGCCTCATGGAGCGTACATTTTGCGTGTCCGGGCAGCGTGCAATTCAGCTTGCGAAACGGAAGCGGGTCATGGCACAGATGAAGCAGGCGAAGTGCTATTCTCTCTGCGCTCATGCAGCTCAGGCATTCGATGATGTCACGGCGATTCATCCGACATCACCCTTCCGGCTTCAGCGCTACTCGCCGTATGGATTGCTGTAAGGCACCGACGGATTCCACCAGCAATCGGCAAAAACAGTGGTCCATATTTCCCGGGTCTCCGGCTGTCGGCCACGCCCGGTGTAGCGATCCAGCGTCTTGCGAGAAACATTGCCGCGGAATATTGTCATGACCTGCTCTTTTTTCTGGATCTCGATGGGTATGATGATCCTGATGGTGATATAGCGCAGGGTGCTGTCATTTTCGGCCGCTGCTTTGGCCAGGCGAAACGCCATGCCGACGACCTTGGTGAACATCTCTGCATCACCGGCGGCCTTCGGTATAGACACGGTGATAAACGCGTAACCGTTGAACGGATCTGTCATGACATTGACATGTCCGGAGAGGCTGTGTCCGCCCGGCCAGTTCAGCGAGGCGATGGCCGCCAGCAGCGTGCGATCCTGCTGTGTCAGGGGCGCGTTCACCTCTTCGGTGAGTATCACCGGCGGGAGCTTATAGTTGCGCTGCGCAGTATCATCGGCCGCGCGGCGGTCCGCCGAGCGGTGTGAATGTTGCGAAGAGCTGCGTGGTGTGGCGTAATCCGACGACGCCCCGCGATGGCCGGGCGATGTGCTGCCCCTGGGTGAGATAGGCTGCGCTCTCGGGACGGCCTGGTCGGTGGTGGCAGTTGTCTGCGTCCCTTTTCCCCCCGTGTAAATCACGAGAAGAGCCACCACCAGGACCACCACAATCCCACCGGCAATCATCGCGATAATGCGGTAGCGCCGGGCCGACTCATCCCGTGCACCTCCCGGGGGCCGTGTCGCGCTCTGGCCGCTCCGGCGACGCGCCTGCAGAAGCTTTTCACGCAACTGCTGGCTGGGCTCTATCTCCATCGTTCTTTCGTACCACTCGACGGCCTCAGCGTGATCGCCGTCGGCGGCACAGATGTCGCCCATCACCTCGTGCACGCGCGCATTCGCCGGATGGTTGCGCAACAGCCGGCGAGCAATCTGTCGCGCCGCCGGGTAGTCTCGCTGCCGGCACAGAAAATCAATCTCTTCGAGATCCTCTTCCAGAAAATCCTGCGGTTGCGATGTTGGCGCCACAAATCTCACCTATATTGTGTGTTCCCCGCCGCTGCGGGAGTCAATCGTACGTCTTTTCCATCCTGTACCGCACCACTTCATACCCACATTTGTCATAAAGCCCCACCGCTCGCTGGTTGGAGCAGGTCGCATCAAGTGCCGCCTTCTCGCAGCCGCGGTTGATGAACCATTGGTCGGCATAATCGAGCATTTGCCGGGCATGGTCCTTGCCTCGAAGCTCCGGGACAACGTAGATGTTTTTCACATATCCCATGCGGGGTTCGACGAGTGTTGACATGATCGAAAGCCACATGAATCCGACGGTTTCACTGCCGCGTTCGAGGACGACAAGATGCTCGCTGTCCCACCTGCAGGCGTCCCGGAGATTGGCCGCGTAATCTCGCAGAAAGTCGCGATCTACGGTGCAGTCGTCAAAGTTCGTTTCATAAATCTCCCGCTGAAAGCCGAGCACATCATGGCCGTGCTTTCGCCAGTTGAATACCGTCAGTTGAACGGGCTTTTGCTGCGGTTCAGTTGCGGCCATGGGAACCCCTCCACCAATCGTGGGCGGAACCGACGCCGTCACAGACGAAAGATACTCTGCCCCGCCCTTCACAAATGGCTTTGATCCTTATTCGGTGCTGTCGCAGATATTGTCAGAAGATAGGCTATCTTACACAAAAGCAGCTATCCACCCTCGTCGATCAGATGGACATGTTCTTCGACCACCGTGCGCGGGCACAGATGCATGAAGGCCTTCGCCGCCAGGACGATAACCACGGCGTCGTCGATCAACCCGAGCCCGGCCAGTGGAGCCATAATGTCAGGCAAAAAATCCATCGGTATCAGCACATACGCGACACCGGCGAGCAACACGATCCGCGGTATCCAGCCGACGCGCGGATCTGTAAAAAGCCGCCAGTACAGCTTGATGAAGTTTGGCAGATGCGCGATGATTCGCGCATTTTTTAGTTGACGATCATCCATTGAAAAACCGCTCTCAAAGTTCATATCTGCGCTTCTGAAAGTCTCTTTCGGCTGCCATATATTTGAAGCCCACAGCAACTGCAGCTTTTTGGATATGCAACCCTGTATTTACTCCTTTGACACGACCGGAGGCAATACCTGTTATCTGTTTATTCCAGCAGTGGGTCACCGCACGCAGGCATCTTAGGCTCTATTTGATTGTGCTCTTTATATCATCAACCGCCACCTGCTGCAGGTCCAGTTTTTCGATCGCTTTGTGAGCGCGGGAGACCTGCTCATGCGTGACGTCGTTGCTGTTGAGGCCGGTCTCTGTGATGATCCCGGTTGTCACCTGGGGCTGAAGCTGAGCGTCAAGCGCCTGGATGATCTCTGTGAGCTTCAGATAATCATCAGCCGAAAGCTTCGTGTCGGCCTCCACGTCCACCGGAGGGTCGGGAAGCAGGCCATCATTGACGTACTGGATAAGCTGCAGGCCGATAAGTGGATCGGCGCCGGCGGCGACCATTTGATCTGCCAGGCGGCCAATACGGGTGTAGTTCGGCACGCGGCTGGTGACCAGCAGCTTGCCATCCTGCTGCTCGCTCATTTCTTTCCAGTTAAAAGCGTACCGCACTGTATCCGGGGCGATATGCTCGCCCGAGGTCGTGGTGATGGTCCCGGGCAATGTGATCTCGAGATTATATTCGAAGCTCGACATCATCCCCGACATCATCATCCCGATTGCTTCCTCCTGCTGCCTCTGCGCTTCGGCGTCTTCGGGGCTTTCAGCATCCGGTGCGGGCTGGGTTGGTGCAGGCCCCTCGCCCATCGCCTCATCCATCTTCGGCAGCTCCATGCCCACCATATACTGCGTGCTCAGGCGGTGCTCCTGCTTGCTGCGCATGAAGGTAGCCTCGGCAGTTGAAGGGATTTCCAATTCATTTGTACCTGCCACAGACTTTTTGCCCTCGATGTAGTACCAGTCACCCTCGGTGTAGGTTTTCACCTCGTCCATTTCCATATCTTTTTGGGATTCTTCTGACATTTTTTCGGCGAACTGTTTCGGGACCGCCATGGTGACGGAAAAATCAACGCCGAGATCCGGCTTCACGGCGATCTGCGTCGTCGCTTTGAAACACCCACACACCGCCACAATCATCGCCAGGGCAATAACGGCCACAATCGGCTTATACACTGTCTTCATCATCGCGCCTCCCTTTATCGGCCTGTTTCTCACATTCCGGTGCAATCTCTGAGCCAGCGAACGGTCTTTAGCGATATTTCACGTACATGTACACCAAAAAAGTAGAAAAAGCTCCAACATACAGGACGCCTGAAATAAGCTGTGGTGCCCGAAAAACCGTTGTCGCGATCGCCGCGACGAGCAGCGTGGCCATCGTCAATCCCACTGCCCTGACCCCGATTTCGGTGCCGCAGCCGGCCCAAAAATCAGACGGCAGCGTCATGAGGTGTCCGCAGTAGATGCAGGTTCCTGTCCCGGCAGGGTTCTCCGCACCACAATTCGGGCAAACCTTGACACCCGCTGTCTTCTGCCGGATCAAACGCTTGAGTATCTGCAGCCGTCTTTCGAAAGCGCGGTCTTCGCCGACATTGTCCAGGTACTTCTCGATGTACTCGGCCGCCTGCTCGTAATCGTGCCGCCGCCGCAAAATCCGAATGGCAGTCTCGTATGGCCGCCGGTTCTGGGGCATCCGCTCGATGGCCGCATCCGCCTCTTCGAGCGTCTGTTGGTCCATCGCCCATACCTTACGCTTGTTCACCGCCCGCTGGACGAAGGTATGTCCGAAAGACAGCACAACCAGCATCCCCAGAAGCAGCAGGCTGAGCGGGCTGCCCCAGGTGGTCATGATGCCGATGATAAAACCACCCAGGATAGACAGGTAGATGACCATCTCCAGGAAGGTGATCTCCTGTTCGATCAGCAGGGACACAACCCGGTACACCGGGTAGGAAACAATCAGCAACGAGACGGCCACACCGATGGCTGTGGAGAACGCTTCGCCCAGACCTGCAATCATTCACACACCCCGCCGGCCTCTCAGCTTTCTTCGTATATGCTGCCTCCGCGGTCCCTCAGCATCGAGCGCAGCTCCCCGGTGTCCACATTCCGGATATCGCAGCCATCGCGGACGCACAAAGCTGCGGCGACACCGGCGGCTTCGCCGTTATTGGCCGCAATCGGCATCACCCGGTGTGACGAATGAGCCGCGTGATCGGAGCTGATCGGGCGGCCCGCAATCAGCAGATTATCGAACCCCCTCGGACACAGGCAGCGGTAGGGGATGTCGTAGGCCTCTCCAGGTGGGACGCGCTTGATGACCGTGCCGGTGCCGGTCGGGTTGTGGATATCTATGGGATACGATCCGCGGGCGATGCCGTCCTCGAATTTCCGGGCCCCAAGCACATCATCGGCCGTCAGGACGTAATCACCCATGACCCGCCGCGACTCACGGATCCCCGTCTGTGTGGCAATTGCAGACACATAGGCGTTCTCGAAGCCGGAGACATCACGCCGCAGGAAATCCGCCATCTGCTCGACCTGCCTGCGAGCGATCTGCTCCACCTCGGTCATCGATTCAGTGTCGGTGGCATCGTGCATCACCACCCGCGTGGTGTTGAAGTGGATTTCGCCCTTATGCGGCGTGTAAAAATACAGTACATTCTCGCGCGGGTTGTCGATGTCCCCGGCGTCCTTCGCCTTATCATATAGCTCATTGATACGGCTGCGGGAGGGCAGCTCGTCTTCCTCAACGCCCACCATGCGGAAGCACAGTGTCATGGGCTGGCAGAATCCATCCTCCTCGCGGCCCATCTCGATTTCGGCGCCGGCGCGGGCGGCGACATCCGCATCTCCGGTCGCATCAATGAAGATGTCCGCCTCAAGCGCCTGCAGGCCGGATTTGTTCGCAAGGATAATCTTCTGTACTTTTCCGTCCGCGGCGACTGCATCAACCGCAAAGCTGTGCAAAAGCAGTTTCACACCCGCTTTATCAGCCAGGACGTCACAGACAATCTTCATGATCTGCGGGTCGAAGGCATGACGCGCCTTGGGCCGGTGGCTCCAGCCGCCGTGCTCCTCCAGCTCGTCAATCAGCCGCTGGAAAAGGCCCTTGTTGATCTGCTCATCGCCCGCGTAGAAGGACATAAAGGGATTGACCAGGCCCGCGGTGGCCATGCCTCCCAGAAAGCCGTAACGCTCTGCCAGAATGACATCAGCGCCTTCTTCGGCCGCCGCTACCGCCGCACACAAACCGCCGGGGCCACCGCCTGCGACTACAACATCTGCACTTCCCGCCACGGGTATTTCGCTGAAATCCAGATCACTCATATTTCACACACCTATTCTCCGTGCTTCTTTTTTGTCTCATTCGAGTTTCAGTCACCCGCAACCTGCATTGGCACAGTCCATCATCATACCGTAAAAATGAGCATCAACAAAGGTTCTCGGCTGCCGGCGTGGAAAACGAATGCATGGGACGGCGACCGAGACACGATGTGTTGACTCCGATCGCCCTGTATAAGTTCGCAGCGTGGCCGGTCGGCCGCCGCCTGAGTACGAAAACCAGGACCCAATACCTGCAGAACGCAGGAAACAGTGTGACGAATCATCTCGACCCGGGAGGATTACCATGAAAGTTGGAATCAGCGGCATCATCACTCCTCAGGAATGGTCGTTTGAGGAAACAGTGCGCAACGCAAAAGCAGCCGGTTATGAGGCTCTTGAAGTCTGCCTGAAGGGCGAGGGCGAGCTCAGTCTGCAGACGTCCGAAGAGCATCTCCAGGAGATGGCGCAATTCGCCGAAGACCAGGGCGTCGAGCTTTCCTCGGTCTGCGCGCAGCTCCGCGGCCTTGACAAGGACATCATGACCAATGACACAGAGGTATGGCAAAACAGCATCGAAAATATCCGCCGATCCCTCAACCAGACCGCCGCGCTCGGTGTCGATACCATGCTGCTGACGATGGGCTCATTGAATGATGAGCTGTATTACAACGAGGCGTACGCTAACTCGCTCAAGGCCCTGCAGATTCTTGCGCCACACGCCGAGCAGGCCGGAGTGAACCTCGCGCTGGAATACGTCTGGAACAAGTTTCTGCTCAGCCCGATGGAGTTCGCGCGGTTCTGTGACGAGGTCGCCAGCCCCCGCGTGGGCCTGTTTTTCGACACCGGCAACATGGTCATCTTCGGCTTCCCGCAGCACTGGGTGCGCATCTGCGGCAAGCACCTGATGAAGGTGCATTTCAAGGACTTCCAGCGCGACGGCTATGAATGGAAGCCGCTTTTGGAGGGCGATGTGAACTTCCCGGCGGT
>JAWODS010000165.1:0-19849 GCA_046483205.1 Armatimonadota bacterium | reverse complement strand
GGATAAAAGCTCCCTGCGCGGTACGGTTCGCGGCAGGTATGGGCGCTTCGGGCTGGCTGCGTGGAGTGTTCTTCGGCAGACTCGGCCATGCCCGGTGCGCCGCCGGGATTCTTCGCACACCCCACCAGCGCTATCATAATCACGATGGCCAGCTTGCTCGCGAGGTGTCGCATGATGTCACTCACCCGTTTGCGACTGCAAGGGAGGCATCATCGGCCTCTCATTTCTTCTCTTTTCTCTTTCGCTGTGCGCCCTGCAGACTCCTATTTCTCGCAGACACCGCAGATGGATGAAACGGCCGCCTCCGGGCATGAAGCGGTGTTGCCGGGTGTCAGCCGAACCATACGCCGTATCGCTGGACCGCCTCTCCGCCGTAGGTACCAAACAGGCCGTAGAGGATACCGGCGGTGAAGTAATGTCCCACCGCAAGGCCGATAAAGAGCGGTATGAGCTGCCGGTACATCCGCATTCCGCCAAGCTTGAAAACAATGCTCTTGACGATCCAGACGAGAAAGAACGGTCCCCAGATGAGCTCGCCGTACGAACAGATCATCGCGAAGGCCAGGGGGTGCAGTGGGAAGCGCAGAAAGACCATCCGCACGAGCATCAGGGCCACAGTGATGACAAAGCCCGCACTCGTGGCCACGATCCGGGGCACGTCCGGGCTGACGGGTGCGGTCTCGTAATTGGTCAGGGCCTCGTATTCGGTTTGTGCGATGCCCGAGCCCCATCCGGCCATACCGGTCAGGCCGCCCGCGCCGTACTCGTAGTACGCTCGCAACACCCCGGTCATGGAGATGCTGAATCCCAGGACAAGTGCAATGATCAGCACCCAGGTCATGGCCTTCTGTTTGATACCCGTTCCCCGGGCCAGCCGGAAGCCCTCGACCTGATACCCCATCATCGAGGAGTAGTAACCGCGGGACATGAATACAAGCGTCGAGAAAATGGTGGCGCTTTCCCAGCTTCCCTTATATTTGAGCGCTTCAGAGCCGAGGAAATAGCGTATGCCCTTGTACGACTGGTAGTACGGATACATCCAGATGACGGGGACGCCGACCTCCGCCCGAATCCGCGCATAAACCACCGACGTCATCAGTATCAGGCCGATATAGACCACCGCCAGCCATGGCGCCATGCCGGCCGCCACCAGCCAGCCGATCACGACCAGGAAGGCAAAAATGCCCCCGAACACAGCCACCCGGTAGCTCATCGGCTCATCGGAATCGTCGATATCCGGGTCGCCCACGAAGGCCTTGCGGAAGACCGCTGCGAGGTGATGGCGGCCCACCCATGCCAGCAGAAGTGCCAGGGCGACGTACGCCCCCAGGCCGCGCTCCTGCCAGTAGGGATACCCGGCAAGCTCCACGCCCCCCATCGTCGCAAACAGCTTCTCGGCCTTGAGGGCGAAGTAGAAAAACCAGACGCTGAACAGGATCTCAGTACTCACCAGATACCCGAATCCGATAACGGCCGGGCGGTAGCGGATGGCCATCGGCCGCAGGGCGGTCAGGGGATGTTCGGTGAAAAGCTGGCCAAAGTCGAACTGCTTCCCAACGGCGGTAAAGCCGGGGTTAAACGCATTGATGATGTTCGTGGCGTTGTAGAGGAAGGCGATGGCGAAGCCGACCCACATAACCGGGTTTTTGAAGAAGTTGACCACAAGCTGGCCGGTATCGACGCCGTGGGTGACTTCCAGCGGGAGGTAAAGCAGTGGATAGGCCAGCTTCTCCTTTTCGGACCACTGCCGCCGGAACATCGTTGCCACGGCCAGCATGATGACCCAGAAGGCCAGGAAAAACAGACCCCACATCGCCAGCGGGGTCGCCCACGCCGCCCAGGGAACCGCACCCGTCTTCGACGCCTCATAGACCTGCCGGATAACCTCGGAGTCGTGTGGCACCATCCATTCCGGCATGTACTGCTGGAATGCCTGGAAGTTGTTCTCGGGAGTGTCGAAGTAAAACAGGACAGGCAGTGTATTGAAAAAGAAGCGGCCGATGCCACACCCTGCGACAGTTGTCGCAACCGTCAGCAGCACGTAAATGATGATGATTTCACGCCGCTCCAGGCTGAGGCGCTTGCTGATCGCCCGGACGAACGGGTTTAGCACCGCCAGCAGAAGCAGAAAGCCGACGGCCGGAATCGGGGGCACGGCTTCGGTGATCTGGCAGAAATGGCTGATGACCTCGGCCTGGTTAATCCAGAAGCTGGCGATAATGCACAGTACTACCGAGATAATCATCGCCCGCAGCGTCATCCCCATCAGGGGGTGGCGCGGCTGGTCGAGTGCATCACTCTCCGGAACATCCTGAAAGTCGGTTTCTTCGGTTGCCATCGTCTAACTCCGGGTTCTCTTTTTTGCTGGATTATCCTGCGCCCGCAACCTGGATATCCCTGATACGCAGACTTGGAGCGATGATACCGGGCTCCTCGCGGTAATCGCTTGAGACCGCCTCGATATTCGAAAGCATCTGCATCGCCGTCGTGCCGATCATCGTCGTGGACACGGGGTAGGCCCGCTCGCCGTCCTCGATTTTGAAGCCGAAATCCACGGTCGCAGAAATATCACCGGAGGCGGTATCCGGTCTGAGGCCGGCATACGCAATATAAAGCCCTTCGTCTATCTCGGAGATCAACTCCGCTTCCGGCCGGTCGCCGGTTTCAACCTGCAGGTTTGCCGTGCTGATACCGACACCGCCGCTGTAGCCACTCCGGGAGGCGTGGGCGGTGTTGTCCACTCCTGCCTTGTTGGCGGTGTAGGAGTTGTGCAGATAGGTGGTGAGCACCCCTCTGTCAATGAGATTGCGCTCTACCTTCGGGACCCCCTCACCGTCGTAGGGCTGCGAGCCGAGACCTGCCGGCACAAACGGACATTCCCGGATGGTGAGAAGATCGCTGGCTATCTGCTCGCCCTCCCGGCCGCCGAGGAAGGAACGGTTTCGCTGGACACTCTCGGCCGAGGCGGCGCCGACGACTGAACCGAGCATTCCCGATACGGTCAACGGACCGAGAACCAGCGTCATTCGGCCCGTGTCAATGCTGCGAGCCCCCAGATATTCCCGCGCCTGCCGTGTGGCTTTTTCAGCAACGCCCCGGGGCACAAAATCTTCCATTCGTCGTGCCGCATCATATTCGAAGTAGATGCCCACATCGCCGTCGCTTATCACAATTGCCTGAAAGCCGATATTGACGAGTGTGCCGGCCCGCTCGATGGCGATACCGGTTGAGGATGCCAGCGCACTGGTGCCCGCGATGAGGCTTGCACCGCCCTCCAGCCGCACATACCCGTACTCCGCCTGCGCCTCTTCAATCGCGTCCGCGCACCACTGCACCACCGTCTCGGCGGGCAGTCCGGCGAGCGTGTCATCAAAAAGCTGCTGAACATCCTGCTTTTGTCCGACTCCGGGGAGCGCCACAAAGTCGGGATCCGGCTGGGCGGCGCGGGCCAGGCGCACGGCTCGCCTGCCACATTCAGCACACGCCTCCGGGTCGAGGCTCTGGGCACTGCTAATTCCCATGCCGCCACTGCAAAACGCTCTGACACCCACGCCATAGTCGCGGATAACCTGGCAGTCATGAATGCTGTTGTTCTCGACGTCGATTTCTATTTCTTTGGTTTCCGAACAGAATGCGTCAACAAAATCAGCGCCTGCTGCGGTCGCGCTGCTCACCGCTTTTTGCGCTGCGTCAAGTAGTCTTCCCATGGGTCCTCCGATAAAGTGCTGAGATACTGCTACTGTGCTGTCTGGCCGCCGACGACGACATCGGTGATCATCAGATGCGGCCCGCCCGCGTCCACGGCCATGCTCTGGCCATTCTTGCCGCAGGTGCCGCCAAGCTGGAACTGCCGGTCTGATCCAACGGCCACGACCTTCCTGAGCGTGTCGAGGGTTTCGCCGGAAATGCTGACATTGCGGTAATGTGTGGTCAACTCGCCGTTTTCGATGGCGTAGGCGTGTTCGACATTGCAGGTAAACTGCCCCTTGGCGGTAAATACATATCCCCAATACCCGCCGGTCAGGTAGATCCCATCCTCGATGTCAGCTATCATCTCTTCGAGCGTCGCCTCACCGGGCTCAATATAGGTGTTGCTCATCCGGACGATCGGGGTATTCTGGTGGCCGGATGCCCGTGCGCTGCCATTGGGCTCCACGCCGAATCGCGCCGCCGTCTGGAGGCTGTGAAGGTATCCCTCCAGCACACCGTCGGAGACGATGACATGACGCCCGGCAGGAACGCCCTCGTGGTCATAGGTGTAGGAACCATTGAGATCGGGGAGTGTGGGGTCATCGATGATGGTAATTGTGTCAGCAGCGACCTGCTCGCCCATCTTTCCGGCGAGGATGGAGTTGCCGGACCACACGGCATCGGCCTCCGAGTTGTGGCCGAACGCCTCGTGGACCAGCAGACCACAGATTTTCGGGTCGATTATGACATCAAAGCGGCCTGCGGGGGCCTGCTCAGCACTGAGCAGATCAACAGCCTTCTTGGCCGTCTCTTCGCCCTGTGCTTCAACATCCAGATCGGCGATAAGCTCGTAACCGGTGCGGTTGGCTTTGTGCCACGAGGAGCGCTGGCGGGTGCGCCCGTCCGTCGCCACCATGCTGAGACCTATTTTGACCGCCGATCCCGTGAACGTCAGGAAGGTGCCGAAGCTGTTGGCAAGGTGTGTCGTGCCCGTCCCGTCGGCGTACGTTGCCACCGTGTTGGCGGTGTGGTCTCTGTCGTATTCTCTGGCAGCCGCCTCCATCGCCGCCACCCGCTCGACGCGATCGGCCAGCGGGACATCATCGGGATTGATCCGGACCTCAGTCTGCACGCTGTCAACAACCGGTTCGACCGTGGCGATCATCCCGGGGTCGGTCACGTGCGAGCTGGAAGCTTTCGCCATCTCAACGGCGTCATTCACACAGCGGAGAAGCTCTTTTTCGTCGGGCCGATTCGTGGGAGCAAAGCCCCATGCGCCATCCACCAGTACGCGGAGACCTGCACCGCCGCTATGGGCGGACGAAATCCTGTCCGCCTGTCCGTCCTGGACGGCGATACTTGTGGCGGTGCTGTCAGTGATCCGCAAATCGGCGAAATCAGCACCCTGGTCGAGCGCTGCCTTGATGATTCTGTGCATGAAATCCTGCATTTTCAACCTCATTCATAAAATGCCACGTGATGCGTCTTCCGCGCACATCAGGACTCTTTCGTATCGGCTGCCTGTATCCGGTCGGCCAATGCTGCGAAGCCGGCTTTAACGGCCTTTCCAGCGGCCTCCGCCACGGCGTCACGGAGCTTCGGGCTGATCTTTTTGGTCCCGGTGTCTTCGGCGTCGTGACCGCAGTCTTCGCCACTTTGCCTCAAAGCAAAGAGCACCGCGGCCGCTCCCACCGCCAGGGCCCCTACAGCCAGCCCGATCTTCAACTGTGGCGACATGCTGCAGAGGGTGTCACGGGCGCGGTCTTTTATACCGGCCTCCATCTCATCTATCGCCTCGCTGAGCTCATCGAGCGCCCGCTGTGGGTCAGGTGCCGGCGTCTTTGCTGACTTTTGTTTTTTTGTCATCTTTATCCTCCTTCAGGGTCGCCAGCCCAAAAAGTATCGCGCAGACGACCAGGAGAATTGCAGTCATAAGGAAAAACGGAGCGATCTCGCTGCCCATGAGGTGGGCAAGCAGACGAACAATGCCTATCGAAAGATAGACCAGTGCCAGTATAAGGCAGGCGACCGCACCGGCAAACAGGCCCGCTTTCTTGCCGATCTTTCGGACGAATACCAGTGCTTCGGCCTTCAAATATGCGACTGCGGCCCGCAGCGATTTCGTGAGCAGTTCCGACAGCGATTGTTTTTCTTCCACGGCACCACCCCCGGCGCCCAGAATGCAGTTAATTGTTAAAGTCAGCTACAAACAGCCGGAGCTTGCGAACAACGGGCTCCAGGCTGTTGAACAGGGCATAAAAGGTGGGAGAATAGACCAGGTCCCACTCTCCGACGTATTCAACATACTCGGCGTTAAAACCTTTTTTGAAACGATTCAGCCCGTACAGGGGGCTGTCTTTGTCCTCTTTATGAGCCACGCCCCGCATGTCGTACACCGTGCAGCCCTGCGATTTCGCCCACCGCATCATCTCCCACTGCAGGCGGTGATTGGGCATGCGGTCGCGGTGCTCGTTGCTTGAGGCCCCGTACACATACCACGCGCGATCACCCATCGTCAGGGTCATGACTCCGGCGATAATCTCATCTTCATACGACCCCAGCATCATGGTTCCCATACCGGGCTCGATGAACAGGTCCCATATATGGTAAAAGTACTCCTCGGCGCGGACGTTGAAATCCTGGCGGTCGGCCGTGGTCTTGAGAACCCTGTAAAACTCTCCGACGTCTTCCCTGCTGCAGTCTGTGTGAATCTCCACACCCTTGCGCTCCGCGAGTCGGATGTTATACCGCCATTTGCTTTTGAAAGCGGCCATTAGATCATCTTCAGAGGGAGTTAAATCCACCTGCATGACAAATCGCGGCTGCGTGCCGCCGAAGGAGTTTTCCGGCATATCGTCATCGGAGTAAATCGGCTCAAAGCCGTGATCGCGCAGGAGCTGCTTGAAGTCATCGTTCTCGTTAGGCACAGCCGGATCGATCTTCAGCGCCATGGCTTTGCTTTCGGAGGCGAGGTTTCCGACCTCGTCAATGATCTGCTCAAACAATTCAGGACGCTGCAGATCATAGATGGGACCACGGGGAGCGTACAGGAGGCTGCGGCCGACTCCCGGCGCGGTGCGTTTGAGAACCTGTATTGCCGCACAGAGCTTACCGTCTTTTTCGATTCCCAGGCGAACCGGCTCCCAGCCCGTGCGCTGCTTGAGTTCGCCCCACTCCCAGCTTTGAAGAAAGTTGCACAGTGGTGATTGTGCGACAAAAGCATTGTAACGCTGCCTGTCGTCATTCCCCAGTCTCATGAAGAAAGCGGGCACTCCCTGTCTATCAGATATCGCTGTTTACAGCCGCCTGCAGCAGCTTCACGCAGATCGGGCCACAGGTCTGGCTCCCCCAGCCGCCTTCGGTCACCAGGGCGGTGCAGACGAAGCGCGGCTTCTCATACGGGGTGAATGCGGTGAACCATGCATGGGTCGGGCGTCCGCGCAGGTGCTGGGCGCTGCCGGTTTTTCCGGCCGCCGAGGTCGAGAGCTGTCGTAAAATGGCCGCCGTGCCATTTTCGGCGGTGACGGCCATGCGCATGCCCCTGCGTACTTCTTTGAGCTCGTCTGGCAAATCCAGGTGGCGCTTGACACTGCGCTCCACCAGCGTGGGCTCGCGCTGCATGTGATGCGGCCACGCGATCTTTCGCACGATTTCCGGCTCCAGCACATCCCCGTCGGTGGCAACAGCCCCTGTGGCTACCGCCACCTGCATAACCGTGGCGGAAAGGTAGCCCTGGCCGATGACCATGTTCAGGGTATCCCCCAAGCGCCAATCAACCCCAAACTCCTCTTTTTTGTAGTCCGGATTGGGAACCAGCCCCGGGATTTCGCCGGGAAGACCGAGCCCCGTGTACTGCCCCATTCCGAAAAGGTGGGCGTATTCGGCCAAAATTCGGCTGCTCAACCCACGCTTGCGTACCAGTTCGTAGAAATAGACATCACACGAATGGGCGATGGCCTCGTGAAAATTAAGGCGGCCGTGCCCGGTATCCACCCAGCAGCCGAATCTCTGCCGGTCGGAACCGGCGTATATCCCGCCCTCGCAGACAAAAGTGTCGCTGGTCTCAATATCCGTTTCGGCCAGCGCAGCGGTCGCCGAGATCATCTTGAATGTCGAGGCCGGAGGATACCGCCCCCCGATCACCTTGTTCAAAAAGACTTTTCGGGGGTCCTGGTTCAGTCGGTTAAACTCCTCCTGCGAGTCCCATCCCTGGATCCACTTATTTGGGTCGAAATCAGGATAGCTGGCCATCGCCAGTACGCTGCCGGTCTCGAGATCCATCAGAACGACGCCGCCGGTCTTTCCGGTGGAGTTCTTAATCGCGTTCTCAAGCGCCTGTTGTGCGATCAACTGAAGTTGGTGGTCGATGCTTAAATACACCGTCGCGCCGGGTGACGGTTCTTCACGGTGCAGGACGCGCACGGGATTGTTGGTGACATCAACCTCGTACACAGTCCTGCCGCGGCGGCCCTGGAGTATCGGTATCGGCGGCGCACAATCAAGCTCAATTTCGCACAGCCGCTCCGCCCCACTCTGTCCAAAGATCGCATCCTGGCCGTAAATGCGCATTGGCTGAAGATTCGAGGTGTCAACGCCACTCTCAGAGCTGTTGAAGACGTGATCCGGGTAGAGCAGCTCACCGAAACGCTCGTATTGCTCCCGGGTTATGGGCCGGGCGTACCCCAGCACGTGAGCCGCCAGGGGACCTTCTGGATAGACACGCTCGGCTTTCTCGGCGATCCTCAGCCCCGGCAGTTGCGTTCCCCGCTCCTCAATCTGAACAACCTGCTCCAGTGTCAGGCCGTTACCGGGTCCTTCGAGGGGAACGGCCTGTAGAGAGCTCTGCTTCTGGATTTTCTCAATGCGCTGCCGCAATTCTCCCTCGGAGGTTTTCAGCAGACCAGCGAGAACGGTAATCTCCTCATCCAGTTCCGCGTCACTTTTCGGAAGGTCTTTGGGCACGATGTGAAGGTTCCAGATGTATTGGTTATCGGCGAGAACTCCGCCGTCGCGATCAACGATGAGCCCCCGGGGGGCCGTTTCATACACGGTAGTGGTCCTATTTCGAGCCGCCTCGTCGGAAAACTCACCCCACTGCGCCAGCTGCAGACTCCACAGGCGGGCGGTAAAGAGCACCAGCACCAGTGCAAAAGCTGCTCCCAGGACTCCGAGTCGCAGATTGAGGACAGAACGTTCCATGGAAATCGCTCTACAGGACCGCGCGGACGATGAGACTATGAGGCATTGCGCGGCATATTATTCATCGGTGGTTTCTCCGGCCGGTTCCGGGGGCGGGGTGGGTTGAGGCTCCGGTTCCGGCGCGGGTGGCTGGTCTGACCGCCCGGTGTCGGCGGCAGGCGCCGTATCGACCGGTGGCCTCTCGTGGTCGTCGCCTGCAGGCGGTTTTGCGTCACCCGGCTGTTCGCTGGTTTCCGGATTGGTCGAAGAGCCGTTTCCCCCATCCGCCGGCTGCGGCGGTCCGTGAAGCGTGCACTGTCCAGTCGGGGCCTCCCCCGACGGGAACGTTTTTTCCATCGTGGAGGGACAGTACGGCCCCGCTGGCCGGCCGGACTCGGTGCAAATGGTGACTGTGACAGTTCCGCCGGATCTGCTTTCTGCCCCGGCGTCCGAAACGTCACCTTCTGCGGGCGTTGTGTCCGTGTGGGTTTCTTCCGGCGGCCTGCTGGTGCTCGCCCGATGAATGCTGCAACGGGGCGGGGGATCCTCGTCCGCTCCAATGGTTTTCTCTATGGTGCTGGGGCAGTACGGTGTGGCCAGGCCCCCGCTTTCGGCGCAGACGGTGATGACCTTTTTCTTTTCAGGCTCGGATCTCTTCGTGGCTTTTACCCCCGACCCCTCGGGGAAATCGCCGTCATAGCCCCGCAGTTCAATCGCCTTTTTCATGACCTCCCGGAAAACCGGGGCGCAGAAATATCCACCGGAAGCCCGGCGCATCGGCTTGTAATCATCGTTGCCCACCCACACCGCACACGACACGTCGGGACTGTAGCCGACCCACCACGCGTCTCGGCCGTCCTGCGTTGTGCCTGTCTTCCCGCAAATCCTGTCATATCCGGGGATGCGGGCGCGCGTGCCGGTACCGGATACGACAACCGTGCGCTGCATCGAAATCATGCTGATTGCCACTGATTTGTCGATGACCCGCCGCCGTTTCGGTGCCGTTGTGAGGATTTTGTCGCCGTTATAATCCTCGATATGCGTGATGAACCGGGGGGCGGTCTGGTAGCCACCGCTGGCGAACGTACAGTACCCGGCGGCCTGTTCGAGTGGTGCCAGTTCGCTCACACCAAGCGCAATCGCCATAACCGGGCGAAGGCGCTCCAGTGGAAGCCCCAGCATCTCAGCAGCTTCCTTCCGAACCGTCTCCACGCCCAGCTTTTTCACCAGCCTGACTGAAACCAGGTTGACGGACTGCGCCAGGGCACGCCGCAGCGTGTAATTGCCGCCCTGCCCGGGTGTATAGTTCTTCGGTCTCCAGTACTTGCGCCCAATCTTGATGCTGATGGCGGACCCGCTGAAGACAGAATCGGGGCTGTAGCCGTGCTGCAGAGCCGAGGCCCAGACGTATGGTTTGAACGACGACCCGGGCTGTCTGCCGTACGGGGAGCCGCCGGGGTAGGCGCGGTTAAACTGCACCTCCTCATAGGGTCCTACTCCCCCGACCATGGCGAGAACGTCGCCGGTCTTCACCTCAACAGCCGCAAGCGCTCCCTGCCCCAGCGGGTACGGTTTGATCCGGCCCTGCTTCCGCAGCTGTTTGATCTGTTCAGTGAGCTGTTCGTGCGCCACTTTCTGCAGCCGCAGATCGATGGTCGTATAGACCTTGAGGCCGCCCTCGTAAACGGCCTCCCAGCCGTACTTCTCGGTCAGCCGATGAACGATGAGGTGAGTGAAGTACGGCGCGCGAAAGCTCGTGATGCCGTGTGCTTTGAGGGGGGCGAGGTTCTCTTCGATCTCCACTGCATCGGCCTTTGCAGCCTCGTCGGCGGTGATGTTTCCGGTTTCCACCATCGCATGGAGGACCTGGCGACGCCGTTCTCTGGCCCGCTCGGGATGTCTGTAGGGGCTGTATATGCCGGGAGCCCGCGTCAGACCGGCCAGAAGGGCACATTCTGCGAGGTTCAGCTCACCGACGTTTTTGTCAAAAAATAGTCGCGCCGCCGTTCTCACCCCGTAGGCGCCGTGCCCGTAGTAAACCTCGTTGAGATACATCTCCAGCATCTCGTCTTTGGAATACTTGCGCTCGATCTCGATGGCGAGGATGGCTTCTTTGAGCTTCCGGTCGAATGTTCGCTCCCGGGTAAGCCATATATTCCGAACGAGCTGCTGGGTGATGGTACTGCCACCCTGGTGGATACCCCCGCGTTTAAAGTTGACCCACGCGGCTCGCATAATGCCCTTCGGGTCGATGCCACGGTGCGAATAGAAGGGGCGATCCTCGATGGCGATTGTTGCCTGGCGCAGATGCAGCGGCACGTCGGTGAGATTGACGGGCTTTCGGTTCTCCTTAAAAACCCGCCCGAGCAGCGTGTGGCTGACGTTTCCTTCGGCGTCCATTTCGGTGGAATATATCTCTGTTGTCAGCTTGGGCCTGTAGGCCGTAAGCTCCGCCGCCTCGGGCAATTTCGCCCTGACAGCCAGGAGCCCGCCGGCCACAAGCCCGATGGAGGCGAAGCAGCCGGCAAGAACCACCACATTGACATAGCGGAGTATAACCGAATATGTTCGAAGCCACGACAATTTCACTCGCGCGTCACCGCCAGACATTATATCAGAAATGTACGGAGGCCGCCACGGGGCCAACCACTATCAGTCACACCGAGATTACTTTGCTTGACTTGTGTGAATCCTTCTACGTACAATGGTAGAGTGTTAAAGACGTACTGACCCACACCAAATGTTCCTTTCAATCACTCCCTGTCAAAGACGGGGTGGGGCCCATGCGCCATGTAACGGTTACACATTTCATCGCAGTCACGGCTGCTGTCGGTGTCGCCCTGATGATGCTCACCGCCGCCACGGGTGTGCAGGCAGCGGACACCATCGGTCCCAACCACATCGTCCAACCGGGCGATGCTCTCCGGCTTTTTGTGTTCGACCATCCGGACCTGAGCGCCAGCTACTCCGTCGGGCCGGGCGGTTATATCAATATCCCCCTGATCGGCCCGGTAAAGGTCACAAATCATACACTCAGCGAGCTTCAGCAGCGTCTGCGCAGGGAGCTTTCACAGGTTCTGCGCGATCCATATCTCACGGTCGCTATCGATGAGCAGGCTTCGCAGAGAAAGGTCACCGTCACAGGATACGTGGAGAGGGCCGGTGCTCATACACTTCCCATTCATGCCACTGTTCGTGACGCGGTGATCGGCGCCGGGTTCACCGACCACGCCGACCTGCGAAACATCGAATTGCGGCGCGAGGGGCAGCCGTATCAAACTATTGACCTCTCGGGTTTGCGTCTTTCGGAGGACCTCGGCGAGCCGGTGACGGTCCAGTGGGGAGATATCATTCACGTCCCGAGGCTGGTTGGCCGCATCTCGGTGCTGGGCGAGGTGAACAGCCCCTCTTCAATTACAGTGCCCATCGGCCAGACGGTGACGGTGCTGGAGGCCATCAAGCAGGTCGGCGGCGGCCTGGCCGCCCAGGCAAATCCAAATTCCGCACGACTGCTGCGAGAAGGATCCTCACGACCTGTTGAGATCGATCTGCACGCCCTGCTCAAAGAGGGCGATATCAGCCAGAACCACGAACTGCACAGCGGCGATGTGCTTCTGGTCGAAAAAGGCGAGCCCGTCACTATCTTCGGTGCCGTCAATAACCCGACAACTTTTCACATCGATGAGCCGATCCAGCTTGTTGAAGGCATTATCCGCGCCGGCGGGTTCTCGTCGATATCCGACATGGAAAACGCCGAGCTGATCCGTGACGGCACACACACACCGGTCAACCTGGAGAAGCTCTGGAAAAGCGGCGACCTGTCACAGAACATCCAATTGCAGTCAGGTGACTTCCTGTCAGTGCCTGAAAAGGAGCCCGAGGAGGTTCTTCTCCTGGGCGCCCTGAATCAGAGGGGTGCAATGGATATCGCGCAGATGGAGAACACCAGCCTGCTGAAGATCGTTCTTATGGCCGGTCCGACTGAGGCCGCCGACCTGTCACAGGTGCAGGTCTATCGTGAAGAGGGAACCATCGTCCGCAACCTCCGACAGATGGAAAAGGAGGGTGACCTTTCGCAGGATATACAGCTGCAGCCGGGTGACGTCGTCGTCGTCCGCGACCTGGAGAAGGTGTATATTCTCGGCGCTTTCGGATCGCCCGGCATGTATCCGTACAGGGAGGACTGGACCCTGATCGATTATCTCACCCGGGCGGGGCTCGGCCAGGAAGTGGACATTCGCAAGGGTGTTCTCGTGCGGCCCCGGAGCGGCGATATGGAGGAGGCCGAAGTCTTTGAGATCAACTTCGAAAAACTCAAACAGGGAGAGCTGCCGAATCTGGAAGTGCTCCCGGGTGATATCATCTTCTTCGCACCGCCCAAGCGGGGACGCACCCTGCTGCAGTATCTCCGGGACTACCTCTGGCTGCTGAGTCTGCCGTTCTTCGACTTATAACCATTGCTCGGCTGCATCGCTGTCATGACAAAAGCCCCGGTGATAAATCAGAATCACCGGGGCTTTTTTGGCAGTATCCTGGTGGGGCAAATTATTCGGCTTCCGTATTCAGCCGGTAACCCGCGTCGCGGATGGTCTGGATGAGCCTTGGAGAGGCGGGGTCCTCCTCGACCTTTCGACGTAGATTGTAAACATGCGTCTCGACGAGGCTGGCGTTTTTTCCCGGCTGCTCCCAGACCTTCTCAAACAGCTTCGGCAGCGAGACGATTTCATCAGCGGACTCGGCAAGCGTGTGGAGAATCCGGAATTCTGTGGGCGTTAACTCGACATCTTCGCCCCGGATCTTCACCTTGTGCGTGTAATTGTCAATCTCAACGGGACCGACCCGCATATACCTGTCGCTTTCTTCCTCTTTGGCGTAATCCCTCACGCGCCGGAGATTTGCCCTCACACGCGCGAGAAGCTCGTCGGCGATAAAGGGCTTCACAACGTAGTCGTCGGCTCCCACCTCCAGGCCAACTACACGATCCATCTTGTCGCCCCGGCCGGTCACAATGATAATAGGAACATCAGAGGTTCGCCGAATTTCGCGGCACACTGATATGCCGTCCATGTCTGGAAGCATGATATCCAGGATGACCAGGTCAGGCTCATCCTGTTTAAACAGCTCGAGAGCCTGCTGGCCCTCGTCAGTGACCACCGTCTCGTAACCGTCCTGCTGGAGTCGCAGGGAAATGACCTCGGCGACAGATGCGTCGTCCTCCACAATGAGGATATTCTCACGTTTCATCGCCCTGTATTCACCTTTCCCGGCAGAGACAGGAAGTACCGCCCCTGCCTGAACTGGCTTTTCTCAGTACTAATATCTCGATAAAAAGACCCGGCACCGGGCACCGTTGTATCAGGGGAGTTGAGGGGAAATATTTGATTATATGCCGTAATTATAATATTCCCTCTCTTCTGGTCTTACACCTGCACGGCAGGTCTCTTTTTTGAAAAAATTTCACAGGAGCCGAGACGCTCACGGCACACGTTTGAATGCCTCGGTGTAGGGAATATTGAAAATGTCTGGCAGGTATTCCTATGAGAAAACGCGAATTCTTGAACACATGAAATCTTAAACCGTCAGGGATAACATTATGAGAAATATGAGAAAATGGTTGCCCATCGGCTTGTTATGTGCAGTCGTGTGTATGCTGCTGGTCTCAGCAGCGGTTCACGCCGATACCGTATATTCAGGCTATCTCTCCAGTGACACCGGTGATGGGTCTGCCGACGGTTATCTCGACGGCACGGGCTTCTGGATTGATCCCTCGATACTTCCCGGTGGTGAGCCCGACGATTACACACCAACCGAGTTTTCATGGACCGTCAGCGACAACGCCGACGGTTCCTGGAATTATGCCTACGACCTGAGAGTGTATCGCGCCGAAGCCAGCCACTGGCTGCTGGAAACATCAGACGCGTTTGCGCTCGGGGACCTGATTACTGTTGACGGGGCCTATACAGAGATTGTGACGGGAACGCACGAGGGTCACCCGGGAGAAGAAATACAGCCGAATCCATATATGCCGGATGACCTGTACGGCATGAAAATGAACGACACGTCCGGGACGGGTCAAACGTACAATGATGGCAAGTCCTACATATACACGCTGACGTTTGACACCTGGAGACAGCCTGTATGGGCAGACTTTTACGCCAAGTGCGGGAAAGTTGGAGGCACGCAGAACACAGCGTGGAATCTGGGCTTCACCGACCCTGACAGCGATCCACCTTACAGCGTTGCAGCATCAGACGGGTCGTATAACAATCACGTGTTGGCCCCGGATACGAAGGTGCCGGAGCCGGGTACGGTGGTCCTGCTGACGCTGGGCCTGGGTGCGCTGGTGTGGCGGCGGAGAAACCGCTGTAACGAATAGCTCTCCTCACAGATAAGAGAAGAAAAGCCCCGGCCCCTGGTCGGGGTTTTGTGTTGGGTTCGCCGCCTCGATGGTGTACAATCCTCACACGGAGGTGGAAACGATGAAACGCATCATGCAAGCCGGCTTCACTGCCACTGTTGTATTGTGTCTGTGTATGCTGCCAGCCTCATGTGAGCGTGACGAGCAGCCCGAACAGAGTTCACCATCCGCTTCCACCACAACCACAGCGGACTCTCGCGCCGACGAGCGCAACCAGATGGTTGACAGGATCATCCAGCGCTGGGACATCACCTCAGACACCGCCGTTGAGGCCATGCACGAGACCCGCCGACATCTGTTCGTCCCCGAAAAACATCGCTCCGATGCCTATTTGGACACTCCGCTGCCGATCGGTCACGGCCAGACGATTTCTGCTCCGTCAATCGTGGCACTGATGACCGACCTTCTCAGACCACAGCCCGACGACGTGGTGCTGGAGGTTGGCACCGGCTCCGGCTACCAGGCGGCGGTGCTGGCACATATCGTCAAACACGTGTACACCATCGAGATTATCCCGGAGCTGGCCGAGAGTGCAGAGCGGACACTCAAAAAGCTGGGGTACGATAATGTGAGTGTGCGGGCAGGGGACGGATATAAGGGATGGCCGGAATCTGCGCCGTTTGAGGGGATTATCGTGACGTGCGCCCCCACCGACATCCCTCAGCCGCTGGTTGAGCAGCTTGCCGAGGGCGGACGAATGGTGATCCCGGTCGGCCAGCAGTGGCAGGCACAGGACCTATACGTGCTTACGAAGAAGAATGGTGAGATTATCAAAAAGTCGGTCCTGCCGGTCCGCTTCGTACCGATGACCGGCGAAGCCGCTGCCGGTGGGCCTGAAGGCGATCAGCGGTAGGGATTTTTTCGGCAAATATGGAATGACATGCCGGTTCATTGCGTCATTACCTATGTGAGCGGGGATCAGTGGCTAAATCAACGGTTGATCCGAAACTTGTTACGCGCGCCCAAAACGGCGACCGAAAGGCTTTTGGCAGGCTCTTTTCTCAGTACGTCCGGCTCATATACAGCATCATCCGCCACATGGTCCGGGACGACGATGCCGCCGAGGATCTTACACAGGATGTTTTTGTCAGAGCCTGGGACGCCCTGCCAACACTGAATGAGCCAAAGGCCTTTTCGGGATGGCTGCGGGTCATAGCAACGAACATTACGCGAGATTACGTCCGCGCCAGAAAAGACACCGAGCCACTGGATGGTGATGATGAGGATCCGCCCAGACAGTGGGCCGATGACACACCAGGCCCCGCCGCCCAGGTTGGCCAGCAGCAGATACAGCAAAGAGTTGCGGAGGCAATATTGCGATTGAGCGAACATCAGCGGGTCGTGGTGACCATGCATCATCTCGAACAGAAACCGGTCGCCGACATCGCCGGGGAACTCGACATCCCTGTCGGGACGGTGCTTTCACGGCTGGCCCGGGGCCGCGAGGCGCTCAGGAGGATGCTCGCTCCATACGTAGAGGGGCAGGACGATGAACTGTAAAGAGATCCAGAATAAGCTGCCGGCGTACGCTGTCGGCGATATTGACGATCAGACCCGTCAGGAGATTGCAGCACACCTGCAATCGTGCCCGGACTGTCGTCGGGAGCTTGAGGTGCTCCAGCGCACCGGAGAGCTTTTGCAGCCGATGCAGATGACGGACCCGCCGCCCGGGATGTGGGAGAAGATTGACGAGCGGCTGGCCCCGAGGCCCGTGCGGGTCCGGTGGAAGATTCCGGCCTGGCGCAGCATGTTGAAGCCGGTCCTGGCCGGGGTGGCCATCGCAGCGATACTGCTGGCGGTCATCGTCGGGATGCCGCTTGTGATGCAGCCGGCCGGAGGTCCAGCAGGCGTGACGGAGGCGCCCGTGTACGCGTCGGCAGACAGCGGCACCTACACGGAACCGATGCTGGCCGCTGCGTGGGATCAGCCTCTCAATGATGAGGTCTCTCTGGGGCTGGCCATGGTGATGTCAGCTCCACAGGCGACGGAGGGTGCAATCCAGTGAGACGATACATTCCCTGCGCGGTGATGATCGCGCTGCTTCTGGCAGCCCTCGCAGGGTGCCGGCCCACAACGCTGACAGCCGAAGAAAGCCACGAACTTCTCCGGGACATTCGCAAGGCGCACCGCACGCTTGCGGTCAAAGGCGAAGTCGTCACCCGCATCAGGCTGCGCGGAGAAATGATCTCTGCTGACGCCCGCATTCACCGGGGCAGGGGCAGGATGCAGCTTGAGTTCATCAGCGGGAAGGCCGCAGGGGCTCAAATCGTCCAGCAGCAGGGCAGTGTGTGGCAGATATCTCCGGACGGAGAGACAGTGCGAAAACTTCCCCACAACCCCCTGGACACGATGCCACGCCCGGGGAAGAACACCCAGGTGACAGTGGCTCGTGGCTCTACGATTGCAGGACGAGCCACCCGGAGAGTGACCGTGAAACCGGCCCGGCAGTCACAGGCGCGACTCGAAATCTGGGCCGATAAAGAGAACAACTTCCCGCTGCGCATGGACCGCTACAATGCCGGCGGCGAGCTCGTTTCCTCAACACGGTATAAAGAGGTATCCTTCTCCACGGAGGCGCCGAAAGCCGTGGAGCTTCAGGGCAGGGCGTCGCCGAACGAGATAGAAACTGCAAAAATCGATAAGCAGCAGGCCGCCGAACTTCTCGGCCAGGACCCGGTTGTCCCCGAGTACGTTCCCGCCGGATTTGATTTTCAGGGCTACTATCGTCACCACTCGCGCCGCGGTGAGATCGTTGCGCTGCGGTATTCAGACGGGGTCCGGCTGCTGACCATCCTGCAGATGCAGCAGCCAGAGGAGGTGGCGAAAGCCGGGGCAGGGGCAGACACTGCAGAGGCCCCCTCACGCCCCGAAAGGGCAACCAGAACCGGGGCACGCAGGGAGATTCCGAATGCCCAGCGCCCGGGCGGACCTGCAGCCACCGCCGGATCTGCAGAACGCGGAGAACGAAGAGATGACAGACGGGCTTCTCCCCGGAGAGACGCCGCCGGCACCGCTGAAGAACCACCGGCCGGGGGCGAACGGGACGAAACAACGGGCCGGCTGCCCGGAGCAGAAATGCACAGAAACGACAGGGCCGGGCGACCGGCTGCTGGAATGCGACCTGAGGAAGACGGACAGGTGTGGCGCGACAGGCTGCGGGGGCGCATGATGCGGTTACACAGAGACGGCCTGGTCATCGTCGTGCTCGGAGATCTGCCGACACCCCAGCTGCGCAGGGTTGCCGCCGGCCTCCGCGAATCTGCGATCGACTTCTGAGTACACTCGTGTCTCATAAAAGCCGACAGGCTCAAAAAAAATGCCCGGATCACCTCCAAAAAATCCGTGGCTCCGAGAGCCTTTAGAGTTTGGCAAACCACACCCAAACATCTCCGTGGCTCAAAGAGCCTTTAGAGTTTGGTAAACCACAACCAAACATCTCCCTGGCTCGGCCTGCGATTTGAGCCGTTCGTTGTTCAAATCACAGGTGGCGACGCTGTTTGTCGCCAGCTTCCAGCCCGAGTCACTCCTATTCGGTTCGTGCCAGAGCTTTTATGAGGCACCACTGTCGCTTCTCAGTGCAAACAACAACCAGTGCACATCTGCCCCGCGCTCCGGTTCATCCGGGGCGCGTTCGGTTTTTCCGGGAAAATCCGGATAAACATGGAATACAGCTTTCTCCGCGGCGTCTGTTTATAAGACAGCACAGAATTAACAGGAGGTGCGGACAATGAGAACTATCCTGACAGTGGCAGCAATAGCAGCGCTCGTGGCGGTGGCCGTATTACCCGTATTCGCCCAGCCCGCCCGGGGACAGGGCCCCGGTATGGGAGCAGACCAGGGGCAGATGCGGGGCGACCGAGCCCAGGGCCAGAGGGGGCAGCGCGGAGAGCGTGGTCAGCAGGCGATGAACCGCGGATATATCGAAGTTTGCCCTGAGAGCAAGGCTTTGTGGGAGAAACTCGGAAAGCTAAAGGTTCAACAGCACAACCAGCAGTGGAAGATGTTCGAATTGCTCGGAGCCGAGGAAGTTGATCAGGAAGCCGCCAAAGCCCAGATGCAGACGATGCGCGACCTCAACCAGCAAATCCGTGAAGTTACGCGCGATCTGGCCCAGTACAGAAAGCCGCTTCCCTTCAGAGAGCGCGGGCAGCGGGACAGACAGGGTCCGCGGCGCGGCGGGCAGGCTCCCGGACAGGGTGCTGACGAAGCTCCCGCCGAATAGCCCGGTGGCACACAAAGCACATACAGCGGCGCCCCCTCCGGGGGCGTCGTTTTTTGGTGCAGGTGACACTCAGGCTTATCTGGAAAAACACCAAGGCATCATGATCGGGCACCCAAAGGCCATTGCGTATGCCTTCGGCCGACTGCAGAAAACCAGGCATCATCTCCGTGACAATCGCGGGCGGGGGATGACCTGCCCACCGGCGCCCAATAATGAGCCATAAGAAAACAACCGTGGCTCGGCCTGTGATTTGAGCCGTTCGTCGTTCAAATCGCAGGTGGCGACGTCGTTCATCGCCAGCTTCCAGCCCGAGTCCTCTTCCCTGAGGCTGGGGAAAACTG
>JAWODS010000132.1:0-33389 GCA_046483205.1 Armatimonadota bacterium | reverse complement strand
ATCACAATAGAGAAGATGACCGTAATTATAGCCATGCTGGTCATCTGCCCAATTTCTCTCCTGGTGGACACCGTGGCGCTTGCCACACCATAGAACTCCTTTGACACACTACTCATCACAGCATTCGTGTTGGATGATGAAAAAAAAGCCAAACTAAATCCAAGAAGAACAAGGTTTGCTACTACTCCAATAACACTAGCATCACTGCCGATTATGGATAGGAATGCGAGAGAAAGAGCGGTCAGACCCATAACTGTGGATGCAACTATCCGCGGCTGAATTCTATCTTTCCATCCAGGGTGATCACAAACAGGAAGGCGAGGATGATGGAGAGGCCGGTCCCGAGGTAGCGCAGGGCGGTGTCCATCTCGCGCAGGCCGTCATAGGCGGTGCGGTCCAGAAAGTCCTCGGTGGCTTCCTCCTGGTCGAGGCGTGAGAGTTCGCTGACGGCTCCCTGCTGAGCCAGCGTCTGTCTGAGCGCCTCATCGGGATCCACCTCCTGCTCCTGCTTGCGTCGGCGGCGGGCCTGTTCGGCAGCGCGAATCCACTCATCCGCATCCTCCATGCCCTCGCGCTTTTCCCGTCCCTTCTCCGTCAGCGCACCACAGGCCCAGCACATCAGTGCATCTTCATCCAGGGCCTGTCCGCATTCTTCACACCGTATCTGCCCCTGCATGTCGCTTCCTCCTTACGCCCTCCCAAGCGTATTCAAAAGCACCTCGGCATCATCCGTCAGGATGTAATCAACACCCCAGTTGATGAGCTTCTGCTGGTCTTCGGGCTCATCGCTTTTAAATATGTTTACCAGGATACCGTGCTCGTGACACCGCTGAATCCGCGATTCGGTCGCATCCTTCCGGCGGAGTTGAATGTATTCCGTCCGTGTCTCGATGGTGTTGGCGATGTAGGCGTCGGGTTCTGACTGCCGCGCCATGTTGATAATCTGGATGTCAGAGACGAGCTCCCGTGCCCTTTCGGCCTGCGCGTTGTTTGCTGCGAGAAGCGCCTGGCCGATACGATGCCGGTTTTGCAGCTCCTGGATGACCAGCTCAACGATATTCTCACCGGCCTTCAGCTCGATATTGAGCCACATATCAGCCGGCATCGTCGCCAGCGTTTCCGCAAAGGTCGGAACTTCGGTCCCTTCAAATTGGGGGTCCTTCCACGACCCCGCGTCGAGGCGCTTTATCTCCCGCAGCTTCATCTCCGAAACGGCGCCCGTTCCGTCGGTGGTACGGTCAACCGTCTCATCGTGCATCACGACGGCCTCGCCGTCGGCGGTCTGGCGGACGTCGAACTCGATCATATCAACACCGAGCTCAATGGCGCGCTCAAATGAGGGAAGCGTGTTTTCGGGATGAGTGGCGGGAACGCCCCGGTGTGCACAGCAGCCTGTTGGCATGGTGATCGTCTCCGGAAGAACGAGAAATGACGCCACCGGCCCATTCAGACCGGCGGCGCTGATGGACTATTTGCGGTAGGCGGCGTCAACTTTCGCAATGGCGGCGGCGAAATCTTTGGCCTCCTGTTCGCCGAGACATTCGTGCACCGCGAACCGGGCGAGGTTTTCGACGGCCTTTTCGGCCACGGGCACCGAGTTGGGATAATCAACGTCCTCGATATTGCCGTGCCAGTGCGGTGAGCTCCACGGCTCCTTCGTATTGCCGTAGGTATTGAGCTCCGCCAGCCAGTGCTGCTTGGGGACGATGGCGGGATAGCTTCCCAGCCCCGGAACGCCCTCGGCACCGACGGCCTCCCCGTACTCCGCCTTGGTCTTTTTGCATTTGTCGGCGTAAAAGAACAGAGTGCCGAACCAGTAGGCGGATTTGGCGCCCTCGATTTCGCGGCTTGGCTCCACGCAGACGACATCTTCCTCCGCCAGCGCCTGCTTGAAAGCGGCCATGAACTCCTGGCGGCGCCTGCAGATGTCGCTCATCTTCTGAAGCTGCACGCGCCCGACGGCTGCGGCGAGCTCTGTCACGCGGTAGTTAATGCCCAGAAAGAGGTTGCTGCCGACGTCGGAGTTAAACGGCTTGCCCCGGTCGGCGAAGCGTTTGGCGTTCCAGTACAGCTCCTCGTCGTCTGTCACAACCATTCCGCCCTGTCCGCCGGAGGTCGTGTGCTTGCCGGACATGGTGCTGAAGGCGCCGAGATGCCCGATGGACCCGAGCTTTTTGCCCCTGTATTCGGCATCATGGGCCTGGGCGCAGTCCTCGATCACATAAAGGTCATTGTCTTCGGCGATGTTCAGAATTGCGTCCATGTCACACGCCTGGCCGCTGATATGACCGCAGACGATCGCTTTTGTCTGGTCGGTCAAAAGTGGTGGTATTGTGGCCGGGTCCATGTTGAGGTTGTCGTCGTATGTGTCAGCGAAGATGGGAATACAGTTGTTCCACACGACCGGTGCGATGGCTCCGGTGTCGGTAATGGGCGAGCAGATGATCTCACTGCCCGCATCGAGGCGGAGGGCCCCCAGCGCGGTATGGACGGCTGCTGTGCCGTGAGACACAGCGGTGGCAAATTCCGTCCCGATATGTGCGGCAAACTCCTCCTCGTAAACATCCACCTGCTCCCCGCCGTAGCGGTCAAATGCGCCCCCGCTTTTTGCCTGCTCCATCAGCTCCATGACCGCATTGATTTCACGGTCATCAATCTGAATACGGCCGGGCCACGGCTCGGTACGCACCGGTGTCCCGCCGTTGATTGCAATATCTTTTTCGGACATAGCGAATGGTGCTCCTTTCACACCTGATGTTAACGCCAATCTGCACTTTCTTCTGTTGGTGAACCCTATTTCTTAACAACGGTGCACATTCCCTTTGACTGCGGAGGGAAATGCGGTTTTGGAAGGGAATAGTAGATCAAATATGGGAGAGTGACGGGTCTTTATGAAAATTGCAGGTGACGGCTTTACGCTGATTGAGGTCCTGGTTGTTATCGCGATCATCGCCGTCCTGGCGGCGATACTGTTTCCTGTGTTTTCGCGAGCGCGGGCGAGTGCGAGGAAGGCGGCGTGTGTCAGCAACACCAGGCAGCTTCTGGACGCCGCGGTGATGTATGCAACCGATTACGACCGGACCCTAGTACCCGCGCGGGCCGGAGGGGCGCCAGATAGTCTTGGCTACACGTGGTGCGTCCTTTTGCAGGAATACATGAAGGACGACGGCATCCTGAAATGCCCGTCTGATCCGGAGCCGCAGACGGCCACACGCAGCACCGATATGCCTCACAGCTACGGGATCAACTACAGCTTCACATTCAACCCGGGCGGGTGGACGGGGCGTCCGCTGACATATCGGCTTACCGCTCTCAGCGGGCTGTCAGAGAAGCTTTTATTCTTCGATCTGAAGGATGGGCTTGAGACGATGGGTGCCAGCTACTCCAGCCATCGCCTGAGCCGGGTGGCGCCGCGGCATTTTCAGATGTCCGCCTTCGGATTCCTCGACGGCCACGCGAAGGTGATGCGGCCCGACGATACCGTCACACCGAAGAATATGTGGATGCCGTGATGAGGGAGAAATAACAGCCGGACGCTGTGGATGGATGGCGTGGTGTCAGGTTTGGCACAGCACGTCATCCCACTGCAGGCCGCGGTATTGTGCAACATCACGGGTGGCCACGTAGCGGCCCGATGAAAGGATTTTGAAATACCTCGGATGCAATCCCTGCCGCAGTTCCCCCGGTCGGAGGACGGCAAGATTGTCGGTGCTGAGCCGCTCTCCGGACGATATATCCTGTGTGGCGAAGATCCCCCTGTAGGCGAAGTCCCTGAGCATCTGTTCGGCCTCTGTTAGGCGCTTGAAGGTGCTCCCCGCCATGGTCTTATCGAGTTCGGGGAAGTTGCCGTCTTCGAGTGTGGTCTCCGCATCCCGGATTGCACCGACCATCCGGCGCAAATCCGGCGGATCGAGGGCGAAGCAGTGGTCCGCGCCGGGAAGCTCCCGGTCGAGGGTGAAGTGTTTTTCGATGATTTTTGCGCCGTGATAGACCGCCTGCACCGGCGCCTGCACCGGGTCTTCAGTGTGATCCGAATAGCCGGGAACGACATTCGGAAATATGCGTGAAAACGTATCAATGACCGACAGGTTGATCTCTGACAGCTCGGCGGGGTACTTGGCCGTACACTGCAAAACACCGAGAGGTCGTTCGGTATTCGGGGCCAGCACATCTACGGCCTCCACAACGTCTGACATATCCGCAGCGCCGGTGGACATGATCACCGGCATCTCACGCCGGCTGATTTCTCGAAGCATCGGCAGATGCGAGATTTCGTAGGAGGCAATCTTGTGAACATCGAAATCGTACTGCTCCATCGCCTCGACGCACCATTCGTCGCAAACCGTCATGATGAAGCAGAGCCCAAGCTCCCGGCATTTCGCAGAAAGCTTCGGGATCCACTCCAGGGGGAGCTCGACATCCTCCATGAGTGCGTAGATGGGTACCATGTCACCCGAAGCGGTCCTGTAAAGGCCTGCATCGGGTGTGTACATTCCGGCGGCCCTGAAGAGCTGAAACTTGACCGCGTCACCCCCGCTGTCGGCGGCTTCCTGTATCATCTGAAGCGCCATATCGAGACTGCCGTTGTGGTTGATGCCGCACTCGGCGACAATGAAGACGGCGTGCCCGTCACCAACATTTCGGTCGGCAATCTGCAGCGTGGCCATAAAAAACCCCTTTCATCCAGTGCGAAATAATAGCGCAATATGACGGTCTCATACAGCAGCCGCATGGTGCAGGAGGGGGAATATCCGAGGCATATCGTATCATACGATGGTCCTGCGTGACAACGCCCCCGGAATTGCAGGGATAGGTGTGCCCCCGTGTCACACATTGATGCTATCGGCCTGTGAGGGACCGTCCTGTGTCACGCAGTTGTATCGGTCGTGTTGCAGTTTCTCCGATCGGGCGTCCACGATGCGCCACCGGGGGCTGCAGCAGTCATGCGTCCACCAAAAAAGGAGCCGCGGCAAGGCGGCTCCTTTGTTAGCTCTTTCCGCTCGAATTGGCTTACGGATTCGACCCGGTATAGGCGGGGTTCCAGAAGCGGCTGTTGGAATGGTCGGTTGAAGGGATGTTTGACACCTGCAGCCACTTTCCGTGTCCGTCGCAGAAGCCGATGTTGGCGCCATCATTGTGACGTCCCGGGATATGGTCCCAGCCGGCCAGGCCGCTGCCTGGATACAGGCCCATACCCTCACCGTTACTTGGATCGCCGTCTTCATCGCCGCCCTCGGCGTCGGCGAGGAACATGGTCTCAGAGACGTATTGCACCCGTGCCTGCGCCAGTCCGACGGCCCTCATATTCACGGCATAGGCAATGTCCCAGAAATTGTCGTCGCCGTCCCATCCGGTGCTAACGGAGGGACAGTTGAAAATCTGGACGTTCTTGATGTACGGATAGATGCACATCGGCCAGGGCATGAAACCGGCGGTGACGGTGGTGCCGTCAGGGGAGGTATAGCTGGGAAGAGCCACCACGACGGCCTCGGGATACATCTCGTCATAATCCTGTGAATACATCAAGACACCGGTCATTAGCTGCTTGATATTGGACAGACAGTTGGACTGCCGTGCCTTCTCACGAGCCCTTGCGAAAACCGGGAATAAAATGGCCGCAAGGATAGCTATGATGGCTATAACCACCAATAGCTCGATAAGTGTAAAGCCTTTACGCGTCATGAACTGCCTCCTTTTATATACGACCGTTCGATGTGGATATAGAGTATAACGAATTTCATGCCGAAATGTTCCATATATTTTTGATATATTTTCCGGGTCGGATTTCGAGATATGTCCGGGCACCATCGCCCGGCAGGCAAAACGGCGAAAAAGCGGGTTTGACGGTGCACCGCCCGTGATAATTCCCCGCACTTTGTGCCGGTGCCGCGAGAGCATCCGCACACCGCGGGAACGCTTGACTCGCAGGCAATATTCTTGTAGAGTCTCTGCGATGGAGGTACGAATAAAACCATGATGAAGCTGGATTACGAAAAATTGCAGTCATTCGACAAAAGCAAGCTCCTTGAATACGAAGAGGAGATTGAGAAGCGCGCCGAGCGTCAAAAAGAAGCGGATGCCAAAGACAGCAAGGGCAAGAAGGGCGGCAGACGCTGACGGACTGTGAACAAATGGCGGGGTAGCTCAGGTGGTCAGAGCGCACGGTTCATACCCGTGTTGTCGGGGGTTCGAGTCCCTCCCCCGCTACCAGGTCACACTCCTCTCTTTCTCTTTCGCAGGATTGAAATGCGGGTGAGCTTTGTCTCCAGACGACGGGTTTTTTGACCCGTCGTTTGTGTCATATCCTGTCTTATCCACAAAACTCAGCGCTTCGGTAGGGCTGTGGGCATGAATCGCTTTACTGATGACGACATCCGATGGCTTCTTGACCTGTTAAGCAGCGAAAACCTCGCTGAAATCACCATTGAGTGCAAAGATAGCTCGGTGACGGTCAGGGCCGACACAACACAAACAGTACAACCACAGACCGTGGCCCCTGTCGGCGGCGACACTGCTTGTTGCGCCGAGGAAAATCAGACACAGGACTTCCCCGATCATTTAATGCCGCTGCTCGCACCGGTCAGCGGCACGTTTTACCGCTCCGCATCCCCGGATGCTGATGCCTACGTGGATGTCGGCGATATTGTCAAAGCTGGCGACACCGTTGGTCTGATCGAAGCCATGAAGCTGTACCATGACATCAACAGCCCGGTGAGCGGACGCATCGCGGAGTTTCTCGTCGAAAACGAGGAGCAGGTCGAAGACCAGCAGCCGTTGATGCTCATTGACCGAAGCGAAGGCTGAAGGTTTTGAAGCATATCAGACCCCCGTCACGATAAGCCCTTTCGACAACCACACGATGCAGCAGGCCCGGTACGGCAAATGCAGCATATCGTGTGCGAAGCTATCTTCATGTCTCACCACGGGAGAGCTGAACGATGTCAGACAAATGTGTCAATGTAGGCATCCTCGGTTTTGGGATCGTGGGCAGTGGCACCTATCGACTCCTGACCGACAACGCCGATGCGATCACACAGCGCGTCGGGGCACCGGTCAATGTAAAGAAAATTGCTGACATCGACTGGGAGCGAGAGCGTCCGGTCAAGGTCCCCGATGAGTTGAAGACGGCGGACGCCGACGACATCCTGACAGATGATGACATTCATATCGTCGTCGAGACCATCGGTGGCATCCATCCTGCCGCAGATTTCGTCCTCAAAGCCATCGAAAACGGCAAATCCGTGGTCACATCAAACAAAGAGATGATCGCCCGGCAGGGTGATGTCATTCTCTCTGCGGCGCAGGAAGCGAGCGTCGATGTGCAGTTTGAGGGCGCGGTCGGTGGTGTCATACCGATCATTCGCACGCTCAAGGAAAGCCTTGACGCCGACCGCATTGACACCATCCTCGGGATCGTCAACGGGACCACCAATTACATACTCACCCGGATGTCGGACGACAGGATAGATTTCGACGATGCCCTGACACAGGCCCAGGAGCTTGGATACGCCGAGCAGGACCCCACCGACGACATCGAGGGCATTGATGCAGCCAACAAGCTGGCGATACTGGCGGCGATTGCCTTCGGTCGGCGTGTGGATGTTGACGGGGTGTATCGTGAGGGCATTGAGGACATTAAGACTGAGGATATCGTCTATGCAGAGCGGCTGGGATACTGCATCAAGCTCCTGGCCATCGCCCAGCGCACCGAAAATGACCGGCTGCAGGCCCGCGTGCATCCCGCCCTCGTTCCCCTGGAGCATCCGCTGGCAAGTGTCAGCGGTCCATTCAACGCGGTTTTCGTCCGCGGAGCCGCCTGTGATGAGGTCATGCTGTACGGGCGGGGAGCCGGAGACCTGCCAACCGGCGCGGCCGTGGCGGGAGATGTTGTTGATTGCGCGCGAAATATCCTCCACGGAACCACCGGGCGCGTTCCCTGTGTCTGTGCCGGCCAGGCCGACATCATGCCGATGGGTGAAATCGCTACCCGCACTTATGTACGGATGAAGGTCAGGGACCAGCCGGGAGTGCTGGGCAGTGTTGCGACGATTCTCGGCTCGCAGTCTGTGAGCATCAGCTCCGTTATCCAGGAGGACACCGACGGGGAGGTGGCCGATATCGTCTGGGTCATGCACAAATGCCCGGAGGATCGGCTGAACACCGCCCTGGCATCGATCAAGGCTCTTCCAATTGTGGACTCAATCCCCGCGCGGATTCGTGTGCTGCAATAGAAGATCGTCCGCCGCTGGTGCAGGGGATTAGAATCTTTTCTGCAAAGACGACAGGATCGTCAAGTGAGATTCCGCGCGCCATGGCTTTGACACCCACGTTGCGGCCGGGCGGATATAGTCCAACCAGGGAGGGCATCTGATGTCGAATACAGTACCACATTACGATGTTCTGGTCATCGGTGGGGGCCCCGGAGGGCTTTCGGCGGCCCGTTTCACCCGCAGTCGCGACAAATCCATCAAGATCGGCGTTATCCGGGCCCAGAAACGAAGTATTGTTCCCTGCTCGCAACCCTATTATCTGGACGACACCATCGGAAAGCAGGATTTTCTCAAGTCAGACGACGAGCTTCTGGATAAGGCGAACATTGACCTTTTTTTGGGCCGGGTTGACGACATAGATAGCGATGTGCGGACGGTGGCGGTGAGCGAATGTGAGCATGACACGTTTTCCTACGGTGAACTGGTCGTTGCCACAGGTGCATCAGCGGTTCACCCGCCGATCCCCGGGGCCGTGCTGGACGGGACCTTTGTGGTGCACGATGCACCCGATATCCGCGCTATCAAAAAGCGGATGCAGGAGGCGCAGACTGGTGTAGTCATCGGTGGTGGCTATATCGGCCTGGAGGTTGCTATCGCTTTCGCAAACGCCGGCCTGGAAAGCCACGTGGTAGAAATGCTGCCGGTATGCCTGGGAACCGTGTGCAGTGAGTCCATCGCCACGCAGGCTGTGAAGGAACTTCGACAGCACGGGATACACGTCCATACGGGCCAGGCCGTGGATGCGGTCATGGGTGAGGATATCGCCCGCGGAGTCCGTATCGGCGGCAGCACCATCGAAGCCGATCTGGTTGTGTTTGCCGTGGGCGTCCGTCCGAATACCGCCCTGGTATCCGGGGCGGGCGGCGCGGTCGGGCGGCTGGGTATCGAGGTTAATGACCGGATGCGCACCACCCTGCCGCACGTCTGGGCGGTGGGCGATTGCATCCAGCATCGAGATTTTGTGACCGGTGAGGCGGCCAACGGTCCGCTGGCACTGAACGCCGTCATGCAGGGGAAGGTTGCCGCCATCAACATCACCGGCGGCTTCCGGACCTTCGACGGCTTTCTCAATCCCAGCGTCACCCGCCTGTTCGAAAACAGTTACGGCTCCACGGGCCTGCACGAAGACCGGGCCCGGAATGCAGGGATTGAAACGGTGACGGGCCAGGGCAGCGCTTTCACCCGGGAGCCGTGTTTCGCCGGGGCCGGATCCATTGACGTGGTGCTCATCTTCGACCGGCGCACCACACGCGTCATCGGTGGCGAATGTGTGGGGGCTGAAGGAGTCGCCGAACGCATCGACCTGATAACCCTGGCGATCGAGCACAAAATGACCATGGAGGATCTTGCGACCATGCAGCGGGCGTTGCACCCGCCACAGACAGATATCGCACGCAGAATGCCCATTGTCAACGCCGCCGAAAACGCCATGCGCAAAATCGACCTGCTGTAAAAGTCGTCATCGAAGGTGATTTTCCGATGTCCGACGCAACCGGAACACGCCGTCTCATGGGGCCGGACTGGCCCGGCGTGATTGAAGCGTATAAAAACTTTCTGCCGGTCACCGACGATACCCCCCGGGTGACGCTTTTGGAGGGCAATACACCGCTCATCAGAAGCGAACACATTGGCCCCTCGCTGCCTGTGGATATTGATCTGTATTTCAAATACGAGGGCGCCAACCCGACCGGATCCTTCAAGGACCGCGGCATGACCATGGCTGTCTCGAAGGCGAAGGAGCGGGGCGTGCAAATCACCATGTGCGCCTCCACCGGCAACACCTCCGCAGCCGCAGCCGCGTACTCCGCACGGGCGGGGATGCAGTCAGTGGTGCTCATCCCGGAGGGGAAGATTGCCTTCGGGAAGCTGTCACAGGCGCTCATTCACGGCGCCCGCACCGTCCAGGTTGACGGCAACTTCGACGCCTGCCTGCGGATTGTGCGCGAGATCACCGACAAGTATCCCATCGAGCTCGTCAACAGCCTCAACCCCATGCGTATGGAGGGCCAGAAGACTGCATCATTTGAGATTTGCGATGCGCTGCAGCGGGCGCCGGATATCCATATCCTCCCGGTGGGCAACGCCGGAAATATCAGCGCGTACTGGTGGGGATACCAGGCGTATCATGAAGCGGGTATCATCGATAATCTGCCGAAGATGATCGGCTTCCAGGCCGCCGGAGCCGCGCCGCTGGTGCATCAGCATCCTGTCGAAGAGCCTGAGACCATCGCCACCGCCATCCGCATCGGCGATCCGGCCCGGTGGGAGGATGCTGTCAACGCCATGAACGAAAGCGGCGGCCGGGTGGGATGCGTCACTGATGAAAAGATTCTACAGGCCTACCAGATGCTCGCCGGCCGGGAGGGCATTTTCTGCGAGCCCGCCTCGGCGACCTCTCTGGCAGGACTTCTGCAGCTTATCAATAATAATGACTTTGAGAAGGGGCCGGTGACGGTCGTGTGCACCCTGACCGGACACGGCCTGAAAGACCCTGACACCGCCGTGGATTTGATACAGGAGCCTGAAAAGATTGCCGCAGATACCGGCGCCCTGATCGAATTACTCGGCCTCGAAGGTGGGAGTGGAACTGATGGTTGAGACGGCCAGACATGCTGTGCTGGAAACTGATCTGCCTGGAGCGATCAACAGGCGGCGGGGAAAAGTCCGTGACATCTATGAATACGAAGACGGTCTGCTTCTGGTTGCCAGCGACCGCATCTCCGCATTTGACTGCGTGATGCCCAACGGCATCCCGGATAAGGGCCGGGTGCTGACGGGATTGTCGGTTTTCTGGTTTGACCGCCTCTCCGACATCATCCCCAATCATCTCATCAGCGCGGATGTGTCCGACTTCCCCGCTGTGGTCGATGATCATTCAGATCTCCTGGACGGCCGGGCGATGTGGGTCAAAAAGGCCGAAGTGGTCCCCATCGAGTGTGTGGCCAGGGGATATCTCAGCGGGTCCGGGTGGCGCTCGTACCAAGACTGCGGTGAAATCTGCGGCCATAAGCTGCCGGAGGGCCTTCGCGAATCCGACAGGCTTCCGGAGCCTATCTTTACGCCCGCGACAAAGGCCGAAACCGGCCATGATGAAAATATCACCTGCGAAATGTGTGCCAGACTGGTGGGCAGCGAGCTTGCCAACTGGCTGGAAGAGGTCACGTTGCGACTGTACACCGAAGCGGCCGACTACCTCGATGACCACGGTCTCATACTCGCTGATACCAAGTTTGAATTCGGCCTCGTTGACGGCGACCTGATACTCATCGACGAGGCGCTGACGCCCGATTCGTCGCGGTATTGGGACAGAGACCGCTATGAGCCGGGACGGCCGCAGGACTCACTGGACAAGCAGCCGGTGCGTGATTACCTCGATACTCTTGACTGGGACAAAAAGCCCCCCGCCCCACAGCTTCCCGCCGACGTCGTGGCCGACACCCGGCGGCGGTATCGAGAGATCTACAGGCGGATTACCGGTCAGCCGCTGGATTGACCGGTCTCGCCCGTTTATGCACCTTCCGACACCCGGCGGGCCGGGCGATAACCATGGCCGAGCAAACGCAGTTCACCGATAACTTCGAGCGTGCCGTTAGCGATTTTTGCATGCTGTCGGAGGGCGACAGAGTGCTGGCGGCTGTCTCCGGAGGGCAGGATTCGGTGGCGCTGCTGGGACTGCTGTGTGAGATACGCCCGGCGATGGATTTACACATCGTCGTCGCCCATTACAACCACACTATCCGGCCCGATGCAGACGAAGACGAGCAGTTCGTGAAGGAGCTTGCCCGGGAGCGCGGCTGCCGGGTGGTGGCGGCCCGTGACGATGTCGCCGGCTACGCGGAGCGCCACGGAATGAATCTGGAGGCGGCCGCGCGGAAGCTGCGTTATTCATTTCTCAAAGAGACCGCCATTGATTCAAATATGGACCGGATCGCCGTGGGGCATACGGCAACCGACGTGGCCGAGACGTTTTTGATGAACGTGCTGCGGGGTGCCGGGATGCACGGGCTGGCGTCAATCCCTCCTGTGAGAGGTCGCATAATCCGGCCGCTCATCTACCTCTCCCGCCAGCAGACTGAAAGCTACTGCCACAGGGCGGGTATCGAGTACCGCGTGGATACGACGAATCTCGACACCGACTACCGGCGCAACCAGGTGCGGCTGAAGCTGCTCCCGCGACTTGAAAGCGAGTACGGCCCGGGTGTGGTGGATGCGCTGCTGCGGGCCTCTCTGGCGGCGCGGCAGGAGCTGGAGTGGACCCTGCCGCTGGTGGAGCAGGCCTGGGAGGATTGCAGGGTGGATATGAACGCTCCTGCGGCTCTTGGCGTGCTGGAGGCGGCCGAGCTTCCCCGCGGCCTGCTGGTGCGAGTGCTGCGGCGGATGTGTGAAACCGCCGGGCTGGATATTCGAAAAATCCAGTGGGAACATTACGAGGGCATCGCGAACCTTATCTACGGCGAAAGCGGCACGGGCCGGATTTCACTCCCGGGAGACTTCCGCGCACGCCGTCAATATGATGTGCTGATGATCGAACCGGCCCGGGAGATTTGTCGAAACAGTGAAGATTTTGATATAATATTAGATGTGCCCGGAAACACCGAACTTCCGGACGGCACAGTCGTTCAAATAGAGGAGAGACAGCACACTCCACCGGAGGAGTTTCCGGCGGCGACGGCGCCTGAGGCGATCATTGATGCCGCCGTCGAGGGGCCATTGCGCGCCCGGACGCTGCAGGCGGGGGATACCTTCGCCCCTCTGGGGATGGAGGGGACGAAGAAGGTCAGTGATTTTTTGATCGACGAAAAGGTCCCCGCCCACCGGCGCCGGTCAGTTATTGCCATTGTTGACGCGGAGGACCGGATCCTCTGGCTTGTCGGACACCGTATCAGCCAGCGGGCGGCCGCCTCCAAAACGACAGAGCGAGTTTACCATTTGCAGGTCCAGTGATGATCTGCACACAGATAGGATGCGTCGAATGAAACAGAATCCGATCGTTATCATCGTTGTGATACTTGCGCTTGTCTATGCCTTTTATATGATTCCTCAGCTATCCGAGGAGGCGCAAACACATCAATCGTACGAGTATTACTCGGATTTTTACGAGGATTTTAAGTCCGGTAAAATCGCCGAGATCACGGTCATCAACAACGATCGAGCCGAGGGCAAGTTCGCCGAGGGAGCCAATGACGCCTACAAGACCTTTGATGTCGATATTCCTGACGACGAAGCGATCGCCACGAAGCTGATGGAGGCACGCCCGGAGGGTGTGAAAGTGGCAACCTCCTCCGGTGGCTGGTGGGATAAGCTGCTGATGGGGGCGATACAGTTTCTGCCGTTCCTTTTGATCATCGCCCTGTTTTACATTTTCCTGATGCGCCAGATGCGGGCCAGCGGTGGACAGGCGTTCTCGTTTGGTCGCAGCCAGGCGCACATGCTTGCCGAAAACTTCCCGCCCGTGACCTTCGATGACGTCGCGGGCATGGACGAGGTCAAAGAGGAGCTGCAGGAGGTCGTGGAGTTTCTGCGTGATCCCGAGCGGTTCCGGGCACTGGGCGCCAAGATCCCCCGCGGCGTGCTCCTTGTCGGCCCGCCGGGGTGTGGCAAGACGCTTCTGGCGAGAGCGGTCGCCGGTGAAGCCGGTGTCTCGTTTTTCTACATGTCCGGCTCTGATTTCGTGGAGATGTTCGTCGGGGTGGGTGCATCGCGTGTCCGGGATCTTTTCGAACAGGCGAAGGCCAACGCTCCGACGATCATTTTCGTTGACGAGCTCGACGCCGTAGGTCGTCTTCGCGGCGCCGGACTCGGTGGCGGGCACGACGAACGCGAGCAGACTCTCAACGCCCTGCTGGTGGAGATGGACGGGTTCGATCCCAATGACGACATCATCCTGCTGGCCGCCACCAATCGGCCGGACATCCTCGATCCCGCGCTTCTGAGACCGGGACGGTTTGACCGCAGGATCGTCGTTCCCACTCCTGACGTGAAGGAACGCCAGGAGATCATGGAAATCTACTGCCGGGACAAGCCGATCGCCGATGACGTCGAGCTGGAACTCCTCGCCCGGCGGACCCCCGGCTTTTCGGGCGCCGACATCGAAAACCTGGTGAACGAAGCGGCGCTTCTGGCGGCACGGCGTGAGAAAACAGAAATCGAGATGGAGGATTTTGACGAGTCCATCGAGCGCGTGCTCGCCGGTCCCGAGCGTAAAAGCCGCGTCATCAAAGAGGACGAGCGCGAAATCCTCGCATATCACGAGGCCGGCCACGCGCTTACAGGCACCATGCTGCCGGATTTCGACCAGATGTACAAGGTTACGATCCTGCCACGCGGACAGTCTCTGGGCTACACCATCAACCTGCCCGAAGACGAGCGATACCTGATGAGCCGCGATGAAATGCTCAACCACATGGTCCAGGCTCTCGGCGGACGCGCTGCAGAAGAGATTGTCTTCGGCGATGTCACCACCGGGGCCGCCAACGACCTGGAAAAAGTCTCCAAAATGGCCCGTGAAATGGTCACTCAATACGGTATGAGCGAAGAGCTCGGCCCGATCACCTACGGCAAGAAGCACGGGCCGGTTTTCCTCGCCAAGGACCTCTCCGAGGAGCGCAACTACTCCGAGGCCATTGCAACCCGGATCGACAACGAGGTGCGCCGGCTGGTGGATGAAGCCTACGATCGCGCCAGGGAGATCCTCACCGAAAATCGTGGAACACTTGACACGCTCGTCGAACACCTCCTGGAGCGCGAGACGCTGAACCTGGACGAAGTTCAGCAGATCATAGAGCATGGTAAGCTTCCGCCGGATGAAGATGACGCCTCCGGGGAGTCCGAGGACGAGGCTGAAAAGACCGAGGAAGCCGAAGCGGAAACATCGGCGGAGACGGGTCCCGAAATCATGAGGCCACAAATACCAGAACCCGACGCGCCGTGATCCTGCGTTCGACAAAGAAATCTCTCGTTTGCGGCAGGCCTCTGCAGGGGGCCTGCCGAAATTCTTTATGCCCGCATTTGTACGTCAACTGCCCGGGCGCCGCCACCACCGAAGCGAATGAATGCCCGCATAACCGGAGCCTGCAGAATGTCATCTCAGCCGCCGGAAAGATGCTACCTCGGCCTCGGATCGAATATCGCGTCTCCATGCCGTCAACTGGCCGCGGCCGTTGCGGACATCGCCACCTCTCCGGGGCTCACTCTGCTGCGCGTGTCTCCGGTGTATCGCACAGCCCCGATGGGCTACACGGACCAGCCCGATTTTTTCAACATCGTGGTGGAGGTCCGCTGCAGCCACACCCCCGAAGCCCTTTTGCAGATTCTCCAGGACATCGAGCGGCAGCAGAAGCGACGGCGGCCCTTTCCGAATGCCCCGAGGACAATTGACATTGATATACTGCTGTGTGAACATAGCGTCCGCGGCAGGCCGGAGCTGACAATTCCGCATCCGCGAATGCACAAGCGGCAGTTTGTGCTCGTTCCACTGCACGAGATTGCGCCCGGTCTCCACCTGCCCGACGGCACGCCGGTGGAGGCGGTTGTGCAGCCGGACTGCGGGGAGGTCACCCGTATCGGCCCGCTTGCACAGGCCCATATCCTGCGGGGCGGAACTGAGGAGGATGACGATGTTCAGTAACATACTTGGGCTCGACCACCGCGTCGCGCTCTTTCGCGAGCTGGCCACGATGGTCAACTCCGGCATCAGTTTGAGCGAGGCGATCAGCCTCCTCAAAACACGCCCCGCCGGGCCCAACCTCCGCGCCGCCATGGAGGATGCTGAAAAGCGCATCGCGCGCGGCGAACAGCTGTCGGAGGTCATGGCAGATCATCCGGATGTATTTTCGGAGCTGAACCGCGCGATGGTGATGGCGGGAGAGCAAAGTGGACGGCTGGACGAGACCCTCAACGATGTCGCGGATTACCTCGAAAAAGAGCAGGAGCTTCGGCAGATGCTGTCCCGGGAGACGTTTTACCCGAAGGTTCTCATCGGGGCCATGATCGTCATCCCCCTCATCACTCAGGTTGTCATCGCCGCAATCGGCAGCGGGGCCGGGGCGGCGGTTTTGACGCTGCTGAAACAGCTTGCATTTTATGCTGCTGTTGGTGGCTTTTTCGTGGCTCTGTGGTACGTATATAACAACATCCGTTCCACCGAGCAGGGCGGGCGCACCATTGATGAGTTGAAGCTGAAGATACCGGTATTTGGGCCACTGATTCTGCAGCTTGCGTGGGCCAAAATATGTCGCGCGGTGGGAGCACTCTACAAAGCCGGTCTGACCATGGACCAGGCGACCGAAATCGCGGCAGGGACCGCCGGAAACAGGGTGATTGCGCAGCAGCTGCAGAACGCCGTCCCCATCATCCAGAAGGGCAAGCCCCTCTCCGAAGCCCTCGTGCAGCAGGGCAATGTGCCCGACCTCCCACTGCGGATGCTGCAAAGTGGAGAAAAGACGGGCGATATTGATGTCACGATGGAAAAAGTGGCAACGTACTTCGAGGCGCGGGCCGAAACGTCCATACGAAAGCTTTCGATACTGATCATGCCGATTTCCGTCGTCCTTCTCGGCATCGTTGTGCTCATCATGGCCATGCAGTTTTATGGCGGCTACTTCTCCAGCACCTTCGACACACTGTTCGGGACACTGGACGCAGGCCAATAGCTGCACGCAGAAACGGAAAGCGACATCAGGAAGTCTTGCGCCCGCCGCCCGGCTGAAAGCATTAACACGCGAGCACAAAAACGCCGGGCCGTATCAGGCTTTCGGCTGCTTGAGAGACTGCCGTTGGCGACACTCCGGGGGTGACCGGCCGTCACAATAACGTGATAACATCTTCTGTTCACAGTTTCCCTTTTGATTGTGCCGATAGCGGTGGGTATAATGGTGATTGTCGCCGTGGGCATGACCGCCGACGCGCACGTGTATTATTCTGCATTCATGCTTTTCATACAGGATGTCGGGAGAAGGGATATCAGGAGTACATTATGCGCATCGCAGAAACCATCGATGAAGCTCGATCCATAGTCAACAGAGCACGCACGAACGGCGAAACAATCGGTATGGTTCCGACAATGGGGGCGATCCACGAGGGCCATCTTTCTCTGGTTCGACGGGCGGTGCAGTCAGACGATTTTGTCGTTGTCAGCGTCTTTGTCAACCCCACGCAGTTTGGTCCTGGCGAAGACTACGAGGAATATCCCCGACAGCTTGAGCGGGATGCACAGGTCCTTCAGGCCGAGGGAGCCAACCTGATATTCTCTCCAACCACCCGCGAGATGTACCCACCGGATTACTGCACCTACGTCAACGTCACCGATATTACCGAGGTGCTGTGTGGACGCTACCGCCCGGGACATTTCCGGGGCGTCACCACCGTTGTCACAAAGCTGTTTAACATCATCCAGCCGGACCGGGCGTATTTTGGCCAGAAGGACTACCAGCAGTACATCGTGTTGAAGCAAATGACAGCAGATTTGAATATCCCGGTGGAAGTGGTTCCCTGCGAGACGGTCCGGGAGCCCGACGGCCTGGCAGTTTCCTCACGAAACGACTATCTCACGCCCCAGCAGCGTGAGGCAGCCCCCACCATCTATCAGGGCCTTCAGGAAGGCGCGGCCGTGATTCAACAGGGTGGTTCGGCGGAGGAAGCCAAAGAGATCATCGCTGATCGTATCGAACAGGAGCCACTCCTGACGCTTCAATATGTGGAGGCACGCGACCCGGCGACCCTGAAAGAGCCGGAGCATGAAGGGCCTCCACTGCTTTTGGCCGTGGCTGCGTTTGCAGGAGATACCAGACTTATCGACAATATAGTTATCGAGGGATAAATATGCTTCGCGCACTACTGAAAAGCAAAATTCACGGCGCAACCGTGACTGAGACAGAGCTGTTTTACGAGGGCAGCATTACGCTGTCGCCCGAACTAGCTGCTGCAGCCGATATGATGCCCGGTGAGCGTGTTGATGTCGTCAATATGAACAACGGCGCCCGGCTGACGACATACGTCATTATCGGAGAGCCCAACAGCAATATCGTCTGCCTCAACGGCCCCGCCGCCCGACTCGGCGAAGTCGGCGACCAAGTACATGTCCTGAATTACGGCTATTTTGAGCACGACGAGGCGGTTGAGCTTGAACCAACGATCGTACACGTTGACGGCGAAAACAATCCTGTATAACGGAATCCTGTGATGGCTGAATTTGATTACTCTCTCACCGGTATCACTGCACGGGCCCTTGCCGAGGACCTCGGCCCCGGCGACATCACGTCGGAGCTGTCGGTCGCCGAACGGACGCAGGCGGAGGGGCAGTTCGTGGCCAAAGAGCCCGGCGTGCTGTCCGGCCTGGACGTCTGCGAAGCCTGCTTCATGCAGTTGGATCCGGAGTGCGATTTCGATGCCTGCCTGGCAGAGGGTGGCAGCTTTGAGCCCGGCGCGCGCCTTGCCACAATCACCGGCAACGCCCGGGCGATCCTGGGCGCCGAGCGGTGTGCGCTGAACTTCCTGCAGCGGCTGTGCGGCATCGCCACGCTCACTCAACAATTCGTGCGCAGAGTGAACGGCACGGCGGCGACCATCGTCGATACCCGCAAAACCACACCAGGCCTGCGAGTCCTCGAGAAGCGAGCCGTCCTCGCGGGCGGTGGCGCCAATCATCGCTTCGCGCTGTATGACGCCATTCTTCTCAAAGACAACCACATCGCCATCGCCGGCGGGGTGACGGAGGCGGTGCAGAGAGCACGGGATAAAGCACCGCATACTCTGAAAATCGAGGTCGAAGTCACGACCCTCGACCAGCTCGATGAAGCCCTGGCGGCCGGCGCCGACATTGTGCTGCTGGACAACATGACCGTTGAGCAGCTCGCGGAAGCGGTTTGCCAGACCGGCGGCAGGGTGCCACTGGAGGCCTCCGGTGGCGTGGACCTGGATACTGTCGCCGATATCGCTGCCACGGGTGTTGATTACATTTCCGTCGGTGCTCTCACACACTCGGCGCCGGCGATTGACATCAGCCTGGAAATGACCGCAGACTGATAAAATCGCACATCGGGCGAATCCTCGACATGCCCGCGGAGGGCCCGGTGGGGGAAGGGTACGATGCGATGCGAGGGAAAACTTTCCTGTGCGCTCCGATAGCCATGGCGGTTGCTTTTGTACTGCTTTCCATCCCTCCGGCATTTTGCGAGCAGCAGCCGGCCACCAACATCGCCCTGCATAGGCCCTTCCACTGCTCCGTCGGCATCCTTGAGGGATGGACGGGGCTGGTTGACGGCGATGTGAGCAGCGATTCCGCACCGGGCTGTTTCGCGACCGCCAATGCCGAAAAGTTCCCGAAACGGATCACCATAGATCTCGGTGCGCTCTGCAAGATAAAGCAGGTAGTGGTACATAATTCAGCAAACGGCAACACCCGAAAAATATCGATCGAATGCTCGACCGGCGGCGACACGTTCGAAACTCTCCGCGACGCTTTTATCTTTCCAGACCGCACGGCAACGAAGCTTTCACACGAGTTTTCTCCCCGCAGGGCGCGGTACGTGCGCCTGACGTTCTACGACACGTGGGGGAGCGGCCCGGGTGGCGACAACTGCATCTTCCTGCGCGAAGTGGAGGTTCACGGCTGGCATCCGGACGGGGTCAGACAGCAGCCCGCCGATCCCCTGGCGCAGTTCAGTGGCCAGAAGGTATTTCACGGCGGCCAGAGCGTCAATATCTTCCGTCGCTACTGCCTGCAGAATCCCGACACACCTCTTCGCATCGGGGCCTTCGGCGATTCATTTGCCCGACCCCGGGCGGGACGCGACGAACACTGGGTCGCTGTTTTGGGGCAGAAGCTGCAGCAGGCCACTGGCAAGCCGATGACACTTCAGCTGGCGGCCTCGATGGGTTTCACAGCCACCGATTGCGAAATCGCCCTTGACGAGGCTGATGATGACTTTGACCTGATACTTTTGACCATCGGGTTCGACGCCGCCATTGGTGAGGAAGACCCCGGCACGTTCGAAAACAATATTGAAAAAATCATGGACACACTCTACGAGCGCACGGACGCGCTGGTCCTGGGGGTGACACCCCTGCCCGTGGCCCACGAAAAGACCCTGAAAAACTATGAGCTTATCGCGGGGGTCAATACCACGAAGTATGCGTGGAAGCTGCGGGAGGTCGCCGAGAAAAAGATGATGCCGCTGGTGATGACCGGGCCACTTCTGGCGTCTTCCACGCAGGGGTTTACGGAGCTTTATTCTGACAACATGGGCCTCTCGGAGCAGGGGCATAAGACCCTCGCAGCAGGCATCGCGCGCATACTGACCGAATAAGTCCTCGATAGAAAAAAGGGAGCGTCAGCCAGCAGGATGCGGATACTACTGGGCGTCATACTGGGACTGTTTCTGTTCTTTCCGGGCATCGTACTCCTGCAGTCCATCAGTGAATTTCTGGGACTGTATGACAACATGACCCTCACCGACGGGTGCCTGGTGATGATCATCATCCTGCAGTCGGTGATCATCGTGCGCGGTCTTATCACACAGCGGTCCAACCACGTCCCTCGTACCGCCGAACCGAACCTGGGTGGCGAGTCACATTCAACCGGCTCAGAGAACCGACGGTCTCGCCGTCCACAGGGTCAAACCCGCCGGTAAATCCTGCACCCGCAAACACGGAGGAATGTTATGAACGTTCTGGTGATCGCCATTGATACACTGCGTGCGGACCGGATGAGCTGCTATGGATACCCCCGGGCCACCACGCCCCAGATCGACACGATCGCCCGAGACGGCGTGGTGTTCGATGAGTTCATCGCACCGTATATTCCCACTCACCCCGGTTTCACCACCATGTTTTGTGGGAAAGACGTTTTTTCTCATGAAATCGTTACCCAGGGTGGAAAGCACGAGCCACCGGACGATATCGTTTTCCTGCCGGAGATCCTCCAGGACCGCGGATATTTCACCGCGGCAGCCGATAACCTGGGACGCTGGTTCTCACGCGGCTACGACATGTATGAGACGTTCCACTGGGAGCGTGACACCAGCAGGCCGTGGCGGAAAGCCGAAGCCGTCAATGAGACCGCCATGGAGGTCCTCGACGCGTGCGAAAGCCAGGACAGGCCATGGTTTGCCTTCCTGCACTACTGGGATCCCCACACACCGTATCTGCCGCCTGCGCCATTTGATCGCATGTTTTACAGCGGCGATGAGACTGATCCGGAAAAAAACTCGGCGGCGCCGATGATGGAAGGGTATCCGGCGTTTCAGTACTATTTCGCCGACTGGATGCCCGGTTTGACCGACATCGAGTTCCCCAGGGCCCAGTATGACGCCGAAATCGCCTACTGTGACGCGGCACTGAGCCACATTTTTACCCGCCTTGCGGACATGGACGGTGGGGACGACACTCTCATCCTCATCACCTCCGACCATGGAGAAGAGCTGGACGAACACGAGATGTATTTCGATCACCACGGCCTGTACGAAACGAATATGCACGTGCCGCTGATCGCGTACCACCCCGAGCTGTTTTCCGGTGGCAGGCGTGTGGGGGGTATGACGGTTCACCAGGATTTTGCTCCGACGATACTGGATGCCCTCGGTATCGCGGATGCTGCAGATGAACACGACATGCAGGGAAAAAGTCTCTTGCAATACGCCGGCGCCGACACCGCCGACGGCACGCGCGAATTTGTGTACATCTGCGAATGTGCGTGGATGAAAAAACGGGGCATACGAACCGCGCGGTACAAGTTTTTCGAATCGCTTTATGACGAGCTGCACCACAGGCCGCAGTACGAGTTGTATGACCTGCACAAAGACCCGCTCGAGCAGGACAACCTGGCGGACAGGGAGCCGCAGCGTGTGGAGGATTTTCTCAACCAGATGCAGGAGTTTGCCAATATGCGCCTGCAGGAAACCGGCCGCGCCGATCCCCTCATGAACCAGGACATTACGCTCACCCGGGTGGGAAACGTTGATGTGGCGGTTCCCGACGACCAGGTGCTGGAAGAGTAATGGCTGGCGCCGGCTGAGGTCTTTTCAAACTCTATCCCGGCATTGAATGTCTGAGGTGATGAGAATGTGGGCAAAACGTGTGAATCTCCGGCTGGTGGCGTCTCTTGCGCTCGTGCTGACTGTGGCCCTCATGACGGGCTGTCGCGACTCTACAGAACAGACGGCGGAGACGATGCCACCTGAAATGCCGCCCGAAGCAGAAGTCGAAGATACCGAGCCAGACAGGGAGGTTCAGGACATGGACTGGGAGCTCACAAGTCCGGCTTTCAAAAATGAAGAGACGATACCGACGAAATTTACGTGCAGCGGCGATGACATATCCCCCGAACTCCGGTGGACTGACCCGCCCGAGGGCACACAACAACTGGCTTTGATCGTTGATGACCCCGACGCCCCTCGTGGCACTTTTGTCCACTGGGTGCTGTACGGGCTGAGTGCAGAGGTAACCGCACTGCCCGAGGGCATGCCGACGGAAGAAGAGATTGACAGCCCGGTCGCCTGCATACAGGGGCGCAACGATGCCGGTGAGGCAGGATATAAGGGGCCATGCCCGCCACCAGGGAACCCGCACCGGTACTTTTTCAAGCTGTACGCCCTCGACGAAGCTGTCAGCCTGGAGCCCGGTGCCACCAAGGCGGAGTTGCTGGAAGCGATTGAAGACAAAACTATCGCACAAACTGAGCTGATGGGGACATTCGCCCGGTAGTAGCGGGGTTTCATACTGCCGGAATCACATATTTCCCATGGAGCTGTTACACCCGGTACAACCGGCTCACAGTCGGGCGCGAGGGAATGTGCCGAGCCTTCGCATATCCCGCGCGTCCCACAACATAAGGAGGGATAGTATTATGCCTAAAACCGAAAGAAGCGCCACAGAAAAGGATCTTGCCAGACTGAAAAGAAGCATATCAGTGCTGAGTAAGGAAGCTCCTGAGCTGCAGACGGCCTTTGGCGGCTTTCTGGATGCATGTCTTGCTGAGGGCGTCGGTGGCCTTGACTGCAAGACCAAAGAACTCATCATCGTGGGTATCGCCATAGGGAAGAACTGCAAGCCGTGCACCCAATTGCATGTCAGCAAAGCCCTGGAGGCGGGAGCCACCAGAGAAGAAATTATTGAGGCTGGCTATATGGGGATGCTGATGGGTGGCGGACCGGCCTTTACGACGATGCAGTATCTGCTTGAGGCACTTGACGACCTGGGAGAATAATTCCGGCTGTTGGTTTTCTGCCTGAGGGTGCTCTTTGCAGGCGCTGTTATAGCTGTTTCAATGAGGGATCAGTCCGGTTTGAGGTGAATGGCGCGACCCAGAGAGTCAAGCAGTGCCTCGCGCACCGCCTCGAACATTGTCGGATGTGCCTGGCAGACGCGCGCCATCTGCTCGGCAGTCATGTTATGGCGCACTGCAGCGGTGAACAGGGCGATGAGGTCTGCCGCTATGGCTGAAACGATGCTGGCACCAAGAACCTCGTGCGTGTTGGTGTCAATAATGACCTTGACGAAGCCCGCCCGCTCGCGAATTGCAGCGGCCTTCCCCAGATGCGAGAAGGGAAATTCCCCGATGGTGATATCTCGCTTTTCGTACCGTGCTTCGTGCTCGCGAAGACCCACTGCGGCGGCCTCCGGATGCGTGTACACAGCCATCGGGACGACCATCCTGCAGTCGGCCTCCCGGCCATTGGTGATCACTTCGACGGCGCACTCTCCCTCACATGACGCCTGGTGAGCCAGTCCCGCACCCCGCACACAGTCACCGATCGCGTACAGGCCCTCGATGTTCGTCCGCATATAGTTGTCAACAACGATCTGGTCGCCGTTCATTTCCACACCGACGTCTTCGAGGCCCATGTCGGCTGTGTTTGCCCAGCGGCCGGCAGCCAGCAGGACCATGTCGGCGTCGAGTGTCGTGTTCTGGCCGTTCACGAGGCTCTCGAGTTCCAGCTTTTTGCGGCCGTTCACAGACGAAATGCGGCCACAGCGGCACCCGACACAAATCTGCACACCCAGCTTTTGCAGCTCTGAGATAACAACGGCGCTGACATCCGGGTCTTCGGTGGGTATTACGCGGTCCAGCATCTCCACCAGGTGGACTTCGGTGCCCATTTGCGAATAGATGTAGGCGAATTCGCAGCCGAGAGCCCCCGCGCCGATGATGGCCAGTTTGTCAGGTGGGCCCGGCAGATCCACCGATTCGTCGCTCGTTAAAATATTTTCTCCCTCAACCCCTGGAATCGGGGGCCTGGCCGGCAGCGAACCTGTTGCCCAGATAATGTTGGGAGCTTTTATCCGCCCCATGATCTCGGAATCTTTATAAACAGTGACCTCATGCGTGTCGGTGAGTCGGCCAAAACCTCCAATTGAAGCGACACCGTTGCTTTTCAGAAGCTGCTGGATGCCCTGAACGTTTTGCGCCACCGTTCGCCGGACATGGCTGCGAATTCTTTCAAAGTTCAACGTCGGCTCACCAAAATCCACACCCACCGCCTGGCTATTGCGGCCGTTTTGCACCTGGCGGGCGCAGTGTATCAGCGCCTTTGAGGGAATACAGCCCCTGTTAAGGCACGTGCCACCGAGGTCATTGTCATGCACGAGAGCAACCCGGGCCCCGGATTGAGCGCCTCTGATGGCCGCTACATAACCACCCGGGCCACCTCCGACAACGATAATATCAACTTCTTTAGCCACCGTTTCGCACTCCCCGGTCTATTTGTTGGTGAGAATAATCTTAATGCCTTCGCGATTCTCCAGCGCCTCCAGGGCCTCGTTGGCCTCGCGCAGCGAAAATCGGTGTGTCACCATCTCCTGCAGTGGGTACTTGCCGCTCAGCGCCATCTTTACGGCCTGATACATGTGCCGGGCATCGGAGACCCAGACCCCCTGCAGGCGCAGATTTTTTACGGCCACGTCTTCATACATCTGCACGGCTGTCTCGCCCTGTGGAATGGCAACACCCGGAATCGCGCATGTGCCGCCACGTGACGTCAGGTCAATCGCCTCAGGCACCGAATGGCGATTACCGGCGGCATCGATCACCACATCTGCGCCAATGCCGTGCGTCAGGTCCATAACCATTTCCTTGCGCTCGTCCTGCGGCACCTCGTGGATATTGACGGTCATGCACCCGAACGACTCGGCGATCTTCATGCGTTCGATGCCGCGCCTGGTGCCGAACATGACGACCTGCGATGCCCCCTGCTCCATGGCAAAGGCGGCACTGTATATCCCCAGCGGGCCCGGCCCGATGACCAGAACTGTGTCGCCGATGTCGATATCCGCCAGCTCTATCGAGTGGGCGGCTGTTGCGCCGGAGCATGTTGCCGACACCATGACTCCGTCGTCGGCGTCCTCCGGGAGCTTCATAATTTCACTCTCAGGTCGCACATACAGTATTTCAGCGTAACAACCGTTGAAATGCGGTGGCTCAGCGCTTGACAGCGAAATGCCGTAAACCTGCCGGTTCGGACACAGCGATGGATCCCGCCTGACCGCACAGTAGTAACACCGCCCGCAGGTGATGCCGCGGTGCCAGACAATTTTATCGCCCGGCTTCAGCGGCTTACCGAACATGTCGCTTTTCTCTCCGCCGATCTCCAGGACCCGTCCGACTCCCTCATGACCGGGTATCAGGGGCAGCGGTATGCGGGGGTCGTCGCCGCCCACGATGTCGAGATCCGATCCGCAAATCCCGCTTGCCGTCAGCTCCACAACAAGAGCCCCCAGCTCGGGCTTTGGTACTGGATATTCAGTGGGAATAAGTGGTTCGCCGAATTGTTCGCACACCATCGCAAGTGCTGTTTCTTTGTTCATGGTTCGACTCCTTCAAACGAAAAGGATCCCGCAGGCTATCCATCCGGGGCACCTGCGGAATCCAGTTGTCTCCTCATGTACCTGATGGTGCGTTTGACACCATCTCGGAAGTCCACGGTCGGCTGCCACCCGATATCCTTCTCAGCCCTGGAAATATCGAGCGCGATGTGATGCACCTCGCCGGGCCGTTCGTCGGTATATATCGGCTCCTCATCATAGCCAACCGCTTCGGCCACAGCGTCGAAGACTTCCTGGTCAGTTGTCTGAACACCTGTGCCGATGTTATAGACGCCGTCGCCTCTGTCCACCACCAGGCGGTTGGCGGCTACGACATCGCCCACATAGACGTAATCACGTGTCTTGGTGCCGTTGCCGAAGATGGTTGGGCGGACGCCGCTGAACATCTGCCCGGCGAATATCGCCACCACTCCGGCCTCACCGTCACTGCGCTGTCTGGGACCATATACGTTGGCATACCTCAGCACCGTATAGTCGAGCCCTTCCAGGCGTTCGAATGTAGCCAGGTAGTCTTCGACGGCATGCTTTGAAAGGCCGTAGCAGCTCAACGGTCGAGCCGGATAGTTTTCCGAGGCCGGAAGCCTCTCCGCATCCCCGTAGATTGCGCCACCGGTTGAGGCGTAGATGATTTTCTTTATCCCGGTATCTATCGAACTTTTGATCACGTTGAGGCTTCCCAATATATTGATCCGGGCGTCGAAAACGGGGTTTTGCACAGACTTGCGGACATTGATTTGGGCGGCGTGGTGGTTGACAATATGTGGCTGGAACTCACGCCAGAAGCCCGAGATGGCCTCTCTGTCGGTGATATCAATCCTGGCAAATTCGGCGCCTGCGGGCACGTTTTGCTCGCGCCCGCTGCTGAAATCATCAACGACGGCCACAGTGTGACCGTCCTGCAGATAAGCAGCAGCAATTTGCGAGCCTATAAAGCCCGCGCCACCGGTGACAACTATTCGCATCTGTGCTCCCTTATGGCTGCAATCAGTTCCATCGTCCATTTCTCCGGTTTGGCCTCTTCTCCTTCAATGGAGGACCGGAACGTCCTGCGATCGAACGCCACTATTGAGGGACGTAGCTGATTGTCGGCGAGGAAAATCCTGCCTTACAATACCTCCCAGGCGAGCATAGTGCAAGGGACAGTCGCATGAGCGAACAAACTTCTTCAGGCACACTCGGGCTAAAAGAAGTTGTGGCGATGGGTGTCGGGGGCATGGTCTCCGGCGGCATCTACGCGGCGCTGAGGGGCAAAGACACAGTTCGAACATTGAAACTCGCCTGGCCCCGGGATTTCAAAGTGTATAATGGGAAGCATACACCCGGCCCCAAAGAACGTCTCTCACGGAGGATGCAATGAATAAATCTGCGATAATGCTGGCTTTCGCGCTGGGAATCACTCTCTGCCTGCTATGTGCCCCGCAATCGTCGGCCATGGAGCTGCCAGCGGTGGTCCGCGGGTCCGGAACGGTCATACTGGCGCCGCAGCAGGGCCCCCTGACCATGACCTTCTCCAAGCGCGATCTCAATATCTACGACGGGGCCGATGTCATGACGGTGTCCGTGAGAGATCCGCTGGGGGAGGAAGTGATCTCCGTCACGCTCCCTGATGACGGGGAAACCGGCAAGGGCCCTCACGGCAAAACCCTTCAGCAAAAGGCTCACACTCTCGAATCGACCCGCCCGGGACTGTACCGGGTGGTCTTCAGTGGTGGCGATTACATGTTCGGGATGTCGGCGGACTGTGAGCGGTATGTTGTCAAAGCCGGCATGACCTTCAATGACCCCAGTACCGCCGGACAGGTGTATTTTTCGCCACCTGAAGAGACATTTGAGGTCAAGGCGGCGCCGCTGCACGGTCCGGGCGTCCAGGTCATCACACTTCATGATGCCTCCGACAGCGTCCTGGAAAAGTTCGACCTGCAAAAGCCCGTCGAAGACGTGCAATTCGATGTCAGCGAGGACACGGGCGACCGGGAGGGACTGTGGTATTTCGACATCGGCAAAATGGACGTGCGGCTGTCGGTGCAGGGTGTCGAACACTGGACGATGAATCCGGACGCATACTTCGACGCCGCAGGGACCCATCTCGCCCTCGCCCCGCGCAACGCCTCCCGGTATCTTCAGCCCGGTGAGACGGAAGAGTTTCGCATCGTGGTCGCGCGGCCCGAGGGATACACCGGCGATTTTGAGGTGCGCCTGGAGCAGTCTGCCGCCGCCGGAGTCAATTTCGAACTCGCTGACCCACCCGCCCGCAGCCCCGGCTACGCAAGCGACCGTGTCATTGTGCGAGTGAAGGCTGCGGTGGATGAGACCTGTGACCCTGGCCGCACCTTCGATGCGTATATCGTGGTGAGGGCGGCTGAAAGACCTCTGGCGGCCGCCGGAAGCCACCTGCAGGTGCGCGTCGGCCCCACACCCGTCTCAAAACCGCTGGACATGCCCATTGTGCTGGAGCCGTATAAGCACGAAGACTGGCAGTACGGATACGCGCCCGAATACCCGCCCAACGAGGTGTATTTCGACCGCGACAACAGCCCCTGGATCCGACACCGCACCGAGCACCGCCACTACAGCGCCGGAGCCGTGGTGCTGGAGGACAGCAAATGGGTGCTGCGGGAGTGGACGGATGCCATCAAAGCCCGCTTCCCGGATTATGTGAGGCCGTCCTCCGGCTCGGGTTTTCATGCGTGCCGGTGGGCATTTGACGACGATGGCGGGGGGTGGACGGTGATGCGGCTGTTTCGCAGGGGGCCTGAGTTCACCAACGTCATCCTCTACACCCCCGACCGGGGGCAAAGCTGGCAGGTGGAGCCGGTCGCAGGAGGACTTGCCGAAATCGAGGCATTCACCGGCCACAACCGGGATAGCAAATACCCACCGGTCCTGGCCTACAGACACATCAAGGACCATCCGGCAAGGTTCTGCTCATACCAGGAGCTTCTTTTGTACACACCGCGCATCGAGGACCAGAAGCTCGTTGTCCCGGAACCATTGACTGTGAGCGATAACTGCCTCGGCGGAGCCCAGCATTCCGGCCCTCCGCCCACACTAGCCACCCGAGCCGGCAAAACCCACATCGTCTGGGGTGAGGTCACCGACTCCGACGACCCGGGGGTGCCCTCGTATATCGCCACCTATGACCACGACACCGGCGAGCTTTCGGAGAAGGTTTTCCTGGGTCATGCGCCACCCGTCAATGATGTCCACAACATCCCGGCGGTGGTGCTGGACAGCGAGGGATACATCCACGTCGTCACCGGCGCCCACGGGGCTAACTTCATGTACCGCCGGTCACTGGAGCCCAATGACATCTCAGTTGGATTCACGGAGGCGGTGAAAGTGCTTGATGCGGGATTCATCGATAGCGAGACCGATGAGGATGGCATCGGCAAGCAGACGTATATCGGGCTGGTGTGTGACCCCGATGACACCCTGCATATCGCCTACCGTCAGTGGCGGCAGGGCGTGGACGAATACCGTCCCAACTTCACCTACTACGGCGCGCTGTCATACCAGAGCAAGCCGAAGGGCGAATCGTGGAGTGACGCCAGGCCCCTGATTATCCCCCCTGTGGGTGGGTATTCAATCTACTATCACAAGCTGAGCATCGACCGGACGGGGCGGCTGTATTTGGCCCACAGCTACCTCACCAGCCACGCCTACCAGGAGGATTTCCCGGGCGTGCACGACAGCGCCGCACTGCTCGTCTCCAAAGACGGCGGGGAAACGTGGAAGCTCGCGCAGACAGAAGACTTCATCGAGGGGATGCAGCCCAACAGGGGCCATTGAGACCCGCACCAAAACAAACACCGCGTGCATACCACTGACGGGTATCCGTCATGGCTGTACACGCGGCAAAGTTACCTGCGGCGCCAGTTTTGGGGGCTACACCTGCAGCTTCACGACCTCGCCGGTCTGGTGTGACTGGATGGCCGCCTCGATGACCTCCTGGGCCTGCAGTCCGTCGGCGCCGGAGGCCTCGATATCCTCCGGATCGGCCCCCGCAGCGACCTGCTCGCAGAAGCGGTGGATGCGGATCCGGAAGGTGTCATGAAAGCCCGACAGCCCGCCGAATATCGGGTTGTGGATGTTGGTGACTTCGTCCTTTTCGTGCTCCCACAGGGTCAGGTCCTCATAGACGTTATCGATGACAAAGCGCGCTTTGGTCCCGGCGACCTCACAGCGCTCGATGGGGTGGCGGGTGGTCATGTCATAGCTGCCGGTGAGATGCCCGATGATGCCGTTTTCGAACTTCACGTTGATTGAGGCATTTGACCAGCACGTCCGTCCCTCCGAGCGTTTCAAAAACGCCTGCACATACTCGATGGAGCCGCAGAAATAGCGCATCACGTCAATGGAATGCGGGTGCAGGGCCCGCAGGTGAAAGAACTCGTCATCCTTCGGGTTGCCGATCCACAGCGCCATGTTGATGAAGTTGACCTCACCGAGCCGCCCCTCTTCGACCCACTCTTTGGCTTTGAACGCCGGTGGGCAGAAGCGGTGGTTGAGGTTGATGCCGAAGCAGAGGTTCTCCTCAGCGGCCTTCGCCACCATCTCGCGGGCCTCGCCGATGTCGTTGCTGATCGGCTTTTCGCACAGCACATGACACCCGGCGTCCAGCCCGGCCATGACCGGCGCATAATGGTCCGAGCCGTTTTCCGTGCCACCGGTGGACACGTCGCAAATATCCAGGTCCTCCGCCTGCAGCATCTCGTTCATGTCGTAGTAGGCTTTGACGCCCAGGCGATCTGCGGCCTCATCGGCCCGCTCTTTGACGAGGTCACACACCGCCACAAGCTCTGCATCGGGCGATGACATGTAGCAGTCTGCATGCTGGTTTCCGATTCCGCGCATTCCGATAACGCCGACTGTAAGCATGGTTCTCCTCCATTGCAGGTCTGGAAATATTCACTCATTGAGGTCCACGATCAGCCGCGACGGATATTCCTCGCTGTGGAAAATCCGCTGCGTTGCCGGGACCATTTCCGTCTCCATCAGGTCGTTGCCGCCGGTATTGTGATTGCGGTCATGGTTGGGGAAGTCGCTGCTGGTGATCTCCAGGCGAATCCGGTGCCCCGTTTTAAACCGGCAGGCGGTCGCCCCGAGCTGGATGTGGTATTCGGTGACCTCCCCGGGCTCGATGAAGTCGGTCTGGTGGATGCTCTTTCGATGCCGCGCCCGCACCATCCCGTAACAGACTTCGAGGGCGATGTCGTCGGGCCGCTCATCCACAAGCCGCACGAAGAAGTCGGTGTCCTTTGCGCTGGTGGCGGCGTACAGGATCACTTCGGGATAGCCGACGATCTCGACATCCTCCTGCAGCGGCTCGGTGCGGTAATAAAGAATGTCGCGACGGTGCTCGAGCTTCCGTCGGTTTGGGGGCACCGTGAAAAACGCCGGTGTCCACAGCGTAGGCACCGGGTCACGCGGGTCGTAGCGGTATGTATCGGGCTCCTCCCCGCCCGGACCGGCACCGAGGAAGCCACTGTCCTCCACCGGGTTTGCCCGCCCGTTGCTGGAGAGGTAATACTCGCGCTTCGGGCGGTCCTGCGGCGGCCAGGTTTCTTCGGGCTTCCACCGCCGGGATCCCATGACGAAATACTGCACCGCCGGCCAGTCCTCCACATCGTTGTCAATATCCTTCAGCCAGTGGTCGAACCACTGGATCATCAGGTCGGTGCGGTCGAGCTCCGCCTGGGGGCCGAAGTCCACCTCGCCGGTCTTACGGGGGGCGTTTCCGGCGTGCTTCCACGGCCCCAGGATCAGCTTCGACTGCTCGCGGGCGATTTGTGTGCCGCCGTCCTGCTGCATGCCGCGCAGATGCTGCATCGTCCCGCCGCAGTGGTCGTACCAGCCGGAGAAATCGAGATTCGGCACCTGGATCTGCGGATAAATCTCGTCAAGCTTCCAGGAGCGCCGGTCGGGATGCTTCAGCCAGTCTTCGGCATACTCCGCCAGGCCCGGGGGGAGGTATTTGACAATATCAATCCACGGGACGAGAGACATCCATTTGCCGGATTCGTATTCATCAAAAAACTCGCGAGCCTTCACCTTATCGTGCGGTGGCGGCCAGCCGGCTCTGCGGCGCAGGTCCGGAGCGATGGTCGTCAGCCACCACTTGATGCGGCGGGCGGGCTTGAAGGCACCCGGCCAGTCCACCTCGTAATTCTCCTGCGGGATCGAACATGCACACAGACCCTTCAGGTGCGGCGGCTGCGTGGAGGCCGTCTGCCACGACATCCAGCCGGGATACGACACCCCGTGCACCCCGACACTGCCATCACAGTACTCACGGTCGGCCATCCACTCGATGGTGTCATAACCGTCTTCGGCGTCACCGGTGTTCTCGACGGTGTAGGGGATATACTTGCCGTCCGAGCCGTGGCGCCCCCGCGTGTCCTGCGACATCACCACAAACCCCGCCCGCACCAGCGTCATGATCTGCTGGCTGAGCCCGGCTTTGCCGTACGGCGTGCGGATGACGATGGCCGGGAACTGCCCGGGCGCATCGGGACGGAAGATATTCGCGCGCAGGGTCGTGCCGTCGCGCACCACCACGGGAACCTCTTTTTCCTCAATAACGCCGAGTACACCGGTCGGTGAAGCCATAACAAATATCACTCCGTCTGAGACGCTGTGCGGTTGTCAGAAATGAAAGGTGCGGCGCAGCGATTCGATGGTTTGGCCGCTCTCCGGGAAAAGCACGCCAATGAGAATCCAGACCACGGCGAAGACCACTGGAAAAATCGCCAGCGCGAGCATGGTCCACAGGCACCCGACGCCCTGCGGCTTTTGTCCTGTATGCCCCTCACACCGGCGAGCCTGGACCAGAAACCAGATGTTCGCCACCAGACCGCCGGCATACCCGAAAAAATACAGCAATAATGTCAGCTTCGCCGCATCCGCGTAGTTCCATGGCCCGGTGATTGTGTCAGGCGGGTTGTTCTCCATGAAAGTGAGCGACTTCCCAGGTCCTACTGCTCTTCCTTCTTTTCGTCCTCGGGCAGATGGGCTCCGAGCTGGTAATCTCGCAGCTTATCGTAGGTCTCTTCGATGACGCGCTGGACCTCGTCAGCGGTGAAATCTTTGGAACCAACCATCTCCACGGTCACCCAGTCTAGGCCCTCGATGCGGGCGAGGGCGTTGTAGTAGGCTTTGACATCCAGAATACCCTTTCCGGGGATCTGATTTTCGACCGGGCCGATGCTCATATCATCGGATTTGTAATCCCGGATGCGGGCGGTGAAGATCCACGGCTTCAGCGCCCGCATCCGGGATTACAAATCCGATGATATGAGCATC
>JAWODS010000100.1:0-4322 GCA_046483205.1 Armatimonadota bacterium | reverse complement strand
CGGGCGATACATCGCAAGCTGTGGTTCGAGGCGGTCGTATTCCATGCATTGACCTCACGTGTGACAGAGAATGATGATAATGACGTTGCGTCCTAAACATTGCCTCGGGCTGGGAGCTGCCGGATATGCGGCAATTGGGCACCCTCCGCTCGAAAAAGCGGCGGGGGCGCGCGGAGTCACGGCCCCGCCTGGCGGACGGTGACAGTTACGTCTGGCTGGCAGGTGACGCTCTGTTTGCTCCCGTCGGGCCAGGTGATTTCAGCGGTGACGCTGTCGCTGTGGGAGCCAAGGCCGAAATGCACCACTGGATCGTTCTGGTTTCCCTCGCCCGTTGAGCTGGCCACCTGGCGGGTCAGGATGCGGTCACCGAGAGAAATGCGCACCTGTGTCCCGATCTCCGGCCCCACCGCCTCCAGCTTCAGCTTCAACCAGTGGCCGCCATCGGTGCGGTTTTCGTACAGCTTCCCGGCGGTCAGCAGGTCCAGGTCGCCGTCATTGTCATAATCCGCCCATGCGGCCTGGTAGGTCTTTGCGCCCTGAATGCCCGCGTCGGCGGTGACATCCGTGAAGTGCCAGTCGCCGTCATTGCGGTATAAAACACAGTGATCGCCACCATAGACGGTTGAGAAGAACAAATCAAGATCGCCGTCGTTGTCATAATCGCCAAAAGCCGGGCTGGCGTATGACTCCTGCCATTTCAGACCCGCTCCATCGCTTCTGTCGGTGAAATGATAATCGGGCGGCCCGTCATTTTTCAAGAACTGTGGCCGGTCCTGGTAATCGGGCGGGTGGCTGAAATTGCCGACGAACAGGTCCAGGTGCCCGTCATTGTCCAGGTCTCCCCACGCCGAGCCGATGGTGTGACCGCACACGGGATAGCTGATGCCACCGGTGTACTTGATGAACGATTTCGGGTTGCCCATTACGCCGTACGTATCGGAGACGTTGACGATGTCCATATTGCCGTCATTGCGCCACAGCAGGTTGGGCTGCAGGCGGTAGTTGGATACATAGATGTCGGAGTCGCCGTCTTCGTCAAAATCCGCGCAGGTCACACCACGGGCTGACAGCTTCTCCTGCTTCGACTGCCGCCAGTGTTCGCGGAAGGTGGCATTTCCCCGGTTGATGAAGATGATGTCCGGATAGACCTCTTCCTGCCAGGTTTCGTACCCCCCTATGTACAGGTCCAGAAAGCCATCGAGGTTGATGTCCACCCAGGCTGCGCCCCGTGACTCGATGTCACTGATGTCGGGGATGTCGTCACTGGCGTCGGTGAAGGTGCCGTCACCGTTGTTAATGAATAGATGCCCCGGCCCGGCCCAGATGAACAGGTCCGGATCGCCGTCGTTGTCGGCATCGCCCCAGGTCGCGCCATTGCCGAGCTTCGGAAGCCCCGCCTGTTCGTTGACGGCTGTGAAGGTGCCGTTACCGTCGTTGTGAAACAGGCGCCCGGAAATATACACGTCAACCAGGCCGTCGCCGTCATAATCACACCAGGCTGCCGCACCGTCACCGGAAATCCCGGCGTCTTTGGTGACATTTACAAAATGCGGTCCACAGAATGCTGTACATACACACAGCACAACAGCCGCCACGACTGATGTCAATCTCACGGCGTTCCTCCCTTGATCAACAGTTGTGCTCATTCAGGATATCCGACGGGGATGATGTACAGGGGCGCCTCATCAGCGGCCAGGTCCAGGACCTCCGCGACCCCGTCGTCATCAAAGGCCCCCACTGGGACGGCACCGAGGCCCAGTGCAACGGCCTGCAGGAGGATATTCTCCGCGGCGTGTCCCGCCTCCATGTGGACATATCGCCGGGCGCGGTCCCCATACCTGCCTGCGGTGCGCTCATAGACGCCCGCAATCACAATATTAACATTCGCCTCAGAGACCCATTCCTGGCCCAGAGCAGCGGCTGCAAGCGGCTGGCGAAGATCGTCGGTGCCGATCTGCAGGAGGCTGTGGCCCTCGGGCCGGTACTGATACAGCCCGTCCGTTGTGACCAGGTACACTTCCAGCGGATAGGTCGCTCCGGCTGAGGGGGCGGCACGAAGGCCCTGCGATGGCTCGGTGATGCCCTGGGCGGCCCATGCGAGCTGGCCGATCTGCTGGATGCTCAGCTCTTTGGCGCTGAAACTGCGGACCGACCGCCGCCGGCTGATGGCCTCCTCCACCGACATCTGCCCGTCTGTGTCCGCTTCCGGAAGGTCGATGACATCTTCTGCGGCTGTCTCCTGCGCTGCAGTCGTACAATCCGTCATCATCATCACTCCCACCACAAGCGCCACCACGAAAATCGCAAGTGTGCGACGCATGATTTTTCACCCCTGGATCCGTCTATTTGATTCGCAATTTCACCACACGACCGTCTTCGGTCCCTGCCACGATTGCCGCTCCGTCACCAGCGGCCTCCACCCAGTTGACCTGGAAGGCCAGCGGAAACTGTCCAATGATTTCCAGGGACCCGTCCAGCAAATAGACCATCCCGTCCAGGCACCCGGCCGCCAGCAGATTGCCCTCGTCAGTCGGCACGACCGCCAGGTCCAGCACGGCCGAATGGAGGTTGCGCTGTGAAAGCTGCTCGCCGGTGGCCGACACGATATAGACGTACTCGGTGTCAGAGGCGATGGCGACCTCCAGCTTTTCGTCACCGGTGAAATCGGCGGTCTTAATGTCGCGCACCCGGTAGCCGTAGTTCGGGAAGAGCCAGTCCGTCTTATTTTTGTCGAAATCCTCGCAGACAAACGCCCCGGTGGCCGAGCCGTTGATCAGCTCCACGCTGTCGTCACCGTCTATATCAGCGGCCTCGATCTGGCAGTCACCCAGCTCCGACCGAACGAAGGCGATCGGATCGCCGGTCTTGATGTCAAAGACGTACATCTTGCCATACCGGTTCCCCACCACCAGGTCGAGCACGCCGTCGTGGTTGCAGTCCAGGGCCTGGAACTCGGTGGTCCCGTGATTGGTTTCACCAAAGATCCACTGCTGCTCGAAGTTATGGTCTATCATCTGTGTGAAGCCGTCCACGGTGCCCAGGCCCGCTTCCCAGTCGCCGTCACCGTCATAATCGCGCACCAGCACATCATCCAACCGCGGCTCGTGGATGGTGGTGCGGGTGGAGCGGAGATATGTCTGGATTTCGTGGTCATGCAGGAGCTCGCCCACCGCCGACAGCATGTACAGGTGCCTGTCTTTACCGCCGACGAAGATTTCCTGCGTGCCGTCGCCGTTGGTGTCATAGGCAGAGAGAGAATACAGCTCATCGTTGCCGTCAAACTCCCACATGAGGGTGCCGTCACTGTCGATACAGCTCAAAAAGCGGCCGCGGATGGCGAGCTGCTCTTCCGCACCGTCACCATCCACATCCGTGGCCTTCACTTCGAGCGTCTTCTGCATTTCGCCGTCGTGTTCGATTCCCTCGACACTCCACGCGCGGGCCATGTTTTCGATGGTGCCGCCCACTCCCCCACCCGGCCGGGCACTTGTGCAGCGGCCAGCCAGCTTGTCAAAGGCCGGGTGCCACGCCCGCCGGATGGTGTCAGCCATCTCACCGAGGTCAATGTCCCCCTCGCCCTCGATCGTCTGTGTGATGTCACCGACGGTGATCGCCGCCTGTCCATCGGCCATCACGTGCAGGGCTTGTGTGCGGAAGTCGATCTGCATGTCCACGGGCACATCCGCCGATATTGCGCCGGCGCGGCTGGCGTCACAGAGGGCGATTGCATCCTCCGAGAGATACCCCATCGGCGCATCTGTCGCCAGTTGTGCGGGCAGATCAATGCTGCCGGGGGCGGTGAAGAAAAAGCCCAGAGGTTCCCGGTTTTCGGTAATCATGCAGGCATCCTGGTTCAGCCGCCGCAGGTCGAAGTCCGCGTTTTCGGCGCTGTCGGTGTTGAAGAAAATCGCCTGGTTGCTGATCGCCTCGCCCTTCTTCAGCACATCGCCGAACTTGTGGTGAGCATACCGTATGGGCGTGCGGTTATGGTTGAGGGTACGTATGCGTTGAAGTTCGATGGACAGGATGACTATGTGCGAGTTGAAGCAAGCGATGATTTTTCTGGGATTCCAGAGTTAACGGTTCAAGGCTGGGTAAAAATCAATTCTGAAGGAGGATATTCACTTGTTGGATTTTCTGGACCAATGGTAGATAGAAACTGGGAATTACGTATATCAAACAATAAACTATGTTTCCATATATCTAGCGGAACAGAATATGAATATTTTATACATGATCAATCGTTAAACGTGGGAACATGGCATCATGTGGCAGCTACATATCAAGAAGGTGGAGATGTAGTACTTTATATAGATGGTGTT
>JAWODS010000072.1:0-4564 GCA_046483205.1 Armatimonadota bacterium | reverse complement strand
TAATCGCTTCCGAGGGCCTGCTGTTGACTGGCATTCTTCGCGTGACCGTCGCAGAAGCCCAGGTTCTGCCGCCCGTCGTGATCGTAACGAGTGTGGCTGGAGGTGAAGCCGAACCAGTTATAGTACCCGTACCACTCGTCTATGCCGCCCCAGGTGCGGTGGTATTTCGTCTCCCCGATCGCGACCTTCATTGACGGCTGGTCAATGTTGGTCTCGTGCGTTGACGGAGGGATATTTTTCCAGTCAATGTGCGCGTTGAGGCCGTAGTGAACATAGGCGGAGTGCCCGTTCAGACTGAATTTTTTCAGGTCCGAACTCGGGCACCACCAGATACCCGATTCCATCTTCTGCTTGACGTAGGGATTGACGGCCATCGCCCATGACATCCCGCCGCCGGAGAGGTCACTGCCGTAATAGTATGCCAGCGGATACCAGCCGTTATGATCATCCACATACATCTTCAGGCCCAGCGTGATCTGCTTGACGTTGGACAGACATGACGCTTCTCGCGCCTTCTCCCGCGCCCGGGCGAAGACGGGGAAAAGAATCGCAGCGAGAATGGCGATGATCGCAATGACGACCAGAAGCTCGATGAGAGTAAAACCTTTACGCTGCATGATGGTCCTCCTCTGACGTTGTGCGGCAGATTCAATATCCACGCCCAAAAACACACCAACGGCAACGGCTTCTGCTGCTTGCGCCCCCGTTACCTCCTCCCCATCCGCGCTGGATTGTGCTATATGATTATTCCTTCTCTCCTATGTCCTATTTTCCTTTATCTACTTTCAGGCTGTCTCTTTACCCGCATGTCGTCATGCCCATACCCGGCGGCGACTATCATCCTGCCGCGGCTATATCTCCTCCATCACACCCAGGGAGATTGCGATAATCATGACGGCACCCATGAGCACGATGCTGGCGATGAACATCACCAGGCCCCAGGTGTTCCACACTCTCATGGTGGATTGAAACTGCTCCAGGCTGTCGAAGCGGCGCTTCTTCCACGCCAGCTCGTGGCCATTCATCCCCAGCCAGATGTAAAAAACGAGGTTCCCAATAGCGCCGAGGTACGGGACCAGCCCGATCAAAAATCCCAGGAAGGCGATCCACACCTGGTTGCCGATTCCCCATATCCACGTCAGCCCGAAGGCGCCCCAGCTAAAGCCCATGTTCTGCACCTCTGGCGGCACGGTGGTGTCCATGCCGGAGGTGTTGTCCTGAGCGTATCCGGGCGGGGCCGGCTGAGGCGGATAGGGCTTCGGCTGCTGAGACTGCTGCGGGGCGTACTGCTGAGGGGGCTGTTTTGCCGCCGGGCGCTGGTCGAAGGCACTCCAGCCGGCATCGGAGTCATCATCGAAATCATCAACGGAGATATCAACCGGCCCGCCGGAGGCACCTGACGATTTCGCGCCATCCTGCGGCACCGGCGTTTTGCAGCGCGGGCACACTTTTTCGAGGTCGTTCAGGGCATAACCACAGTTTGAACAGTACATATCCGTTCCCCCAGAAACACACTGTCACGTATCCGCCCCGCAGGCGAGCCATCCTCCCCCGTCACCGCGGCACGCTGTCGCTGCTGACCATCACCCGGCCACACAAAACCTACCGGTCTGTTACTTCCCCGTTCCCCACGCAGATACCTGCCGTGGACGTGCCCTCAAAAACACAATCAGCCCTATGAGCCGCCTTGACCACGCTCCATCCCAGAAAACACCGGAAGTGTCACCCACTCCGCATACGCCGGGGCGCACGTATCACGCACGATGCCCTGCCGTGTCAATTTGAGATCCGGATCTTGCGGGAAATCTTCGAGGAATTTGTCAATGACCTCTTTGATCGCCGGGTCATCAGGCGGATATGTCGGAGCCTGCAAAATCCCGCCATGATCGGGTTCCACAGATAGGCCGATCGTCCTGCGCCCGACGATTCTGCCTTTTTTATCCGTCTGCGTTTTATCGCTCTTGTCGCGCACAACGACGACCCGGATGGTGCAGTTTGTCGCCCATCCAAGCAGCTTGTCCGTCTCCTCCCCACCGAGCCGCAGACAGCTTCCGAAGGTATTGCCTAAATTGAGTATCTCGAGCGGATTGTCGAGGAATTCAACGTTGTAAGTGCAGCCCGCCGTGTAGCGTTGAGCGGAGCAATGCTGCAAAAAGGTTGATGTATTGGACTGTTGACAAAGAGCGTTTTCATCAAAGTGAAGTACCTTTCCATCTTCAGTTTTCCACACATTGAGCTCTTCTTGGGTGAGATCCTTCAAGTGATCCAAAAGCGAACCAAACAAATCGCGTGAGGCGCTCTGGTTTGGATGATGCTGGAGTGACATCACCGCGGCATTGTACCAAAGAAGGCGAGTCTGTTCGGACCAGTTCTGCCCCAGTTGAACTGTGGTATCATCATTGTTTAGTTCACCTGCGACCTTATCTTTCAGATAGGTTTTAGCTTGCCGGGTGATTTGCAGACATGCATCGGTTAAGCCAGGGTCCCATCTTGACCGTTCTTGCAGCCTATGCGCAAAGGATCTTCCCTGCATTTGATCAACATAATGCACCACGCCGATGAACCATAGACATTTGACCCTTTGGGGAGCACACGCCGCCCGTGACTCAAGAAAACGTGCCGCCTCAGACCACCCCACAGTTCGGCACGCTGTTCGAATCGGCTCCACTCCGTACGCCCACTTGAAGAGTTCTGAAAGCGTTTCGAGTGCCTGTCGGACTACCATCTCTGAATCTTCGTTACACAACGCCGCCAGCAGCCTGCCGTAAAGATCGGTGTGGGGCTGTTCCTGAATATCAGTACTCACCCGGCTCAATGTTTTCGCCAGCGGGTTACCGGCTTTGCTGAAGCGGATGTGGTTCTCAATTTGCTCCCAAAGGGCACGGAAATTCCGGATATTGGAGTGGTTATAGTATCGTTGTATCTTTTCTCTTAGGTAGCGCAGATTGATTTCGAGGGTGTTCTGCTCCCACTTGGGAGCGCGTTTTCGTACAGGTGTCTTAAACTGCTCACGGCAGTATTTGCGGAAGTGCGGGAAGGCTCGTTTGTTATCGCCGTTCTTCGGAGGCTCTACACCCATGACCGCGTAGATGCGCTCGAGGTATTTCAGATACGCCCGGACCTGTGGATTTCGCCAGATGACGCGGAACTCGTACTCGAAGTGCCGCATGTCTTCCGGGGTGAGGACGTTGTCCGCGTAGTGTCCGCAGACAAGGTTCGCAAGGGCCAGAAGCCGGTCTATGGCGTGTTCGTCGTGCTCGTCTTCGTGATCTTCCTTTGCAGAGTTTGACTGTTTCTTCCTATTCTCCGCAGCCTTTTCGAACGCACCCAGAGTGAACTCAAAGTCGCCGCGTTCGATCTTGTAGTAAATGTCGCGAAGGTCAGGTTCACCGAAAAGGTCGGAATACAGGTCTGTGAGGAACTTGCGGCGCTCGGCCTGGCGGTGGCTGCGAAGCTCGTAATAGGCAATTAGGGCCCCGAGCAGGGCTGCCAATAGTAGCCCGAGATTGATATGAGCTTCGACTGATACCATGTTGAGCTCGGACAAATAACGTGCTGAAAACGGAAGCGCAAGCAGCGACAACCCAATTAGACAGCCAAGAGTTTGTGCAACTTTCGTCTGCGGCACTCTGCGTAGGTCGAGCTGGTAACCCAAAACCAGCACGATAAACAAAATGATGACCACTAAAACGAGACCTAGTGTGATGCTTTCATGAATATGAAAGGAGAAACATATGAACCACAGGAGCACATAGAGAATCACAACAGCCCACAGCGGGAGAATATTGTCTTTGTTCTCCCTCGGGATTGTTTCAGGGTCATCAGCACCTGCCGTAGTGCGCACGGGCTATCCCTCCCTATTCACATTCGTATCACCGGCTGGCCCATTGGGCGCCGCGGGTGAAGATCTCGAGGACTTCGGGGACCTCGAAATCCGCCGCGACGTGGCCCAGAGAGCTGTAGAACACTCTGCCGGTGCCGTAGGTGCGCTTCCACACCACCGGCATCACCGTGCCCTCAATCCACGGGGCGTGCTCGCCGCTGAAGGTGGTGGTGGCGAGGACCTCGTTGCCGGGATCCACGTGCATGTAATACTGCTCGGAGTGCATGGCGAAGTCTGACAGCCCGCGGACGATGGGATCGTCAGAGATGATGTTGACCTCATAGTCAATGACGCCGCCGGGGTGTGCCACCCACTGGCCGCCGACCATGAACTGGTATTGGGTCTGCTGGCGGAAGGAATCGCCCATCCCGCCATGCCATCCGGCGATGCCGACACCACCCTCGACGGCCTCCAGCAGTCCTGTCACCTGCTCCTTTTCGATCTCGCCCACGGGTATTGAACGGGCTTGCCGCCACGCCAGCCCGTTCAATACCCGTGGGCTCCGGTGAAGCGGCGCCCGGGCCCGTGCCGGACCCCGCTCGGGATCCGGGCGGTCGGCATCGTTCAGCAGAACGCCCGCCCGCCCGTCCGTCCGGTATAATGTCCCTGCCGGGGGCGTAGCTCAGTTGGTAGAGCAACGGACTTTTAATCCGTAGGTCCCAGGTTCGAGTCCTGGCGCCC